>RXJW01000178.1 GCA_003963005.1 Burkholderiales bacterium
GCCGCCAAGGCCTGCAAGAAGATCCGCCAGCTGTCGGTGGCCTTCCTGTTCGCCGAAACCATCCGCCGCATCTCGGATGGCGAGTCGGTCACCAGCCTTTTCTCGGAGCAGAACAACAACTTCTGATCAGTCCGAGTGGGGTCCCTCCCGCAAGCGGGACCCTCCCAATCTCTCCGAGCAGAACAACAAGTTCTGATCGGAACGCCCTGGCCGCTGCAAGGCGGCTTTTTCACACGGTGCCTGGTCGCGGGCGCCGTTCTCTTTTGGAGAAAACCATGAAGTTTGTCGCCTTCGAGCGCAAGTTGCAGGGGACCGGAGCGAGCCGCCGCCTGCGTGTGGCCGGCAAGGTGCCGGGTATTGTTTTCGGCGCCGGTGAGCCCGTCATGATCGAACTCGATCACAACGCGCTCTTCCACGCCCTCAAGAAGGAAGCGTTCCACAGCTCGCTGCTGGACATGGAACTCAACGGCAGCAACACGCAAGTGCTGCTGCGCGACTTCCAGATGCACCCTTACAAGCCGCAAGTCCTGCACGTGGACTTCCAGCGCGTGGACGGCACGACCAAGATCACGAAGAAGGTGCCGCTGCACTTCATCGGTGAAGACGTGTCCCCGGCCGTCAAGACCGACCACTGCACGGTCAACCATGTCGTGACCGAGCTGCTGATCACCTGCCTGGCCCAGCAACTGCCCGAGTTCATCGAGGTGGACCTGTCCGGCCTGACCAAGGGTCACTCGCTGCACGTCAACGACATCAAGCTGCCGGAAGGCATCAAGGTCGTGACGCACGGCAAGCCGAACCCCGTCATCGCCACGCCGGTCGAGCCGAAGACCGAAGAAATCGTCGTGGCTGCCGCGCCCGCCGCCGACGACAAGAAGGGCAAGAAGGGCAAGAAGTAATTCCTGCCGGCATCTGCCACTGCAAGGGCCCTTCGGGGCCCTTGTGCATTTCTGGGCTGGCCCAGGAGTCTGCGCGGCAGAGCGTGGCGCCCCCTCGATAATCCGTTCCCATGATTCGCCTGCTTGTCGGCCTGGGCAACCCAGGCACTGAATACGAAGACACCCGCCACAACGCCGGCTTCTGGTGGATCGATGGCCTGGCCCGCGGCCTGAAGGCCAGCCTGCAGCCCGACAAGGCCTACCACGGGCTCGTGGCCCGCGTGAACGGCGCGCCGGGCGCCAGCGGTCCGATCTGGCTGCTGGAGCCGATGACCTACATGAACCTCTCGGGCAAGTCGGTCGCAGCACTCGCCCGCTTCTTCAAGATCGCGCCGGAGGAGATCCTCGCGATCCACGACGAACTCGACCTGCCCGTCGGCGAGATGAAGTTCAAGAAGGGCGGCGGCAACGGCGGCCACAACGGCCTGAAGGACATGCAGGCCCAGCTCGGCAGCGGCGATTTCTGGCGCCTGCGACTGGGGATCGGCCACCCGGGCCACAAGGCCGAGGTGGCCAACTACGTGCTGCGCAAGCCGCCGCTGGCCGAGCGTCAGGCGGTGGAAGATTGCATCCAGAAAAGCTACGCCGCGGTCGAGCACCTGCTGCGCGGCGAGATGGACAAGGCCCAGGCCAAGATCCACGCCAAGCCGCCGCGCCCGAAGCCGCCCAAGCCGGCACCCGCGACGCCGCCTCCCCAGTCTGGGCTGGCCGTGTCCAACCCGCCGCCCGGAGAGCAGACTCCGCCGGCATGAAGCTCGTCCTGGCCCTGACCTGCACCCTCGCCCTGATCGCTCCCAGCGACGCCCAGACGGTGCAGCGGCAGGCCCAGGTCTGGCGCTGCGGCCCCGACGGCCGCGACCTGCGCGACGCCCCCTGCCCCACGGGCGGCGCGGCCAGCACCGTTCAGTTCGACGACCCCAGCGCCAGCGACCGCCAGTCGGCACGCGAGCGCGCCCACGCTGAGGCCCGTGAGGCCCAGTCGCTGGCCAGCGCGCGCCGCGCCCGTGAAGCCCAGGCCCGCCAGCAACGCGCCCTGATCCTCGGTTCAGCCCCCATCGCGCCCCCGCCGGGCGCAGCGCCCGCGGCCAGCACACCGGCCTCCCCGCACGCCAAGCCGCCCAAGCTGGCCCGGCCGCACAAGCCGCCCGCCCCTCCCAAGCCTCGCGCGGTCGCCGCTTCCGCCACCGCCACCGGCCGATAGAATGCCGGCCGTTGGTGCTCGCGGCGGTCGTCATGGCCGTTGCAGTTCAACGGGAATCAGGGGGGCGAGCGGCCACGCCGCGAACCTAACCTGAGCTGTCCCCGCAACGGTAAGTGGACGAGGCCCCGTGCCTCTGCGTTCGATCCACGACCACTGGCCCCACCGGGCTGGGAAGGTCTCGAATGCTGTGCCACCAGCCCGGATACCGGCCAACGACGGGGTTGCTGGCGATGAGCCGCAGCCGTTTGCCAGCCATGCTGCGGGGGTCAGCGGGGCTGGGTGATCGTTCCTGTTCGAGTCATGTCCCACGCTCATCTCGCGGCCCGCCGGCCGCTGTTCGCCCTTGGCCTGCTGGCCCTGGCGGCGTCTTCCTCCCTCCACGCCCAGAACCGCCTCGACACCGTCGTCACCACCGCCACGCGTACGCCTCAGCGGCTGGCTGACGTCCTGGCCGACCTGACCGTCATCACCCGCGCCGACATCGAGCGCCAGGCTGCCGCCAGCGTGGCGGATCTGCTGCGCAACAACGGCTGCGCCGAGATGGTCCGCAACGGCGGCGCGGCGTCCAGCACCAGCCTCTTCCTGCGCGGTGCCGACACACGCCACACCCTCGTGCTGGTCGACGGCGTGCGCATGGATTCGCAGTCCACCGGCGGCGCCAGCTGGTCGGGCATTCCCGTGTCGCAGATCGAGCGCGTGGAAGTGCTCAAGGGCCCCGCCAGCGCCATCTACGGCTCGGACGCCGTCGGCGGCGTCGTGCAGATCTTCACCCGCAAGGGCAGCGGCGCGTTGAGCGCCGATCTGGGCCTGGGCATCGGCACGCAATCCACGCACAAGGCCGATGGCGGCCTGTTCGGTAGTGCGGGCATCTTCGACTTCGCCCTCACGGGCGCCATCGAGGAAAGCGACGGCTTCAACAGCACGCTGGACGTGCCCGGCTCCTTCAGCTACGTGCCGGACCGCGACGGCTGGCGCAAGTACCAGGCGACCGCCCGCCTCGGCGCGCAGCTCAACACCGCCCACCGCGTCGAAGCGATCCTCATCCGTAATCACATCAACGCCCAGTACGACGCCTCCAAGTCCCGTCCGCTGGTGGACGACCACACGCTGCAGGACACCGACGCCACGCGCCTGGCCTGGACGGCGCAGTGGACGCCGGCCCTGCAGACGCAGCTGAGCTACGGCCAGTCCCGCGACCGCTACGAGACCACGCCCTCGCCCTACGTCACGCTCACCCACGTGCGCAACCTGGCGCTGACGGGCTCCTACCTCGTCGCACCGGGCCAGCAGGTCAACTTCCAGGCCGAGCGCATCGAGGACGAACTCGAGAACAGCGGGCTCGTGACGGCCGGGGTCGGCAAGCGCCACCGCAATGCGGCCGGCGGCGGCTACCTGTTCAGCAGCGGCCCGTGGAGCTTGCAGGCCCATGCCCGGCACGACAGCGACAGCCAGTTCGGCAGCGTCAGCACCGGCACCCTGCTGGCCGGGTATGCGGTCACGCCGGGGCTGCGCGTCGTCGGCTCGGTGGGCAACGCCTTCCGCGCGCCGACGATCTACCAGCAAGGCTCGGTGTACGGGCCCGACCTGGGCAAGCCGGGCGTGAAGGCGCTGCAGGCCGAGCGCGGCCACAACGTGGAGATCGGCCTGAAGTACGGCAGCGGCGACAGCGAGCTCAGCGCCACCGCCTACCGCAATCGCATTGGCAACCTGATCATCTTCGGCGCCGCGGGCAGTTGCCAGAGCGCCTTCGGCTGCTACCAGAACGTGGCCGAAGCCCGGCTGCAGGGCCTGAGCCTCGCCGGCAACACGCAGGTCGCCGGCGTGAACCTGCGCGCCACCGTCGACGTCCAGAAGCCCACCGACGCCAGCACCGGCCTGCTGCTCGCGCGCCGTGCCAAGCGCCTGGCCACGCTGAATGCCGACACGGCCCTCGGCGACTGGGTGCTGGGCGGTGGCGTGCAGGCTTCCGGCCCGCGCTTCGACAACGCGGCCAACACGCGGCGACTGGGCGGCTACGGTCTCGTCAACCTGAATGCGCAGTACAAGTTCAGCCGCGACCTCAAGCTGCAGTTGAACCTGGACAACGCCTTCGACCGCGAGACCAGCACGGCCTACGGCTATGCCAGCGCGCCGCGCACGGTCCTGGTGTCGCTGCGCTGGAGCCCCGCGCTCTGAGGCCGGCATGAGCGCAGCGCCGGGCCGTCCCAAGCAAGCTCGCTCCCGCCCGGCGGGACAGCGCGGAGCGCGAGGGGTGCACCAGTGAGCGTGCACCACCTCATCGTCGGCGGCCAGCGCAGCGGCAAGTCGCGCCAGGCCGAGGCGCTGGCCCTGCGCTGGACCGGCCCGGTCACGGTCGTGGCAACCGCCCTGCCGGCCGACGACGAGATGCGTGCACGCATCGCCCACCACCGTGCCACGCGCCCCGCGCACTTCTGCACGCGGGAAGCCCCGTTCGCGCTCAGCCAGACGCTGGCCGAGGCCGACGATCCGCAGGGCCTTGTCGTCGTCGACTGCCTGACCCTCTGGCTCGTGAACTGGCTGATGCCCATGACCGGTGAGCCCCAGCTCGCCGGCTGGGCCAACGAGCGCGCGGCATTGCTCGCCCTGCTGCCCCGGCTGCGGGCGCAGGTGGTGTTCGTGTCGAATGAAGTGGGCTGGGGCGTGAGTCCGCTGGGCCGCGAGGCGCGCGCCTATGTGGATGAACTCGGCCGGCTCAACCAGGACATCGCCCGCCGTTGCGGCCAGCTCACCCTGATGGTGGCCGGCCAGCCCTGGACCCGGCTCGTGGAGGACCCGAGTCATGCGTAGATCCCTCGCCGCCCTGCTGCTCGCGCTGTGCCTGCCCGCACAGGCGATCGACATCCGTGACGACCTCGGCCAGGTCACGAGCTTGCCCGCACCGCCGCAGCGCATCGTCAGCCTGCTGCCGTCGCTCACCGAAACCGTCTGCGAACTCGGTGCCTGTGCGCGGCTCGTCGGCGTGGACCGCTACTCCAACCATCCCGCCAGCGTGAACGCG
>RXJW01000049.1 GCA_003963005.1 Burkholderiales bacterium
GCAGGCCCTTGAAGTAGTCGCGGAAGAAGCCCGCGTCGCGGGTGATCAGGCCCTGGCATTGCAGCAGGGCGTGGGCGCCGATGAGGAAGTCGGGCACGGTGCGCTTGATGTCCTGCGGCGACACCTGGGCGGGCAGGCGCTGGCGGTAGCGGCGCTGCATCTCGCCGGCGCGCAGCGCGGCGCGCAGTTCGAGCGGCAAGAAGCCGATGCCGATGGCTTCCAGCGTCTCCAGCACGATGTCGCTGTGTCCGAGGCCGGCCACGACCTCGCTGACGACCACCTCGCAGGCCACCACCGGGCCGGTCGACAGCGCGCTGCGCAGCAGCTGCTCGGCCTCGTCGGCCGCAGGGCCGTCGCCGATGTAGTCGACCAGGATGGAGGTGTCGACAGCGATCAAGGGCGGGCCTTCAGCGCGGTGCGAACGGGGGAGGGGCGGGCCATGGCTCAGGCCTCGTCCGGCGGGGGGTAGGGGTCGCCTGGGGCGCGGCCTCGCAGCTCGCGCATGACGTCGTCCGTGGTGACGCCTTCAGGCAGCTTGATGCGGCCGCGCATCTTGGACAGTGCGTCGCCGACATCCTTGCGCAGGATGATGCGCCCGCCGTCGAGCTCGACCTTGAGCGTGGTGCCCTTGGTCAGGCCGAGGGCATCTCGGACGGCTTTGGGCAGCGTGATCTGCCCGCGCTCGGCAACGGTGGCTTCCATGGCGCCTCCAGCGGCTGAACCGCGCCGGAGGCACGGTTCAGGTATGCATCAGAAAGTATGCATTCATTCTACATACCCAAACCGCGGGTTTCAACCGAGGCAGTTCACTTGCCGGCAGGCTTGATGCCCAGGCCGCTGCGGGCGGCCTCGGCGGCTTCCGCTTCCGGATCGGCAAGGCGCGCCGCCTTGGCGGCCTCGATCAGCTTGGTCTGCTCGGGGTGAACGCAGTCATCCAGCAGCCGCTGGCCGATTTTGGTGTCCAGCAGCATGGACTTGTTGGCGATCTGGATCATCAGCGTGCGACCGGTCACGTCTTCCAGGCGCAGGGCGCCCGTGGAGGACAGTACCGGCTTCATCGTGATGACGTTTTTCTTCCAGGCCACATTGATGTAGCCCGCCACCTTGGGGTGCTTGTCGATGTGGACCGTTTCCTTGAACTCGCAGGCGTAGTCGCCCAGGTAGGCGCGTTCGGCGGCGGCGAGTTGGGTCTCGTCGGCGTCAGCGAGCACAGGTTCCGGCGGCGGAGGCGGCGCCTTCTTGGCGGCTGCCAGGGGCTTCGCGGCGGGCTTGGCAGCAGGCTTCGCGGCAGCGGGCTTCGCGGGTGCAGGGTCCGCCAGAGCGGGCAGGGCAGCGCAGAGAACGAGGGCGGCAGCGCAGCCGCGCAGGGAGGGAGACAACATGGAATGGGCGCTTCAAGTCAGGGGTGTGCGGAGGCCGAACAGCGGAGGCGCATCATGGCGCCGGCCGGAGTGTCTGTCGGTGAGCAGGTGTGTCGATTGTCGGATGGCGCCGGATCGGTTCCGGCCCGTGCTTTACCCGATGCTGGGGGGGAAGAAAGCCTCGCGTGCCGCCTCGGGGAGCGGTCGACCCGTTCGGAAGGCGCGCTCCAGGACCGTCCAGAAGTAGCGGTAGCTGGCCCGGTCGTGCAGCCGGTCCCGGAAGGACATGGGCGCCCACTGCGCCGCCTGCGCCGCCAGCAGCAGTTCGGCGGCTTCCTCGACCTCGTCGGCCGCCGGCGCGAACGCGTCGAGGATCGGAAGGATCTGATCCGGGTGGATGCTCCACATCCGCGTGTAGCCGAAGTCGCGTGCGGCCCGGCGAGCGGCGGCCGCGAGGCGCTCGCGATCGCGGAACTCGGTCACCACGCAGTGCGATGGCGTCTTGGCGCAGGCATGTGCCGCCGCAGCGATTTCCAGTTTCGCCCGCACGACCAGTGGATGCTCGAATTGCCCGGGCAACTCCATGGCGGTCTTCGGGATGGCACCGCCGTGGGCCGACACAAAGTCCATCAGCCCGAAGGACAGCGATTCGATGCGCGGATGGGCAGCGATGCGGAACACGTCCCGCAAGGCGCCATGGGTCTCGATGAGAACCTGCAGCGGCAAGTGGGGCTGCCCATGCCGCTTGCAGGCGGCATCGATGGCGTCGACGGCGCGCTCGACGTCCTCGGCGCTCTCTGGTTTGGGGATCATCAGGTAGGCGAGCCGGCTGCCCGCGCGGCTAACGAGGGTGTCAACGTCAGCCTCGAAGGCTGCATGTCTCCAGGGGTGAACGCGCGCTCCAACGCGGCCGAAGCGGTTGGCCGAGCTGTTGGCCATTTCCGCGATCAGGTGGGCGTGCTCGGCTTCGCCGCCGATCGGGGCACCGTCCTCGGCATCGAGGGTGATGTCGAATACAGGGCCGAGTTCGGCCTGCAAGGCGAGGCTCTTGCGCATGCGGGCCTCGACGCCGCAGTAGTGATCGACGACGGGCAGGGGCGGGCGAAGCGCTTCGTGGCCAAACAGGGCTTCGCGGGGATGTGGGGGCAAGGCGCTCATGGCGCCACTGTACTCAGGCGCGGTAGCGGCGGCCGGCGAGCAGCAGCAGGCCGGCCAGCATCAGCGCTGCGGATGCGGGTTGGGGGACAGGGCTGCTGACCGGCGCCGTGGCCGAGACGCCGCTGACCAGGAAGACCATGTCGAGGAAGTTGCTGTCGCTGCCTTCCTCGAATCCGAGCACGAACTGGCCGCCACCCATATCCAGCCAGCGTGCGTTGGCGAGGCTCGTGAATGTCTGCGCAGCTGGTCGCATGACGCTTGCATCGCCAAGCGGTTGCGCCTGGGCGTCCAGGCTGAAGTTCAGGGCTGCGCCGACGGCCAGGCCATCGATGCGGCGCGACAAGCCGATGCTGTCGATCAGGCAGAACTCATCGACGAGCGCGGTGGCGTAGTCGCAACCGCTGCGCGTGTCGAACAGCGCCTGGCCGTCGAACCTCAGCGTCGCGCTGCGGGCGGCATCCGTGCCGACATAACGGATGTCGGCAGCGGTGCCGGTGGCGTACAGGGTGCCGGCGCTACCGCCGGCAAGTGCGGCGAGCAGCGCGGTGTCGACGTCGTCGGTGGAAAACCGCCCCTGGGCCGACCGCAGCGCGGTCTGTGCGGCTGTCTGTCCTGACTGATTACTGATCGAGGCGGCGTGCGCTTCGTTGCCGGTGCTGACGCCGAGTGTCAGCACCATCCCAGCAATTAGGTATGACAGCTTCATCATGGATGCTTCTAGTAAAACTAGACACAAGTTGGAGGAATGCCTGGAGTTTTGCAGGGCGAAAAAACTGGCGCAATCCTCAGAAATCGGTGTCTTTGAGTCGGAGCTGTCAATCAATGTGTAGTCAAACTACATTGAATACAAGGTCGATTGTCCTCGCCCAGGCTGGCGCTGGCCAGCATCTCGCAGTGGCGCGGTGGCTGGCAAGCGCCCTGCTGATCGTCTTTTTGGCGCTGGCTTGGCCTGCGCACGCCCAAGCGCCGGGTGGGGCCGATCAACTTGGCGGGCAGGTCGCTGCAAACGGCACCACCGTGAGCTTCCGTGTGTTTTCGGCGAACGCGACCCGCCTGGAAGTGAACCTGTATCGGCAGGCCTATGGTGCAGGGCCGGTGGCACGGTACACGATGGCTCGCTTGGCGGGCTCGCCCGTCTGGCAGGTGCTGGTGCCAGTCAGTACCTTGCGCAGCCTGGGTTTCGACGTCGACCCGCAGAACCCGGACAAGCTCTTCACCGACGTGTACTACGGCTACCGCGCCTGGGGCCCGAACTGGCCGTACGTGAGCAACTGGGTTCCGGGCAGCGAGGCGGGTTTCATCCGCGACGTTGACACGGCCGGCAATCGATTCAATCCGAACAAGCTGCTGTTGGACCCCTATGCCCTCGAGGTGACGCACGACCATCTGTCCGCTGCCGTCACGCCCCAGCAGACGGATGCAACGGTCTATGCCTCGGGCGCTGGCGACCGCCAGCGCGACAGTGGCACCGTGGCGCCCAAAGGTGTCGTGGCCATGCCGTTCGGTGCTGGCTTCGGTCGCCTGGATACCGGCGTGAAGCCGAGTCGTCCTGTCCGCGACGACATCATCTACGAGGCCCATCCCCGCGGCCTGACGCAGGGGGATGCCTCCGTGGGGGCGTGCAAGGGCACCTACGCCGGTGCGGTTGCCAAGATCCCGCAGTTGCTGGACCTCGGCATCAATGTCGTCGAGTTCATGCCGATCCACGAGACCGACAACGAAGCCAACGACATGGAAGACGCCGCGACGCGGCGTTCAGCCACGACCACCGCAGGCGACAACTACTGGGGCTACATGACGACGAACTTCTTCGCGCCCGACCGCCGATATGCCTGCGACAAGCGCATCGGCGGTCCGACCCGAGAGTTTGCGGCCATGGTCAAGGCCTTCCACGACGCCGGCATCAAGGTGGTCACCGACGTCGTCTACAACCACACCGGCGAAGGCGGTACTTGGAGCAGCACCGATCCGGCCAAGGCCAACCTGTGGAGTTGGCGCGGCCTGGACAATGCCAGCTACTACCTGCTGACGCGTTCCCCGGGCGCTGCACTGGATCGCGCCTGGTACTACGACATCACCGGTACCGGGAACACGCTCAACAGCCGCCATCCGCGTGTGCGGGACTTGATCCTGCACTCGCTTGCTTACCAGCGCCAGCGACTGGGCGTGGACGGCTTCCGTTTCGACCTGGGCATCGCGCTTGTCAACACCTACGACAACGATACCAACCCCAACGACCCCCAGCGCTTCTATTTCGACCGCACCAGCCCTGACACGGCGCTGGCACAGGCGGTTGCCGCGAATCCGGGCGTCTTCATGTCCAGCGAGCCGTGGGGCCTCGCGCCGGGTGGGCAGGGCTACCAACTGGGGCAGATGCCGCCGGGCGTGAGCGAATGGAACGGCGGCTTCCGGGACGTCATTCGTCGCGCGCAGAACAAGTACGGCATGAAAGATGCCGATGCCACACGGGGGCGCATCGCGAGCCGTATCGCTGGCTCGCCTGACCTTTATGGCGATGTCGGCGATGGTCGCGGCAAGCCAGCTTTCTCCGTGAACTTCCTGAACGTCCATGATGGCTTCACACTCAACGACCTGTACGCGTGCAACGGTCAGAACGTCACGCAGCCCTGGCCGCTGGGGCCGAGCGACGGTGGCACGGCCGACGAGGACAGCTGGGACAACGGCAGCAACCCGCTGGCGCAGCGCCAGCAGGCGCGCACCGGCTTTGCGTTGCTGATGCTGTCGGCCGGCGTTCCGATCTTCAACGCGGGTGACGAATTCCTGCGCTCGCTGAACTGCAACAACAACTCCTACAACGTCGACTCGACAGGCACCTGGCTGAACTGGAGCCTGAGCGCAGACCAGGCCAACTTCCGTGCTTTTGCCCGCGGGATGATCCAGTTCCGCAAGAGCCAGCCGGCTCTTCGGCCGGACAGCTTCTACGCCGGAAGCGATGGCAACGGCAACTTCATGGCACCTCTGGACTGGTTCGGCGCCGACAAGAGCTACCGCACCACGTCGAGCGATGCGAGCTGGTGGCAAGCCACGGCAACGCGGCCTGACGCCACCGGGCAAAACCGCACCTTGGCTTGGCGCTACGACGGCAGCGAGCTGGGCGGTGGCGACACCGTGCTGGTGCTCTACAACGCCGAGCCGGTGAGTCGCAACTTCGTTTTGCCCTGGACGGGGCCCGGACGCAGCCGCTGGTGCCGCGTGACCGACACGGCCGCCTGGGCCGAAGGGCCGAACCAGGTGGATCTGACGGCCGCGCAGTGCGTTGGCGGTGAAAACAGCAGCTATGGCGTGACCGGCCGCTCGCTCGCCGTCTTCGTCGCCCGCTAGTTCGCGTTCGGGTCCGGCGCGACGGCCTCGCGCGCCGGCAAGTCAACCCCAAGCTGAGGCCAGTCACGACAACTCAAGGACCAGTGATGATCAGACGACTTCTTGCCTCTGCCGCCCTCGTGGTGGCAGCCCTGCCGAGTTGGGCCGGCACCGGCGTGTTCGGTAGCTATCTGGCCATCGATCCCGATGGCCCGGGGGCTGCGGCAGCGACCTGGTACGGTGCAACTCAGCCTGGCCCGGCCACCCTGACCGCCTTCAACGGGGTCAACCTCGGTACGTTTGTGCTTGGCTCCACGGCCACGATCGCCGGCGGTGAACTGCTGAGCTGGAAGAATGGCACCGGGAACGTCACGGGGGGCGTGCTGCACTGGCGAGTCGACAGCGGCACCTTCCAAGACCTGACGATCAACTTCACGGCCAATTCGACTTTCGTCGACCGCGCGGGCAACACCTTCTCGAACACGGGCGATCAGCGCTGGGCGGCTCTCGCCAGCACCAGCACCAACTTCCTGGCCGGTGTTGCAGCAGGGGCGCACACCTTGCAGGTGTATTTCACCGCCTTCACGAATGAGGGCAACCGCGATTCGGGCTCGGTCACCGCGCCCTTCAGCGCAAACTTCACGGTGACAAGCGCGGTCCCGGAACCCGGTAGCGCCGCACTGCTGTTGGCCGGCATGGGTTTGATCGCGTTCCGTCGCCGTCAGTGGCGCTGAGGCAACCGGGCTGCTCGCTCGGCTCGGGTGAAGAACAAGGGCTGCCTCGCGAGGCAGCCCTTGTTGCGTCGGCGCGAGGCCTGCTCGCAGTGGTCAGAGCAGGTGCTTGACGCCGTCTTGCTCGTCCGTCAATTCCTTCAGGGTCTTGTTGATGCACTCTTGCGAGAACGCATCGATCTCGATGCCCTGGACGATCTTGTACTCGCCACTTTCGCAGGTGACCGGGTAGCCGAACATGACTTCCTTCGGGATGCCGTAGGAGCCATCCGAGGGGATGCCCATCGTGACCCACTTGCCGTTGGTCCCCAGGGCCCAGTCGCGCATGTGGTCGATGGCGGCGTTGGCGGCCGACGCGGCCGACGACAGGCCGCGGGCGGCAATGATGGCGGCGCCGCGCTTGCCCACGGTGGGCAGGAAGACGTCACGGTTCCAGGCCTCGTCGTTGATCAGCGCCTTGACCGACTGGCCGTCGATGGTGGCGTTGCGGTAATCGGCGTACATCGTCGGCGAGTGGTTGCCCCACACGGCCAGCTTCTCGATCGAGCCGACGGCCTTGCCGGTCTTGGTGGCGATCTGCGAGGCAGCGCGGTTGTGGTCCAGGCGCAGCATCGCGGTGAAGTTCTTGGCCGGCAGGTCCGGGGCCGACTTCATCGCGATGTAGGCGTTCGTGTTGGCCGGGTTGCCCACCACCAGCACCTTGACGTTGCGCGAAGCGACGGCGTTGAGGGCCTTGCCCTGCACCGTGAAGATCTGGGCGTTGGCAGCCAGCAGGTCGGCGCGCTCCATGCCGGGGCCGCGGGGGCGGGCGCCGACGAGCAGGGCGTAGTCGGTGTCCTTGAAGGCAGTCATCGGGTCGCTGTGCGCTTCGATGCCGGCCAGCAGCGGGAAGGCGCAGTCTTCGAGTTCCATGATTACGCCCTTCAGCGCGTTCTGAGCCTTCTCGTCGGGAATCTCCAACAGTTGAAGGATCACAGGCTGGTCCTTGCCGAGCATTTCGCCAGAGGCGATGCGGAACAGCAGGGCGTAGCCGATCTGGCCGGCGGCGCCGGTGACGGCGACGCGAACGGGGGTCTTGCTCATGGAAGTCTCCAAGGGGGCAGTTGAGGAAGCTTGGTGAAATTCTGGGCGAATCCTGCTGAGTGTACGGGCATACCCTGTGCTGCAATGCGCGCATGCCCAAGACCGCCGCGCCGTTGTACGAGCAAATCCGCCAGCTGATCGTGGCCGCCCTGGCGGCCGGCGAGTGGCGTCCAGGCGACGCGTTGCCCAGCGAGGCGGCTTTGGCGGAAAGATTTCACGCAAGCCCTGGCACCGTGAGGCGGGCGCTCGACGAACTCACGGCGGCGCACGTCGTGGAGCGTCGGCAGGGGGCGGGTACCTTTGTGGCGACGCACACCGCACCCCGCGATGCCTACCGCTTCCTGCGACTGGTCGCGGACGATGGCACGGTCGGCTTCAAGCGGGAGCTGGTGCATTGCCGGCGAGCCCGGGCAAGTGCGGAGACGGCGCGAGCGCTGCACCTGCGCACGTCCGAGCCGGTCATCGAGGTGCGGCGCCTGTTGCTGCGCGGCGTGCGGCCCGTCGTGCTGGACGACCTGTGGTTGCCCGAGCGCCATTTCGCCGGACTGACGGCGCAGGTCATCAACGAATATCCCGGGACGCTGTATGCGCTTTTCGAGGAGCGTTACCGTGTGCATATGGTTCGTGCGGACGAAAAGCTCAGGGCGGTGGCGGCGAGTCCCGAAGCGGCTGGTTTGCTCGGCCTGGCGGCGGGCACACCGCTGCTCAGCGTTGATCGCGTGGCCTACACCTATGGCGATCGACCCGTCGAATTGCGCCGCGGCCTCTACCACACGGAAGCGGATCACTACCGCAACCAGTTGAACTGAATCTGACAATGCCGCAGTGCAGCAAGCACGAAGCTCGGGTTTGTTCTTGGCCCTAGAATCCTTCGGTTTCACACTGATTACGCAGGCTCGACCATGACGGACAGCGCAAAGACCCGCCCGGTCTTCACCAACATCCACGTCACGCAAATCGTCAGTTATCGCCTTCCGCCTGCCGGCATCGTCTCCATCCTCCACCGCATCAGCGGTGTCGTCATGTTCCTGCTCCTGCCCTTCGTGGTCTGGATGCTGGACAACAGCCTGAGCTCCGAGATCTCCTTCGAGGCCTTCACGAACGTGTTCGTGGCGGGCGCCGCGGGCCTTCCGGGCTGGTTCGTGAAGCTGGTGGCGCTGGGCCTGATCTGGGCCTACCTGCACCACTTCATCGCGGGCGTGCGGCACCTGTGGATGGACGCGACGCACAGCGTCAGCAAGGCGCAGGGGCACAGCTCGGCCGTTGTGACGCTGGCCCTCAGCCTCGCGCTGACGGTGGCGCTCGGCGCGAAGCTCTTCGGTCTGTACTGACAACTCTCCAGAAGGACAACGACAACATGAGCACGTTTGGCTCCAAGCGCCTCGTCGTAGGCGCCCATTACGGCCTGCGCGATTGGCTGGCACAGCGGATCAGCGCGGTGCTGATGGCCCTGTTCACCCTGGCCCTGCTGGTGCAGGTGCTGATGCCTGGCGCCCTCGGCTATGACCGCTGGGCGGCCATCTTCTCGCAGCAATGGATGAAGGTCCTGACCTTCGTGACCATCCTGTCCCTGACATATCACGCCTGGGTGGGCGTGCGGGACATCTGGATGGACTACATCAAGCCCGTCGGCATCCGGCTGGCGCTGCAAGTGTTTTCGATCGTGTGGTTGCTCGGCTGTGCCGGCTGGGCCATCCAGGTGCTGTGGAGACTGTGATGACGGCAAAGATTTCGACCCGCAAGTTCGACGTGGTCATCGTCGGGGCCGGTGGCTCTGGCATGCGGGCATCCCTGCAACTGGCGCGTGCCGGCCTGAACGTGGCCGTGCTGTCCAAGGTCTTCCCGACCCGCTCGCACACCGTGGCGGCGCAGGGCGGCATCGGTGCCTCGCTCGGCAACATGAGCGAGGACAACTGGCACTACCACTTCTACGACACCGTCAAGGGCTCCGACTGGCTGGGTGACCAGGACGCCATCGAGTTCATGTGCCGGGAAGCCCCGAAGGTGGTGTACGAGCTCGAGCACTTCGGCATGCCCTTCGACCGCAATGCCGACGGCACCATCTACCAGCGTCCGTTCGGCGGTCACACGGCCAACTACGGCGAGAAGCCCGTGCAGCGCGCCTGCGCCGCGGCCGACCGCACCGGCCACGCGATGCTGCACACGCTCTACCAGCAAAACGTCAAGGCCCGCACCCAGTTCTTCGTCGAGTGGATGGCGCTCGACCTGATCCGCGACGCTGAAGGCGACGTGGTCGGCGTGACCGCGCTGGAGATGGAAACCGGTGACCTGCACATCCTGCAGGGCAAGACCGTGCTGCTGGCTACCGGCGGCGCGGGGCGCATCTTCGCGGCCTCCACCAATGCCTTCATCAACACCGGCGACGGCCTGGGCATGGCGGCGCGAGCCGGCATCCCGCTGGAAGACATGGAGTTCTGGCAGTTCCACCCGACCGGCGTGCACAACGCCGGCGTGCTGCTGACCGAAGGCTGCCGCGGCGAAGGCGCCATCCTGCGCAACGCCAACGGCGAGCGCTTCATGGAGCGCTACGCCCCCACGCTGAAGGATCTCGCCCCGCGTGACTTCGTCTCGCGCTGCATGGACCAGGAGATCAAGGAAGGTCGCGGCTGCGGTCCCAACAAGGACTACATCAACCTCGACATGACCCACCTGGGCGCGGACACCATCGCCAAACGCCTGCCGTCGGTGCTCGAGATCGGCCACAACTTCGCCAACGTCGACATCACGAAGGAACCGATCCCTGTGGTGCCGACCATCCACTACCAGATGGGTGGCATCCCCACCAACATCCATGGCCAAGTGGTGGCGCCGCGCAACGGCAACCCCAACGAAGTCATCAATGGGCTCTACGCGGTGGGCGAATGCGCCTGCGTCAGCGTACACGGCGCCAACCGCCTGGGCACCAACTCGCTGCTCGACCTGCTCGTGTTCGGCCGTGCCGCCGGCAACCACCTGGTGGCCGCCGACCTCGGCAAGCGCTCGCACAAGGCGCTGCCGGCCGATGCCGCGGACCGCTCGCTGGCCCGCCTCGCGCGCCTGGACAGCAGCACCAGCGGCGAGTACGCACAGGACGTTGCCAACGACCTGCGCACCGCGATGCAGCAGCACGCCGGCGTGTTCCGCACCCAGGCCATGCTCGACGAGGGCGTGACGAAGATCGCCGAGATTGCCCAGCGCGTGAAGAACATCACGCTGAAGGACAAGTCCAAGGTCTTCAACACCGCGCGCATCGAGGCGCTGGAAGTCGAGAACCTGATCGAAGCCGCCCAGGCCACGATCGTGTCGGCCGCCGCCCGCAAGGAAAGCCGCGGCGCGCACACGGTCAACGACTACGGCGACACCCCGGCCCACCCGAACGGCCGCAACGACGAAGAGTGGATGAAGCACACGCTGTGGTACTCCGAAGGCAACCGCCTGGACTACAAGCCCGTGAACCTCAAGCCGCTCACCGTTGAATCGGTCCCGCCGAAGGTCCGCACCTTCTGATGACCGGCCGCCCCAGGACACCAAGACCATGAAGCGCACCTTCCAGATTTACCGCTACGACCCGGACAAGGACGCCAAGCCCTACATGCAGACCCTCGAGGTCGAGCTGGACGGCAACGAGCGCATGCTGCTGGACGCCCTGATGAAGCTCAAGGCCGTCGACCCCAGCCTGTCCTTCCGCCGCTCCTGCCGCGAAGGCGTGTGCGGTTCGGACGCCATGAACATCAACGGCAAGAACGGCCTGGCCTGCCTCACGAACATGCGCACGCTGCCGGGCACGATCGTGCTGAAGCCGCTGCCGGGCCTGCCCGTCGTGCGCGACCTCATCGTCGACATGACGCAGTTCTTCAAGCAGTACCACTCCATCAAGCCCTACCTCGTCAACGACAACATCCCGCCCGACACCGAGCGGCTGCAGTCGCCCGAAGAGCGCGACGAGCTCAACGGCCTGTACGAGTGCATCCTGTGCGCGAGCTGCTCCACGAGCTGCCCGAGCTTCTGGTGGAACCCCGACAAGTTCGTCGGCCCGGCCGGCCTGCTGCAGGCCTACCGCTTCATCGCCGACAGCCGCGACGAAGCCACGAACGAGCGCCTGGACAACCTCGAGGACCCGTACCGCCTGTTCCGTTGCCACACGATCATGAACTGCGTGGACGTCTGCCCCAAGGGCCTGAACCCCACGAAGGCGATCGGCAAGATCAAGGAACTGATGGTGCGCCGCGCCGTCTGAGCCCGCCGTGATGAGCGATGTCGCCACCCCGCTGATCGACGAGCGCGCGCTGTCCAAGCTGCGCTGGCGCTGCCGTCGAGGCCTGCTGGAGAACGACCTCCTCATCGAACGCTTCTTTACGCGGCATGCCGAGTCCGGCATCAGCGTCGTGCAAGCCGAGGGCCTCACGATGCTGATGGATCTGGCGGACAACGATCTCCTCGATCTGTTGCTCCGTCGCAAGGAACCCAGTGGTGAAATCGACACCGCCGCGGTGCGCCAGGTCCTGACGGACCTGCGCGCCTGATGCTTTTCAAAACCCAAAGGACAGAAACCATGACCCCGTCCGACGTGAAAGCCATCCTGTCGTTCTCCGACGGCAGCCCCTCGATGGAATTGCCCCTGTACAAGGGTTCCATCGGCCCGGATGTCATCGACATCCGCAAGCTGTACGGCCAGACCGGCAAGTTCACCTACGACCCGGGCTTCCTGTCCACGGCGTCGTGCAACTCCACCATCACCTACATCGACGGTGACAAGGGTGAACTGCTGTACCGCGGCTACCCGATCGAACAGCTCGCGGTGAACTGCGACTACCTCGAGACTTGCTACCTGCTGCTGTACGGCGAGCTGCCGAACGAAAGCCAGAAGGCCGACTTCGAATACAAGGTCATGCATCACACCATGGTGCATGAGCAGATGCAGCACTTCCTGCGTGGCTTCCGCCGTGACGCCCACCCGATGGCCGTCATGACGGGCCTGGTGGGTGCGATGTCGGCCTTCTATCACGACAGCACCGACGTCCATAACCCCGAGCACCGCGAGATCGCGGCGATCCGGCTGATCGCCAAGATGCCCACGCTGGTGTCGATGGCCTACAAGTACACGATCGGCCAGCCCTACATCTACCCGAAGAACGACCTCAGTTACGCCGGCAACTTCATGCGCATGATGTTTGCCACGCCGTGCGAGGAGTACAAGCCCAACGACGTGCTGGTCCGTGCCATGGACCGCATCTTCACGCTGCACGCCGACCACGAGCAGAACGCCTCGACTTCCACGGTTCGCCTGTGCGGCTCGTCGGGCACCAACCCGTTCGCGGCGATCGCCGCCGGCGTGGCCTGCCTGTGGGGCCCGGCCCACGGCGGTGCCAACGAGGCCTGCCTGAACATGCTTGGCGACATTCAGAAGCAGGGTGGCGTGGCGCGCATCGGTGACTTCATCAGCAAGGTCAAGGACAAGAACTCCGGCGTCAAGCTGATGGGCTTCGGTCACCGCGTCTACAAGAACTACGACCCGCGCGCCAAGCTGATGCGCGAGACCTGCCACGAAGTGCTGAACGAACTCGGCCTGCAGAACGACCCGCTGTTCGAACTGGCCATGAAGCTGGAGCAGATCGCGCTGGAAGACGAGTACTTCGTCGCCCGCAAGCTCTACCCGAACGTCGACTTCTACTCCGGCATCGTCCAGCGCGCCATCGGCATCCCCGTGCCGCTGTTCACGGCCATCTTCGCGCTGGCCCGCACAGTGGGCTGGATCGCCCAGCTCAATGAGATGATCGGCGACCCCGAGTACAAGATCGGTCGCCCGCGCCAACTGTTCGTCGGTGCCGCACCGCGCGACGTGAAGCCGATCGGCCAGCGCTGATCATCGGCTGAACGCCTCTCGCTCAGCGAACCCCTCGGGCCACCCCGAGGGGTTTCTTGTTTTTGGAGACTTGATGACCGCACCCGAGATCCTCGTCCTTGGCAGTGTCAACCGGGACTTGATCGTGCACGCGCCGCGGCTGCCGCTGCCGGGCGAGACGCTGCGCGGCCAGCGCTTCGGTTCCTGCCTGGGTGGCAAGGGTGCCAACCAGGCAGTGGCGGCAGCCCGACTCGGCGCCCGCGTGGCCTTGGCAGCGCGTGTCGGTCTGCTGGAGAACGGCGCGGCGATGGTCGAGCAACTTCGTGCGGAAGGCGTGGACACGCGGGCGGTGGCCCAGCCGGCCGACGAGGTGCCCGGCGTGGCGCTCATCGTGGTCGGCGCGGAGGATGCCGAGAACCAGATCGTCACGGTCGCGGGCTCCAACGGCACGCTGCCGCTGTCCCAGGTCGAGTCGCTGTCCATGGACGGCCTGCGCTGGTTGGTGGCTCAGCAGGAGTTGCCGCTGGACAGCGTCGCACGCGCCTTCGAGCGTGCGCGTGCGGCAGGCGTGCGGACACTGCTCAATGCCGCCCCGTACCGCAGCGGTTGCGAGGCCCTGCTTTCCAAGGTGGACGTGCTGGTGGTCAATGCCCTGGAAGCGCAGGCGCTGGTCACGACGCTCGGCGGCGGCCTGGCCGACCCCGAGGCGCTCGCGCAGGCCCTGCGGGCGCAGGGGCCCTCTGCGGTGCTGGTGTCACTCGGCGCGGAGGGCCTGTGCTGGGTCGATGCCGAGGGTGTCCGCCGTGTGCCGGCACGGCCGGTCAAGGCCGTGGACACGGTCGGCGCGGGCGATACCCTCGTCGGCGCGCTGGTCACGGCGCTGGCCGAAGGCCAGGCGATCGAGTCCGCCCTGGCGTTTGCCCAGGCGGCAGCCGGCCTGGCGGTGTCACGCCCCGGCGTCCAGGACGCGATGCCGCATCGCGACGAAGTAGACCGCTGCCTGACCTCGGCATGAGCCGCCGCCTCGGATGGGCCCTCGCAAGCGTGCTGGGGCTGGCAGCGCTGGGGGGCGTGCCGAACCCGTTGCAGGCAGCCCCGTCGGACACGCCGTCTCTCGTGCGAAGCGCCCAGGCGGGCCAGCTCCGTGCGCTGGGCCGCTACCTCGGGCACACGCGCCAGCATGCCGTGGCGGTGCTGCCGAATGGCGACGTGCTGTTCTACGGCGCGAACGTGGCGGACCCCTCCCAGCTGGCCCAGCCGGAGCGCCACAGCCGGCTCGACCACGAGCAACGCCAGCCGGCGCTCTGGCGCCCCGACGGGGCGAGCTGGACGCGTCTGCAGCCGTCGCCGGCCTGTGCGGGGACGGCCATGCTGCCCGTGGCCTCGCTGCTGCCGGGCGGGCAGGTGCTGCTCAGCGGCGGCACCTGCGATGCGGCCCAGGCGTCGCAGGAGGCCCGACCGCAGCTGGCGCTGTCGCTGTGGGATGGCGCAGGGCGGCGCTGGTTGCCGGCGCCGTCGCTGCGCGAGCCGCGGGTCTGGCACAGCGCCACCCTCTTGCCGGATGGCAGTGTCCTCATCGCCGGTGGCTTGCCGGACCCGCGCTGGCCTGCGGCGGCGCGCGCCGATGATGCCCCGGTGGCCAGTGCCGAGCGCGTGCGCGGGCAGACCGTCGACGCGCTGCCGCCGCTGCCGGTACCCGTGGGCCTGCATGCTGCGCTGGCCGACGCCGACGGCGGCGTCGTCCTCATCGGCGGCGTGCGTGGTGGTCGCGAACCGACGTCCGCCGTGCAGCGCTGGACCGATGCCGAGGGCTGGCAGTCCCTGCCGTCCTTGCGCGTGCCGCGCAGCCGTCATGCCGCGCTGGCCCTGCCTGACGGGCGCTGGCTGGTGGCAGGCGGTGAGGGCGCTGCCGGCCAGGCCCTGGCGTCTGCCGAATGGTGGGACCCCGTCACGCGCCGCTGGCGCGATGCGCCGGCCTTGCCCACGCCGGTTCGCGAGTCGGCGCTGACCCGGCTCAAGGACGGCAGCGTCTTGCTGGTCGGCGGGCGGCTGGCGGCCGATGGCGGTCGTGTGGGCGTCGGGGCGTGGCTGCTGGATGCGCAACTCGGCCGCTGGCAGCCGGCAGGCCTGTGGCGCGGCGAGTTCGCGTCCGCGGCCGGCGCGCCGCCGGTGCTGCAGGCCCTGGACGACGACCGTGTCCGCATCTTCGCCGGCGGCGTGCCGCTGCTGTGGGAGCGGGGGGCCGGCGTGCTCGACAACCTCCAGCAGGAGGTCCACTGGGACGATGCGCCCGCCGTCGCGCGGTTGCGCTCGGGCGAGGTGCTGGTGCTCGGTACCGATGCCGCGGCCCAGCCGCCGGTCACGCGCGCCTGGATGTTCGAGCCTGCCAGCCGTCGCTGGCGCAGTGCCGGGCGCCTCACCGAAACCGGTGCCGGCGGCGTCGTGGAGCTGCCGTCAGGCCGCCTGCTGCACCTCGCCCAGGACGCCAATGGCAATGGCCGTGCCGAGTGCGCGACGGCACCGCTGGACGCGGCCACCGTCTGGCAGCCTTGCGGCCGCATCGACGTGGCCTTCAAGCCGCGTGGCGGCGTGGCGGGCTTCGGCCTGCTGCCCGATGGCCGCGCAGGCTGGGTCGCGAACATGGGCGAGCTGATGGTCTACGACGAGGCGGCCCAGCAGTTCCGGCGCTTGTCGATCACGCAGCAGTTCGACAAGTTCGGCTTTGGCGCGCCGCGCCTGGCCACCCAGCCGATCGCCTACGCCACCGACCTGGGCCGTCCGGTCGACGCGTCCGTCCTCTTTGCGCGCAACTGGGAGACGCACCGCGGTCATCGACCCTACGACGTCGTGTCGAACGGGCAGGTCGTGGACCACGAGGACGGGCTGCCCGGCCCGCGCATGCACTGGGACGCTGCGGGCAAGCGCTGGACCTACGTGCTGCGCGCTGCGCAGATGGGACGTGCTGGGGAGATGCTGCCCGACGGCTGCGTGCTGTCGGTGGACCCACCCTCGCTGTTCCAGCCCGAGGGCAGCCGCTATCGCCAGTTGCCGGACGTGATCCCGGGGTTGGCCCACCGCCGCTTGATCGTGCTGGACGCCGGGCGCGTGATGGTGCTGGGCGAGCCGCTCGAAGGCGCGGGGCCGGGCTTTGCGATCCGGCATGCGGACTGCAGCGGCCTGCTGCCGCAGGGCGACGATGCGCTGCTGATGACCGATCGGGTCGACACCCAGCCCGGCTTCGAGTTCCCGGCGCCGGTGGCGGACGTGCCGGCCGAGGCTGCGCCGGTGGCGCGTCGGCCGCTGTTGCCCGACGCGGCCCGGCGCATGCTCTGGGTGGTTGCCGGCCTGGTGCTGAGCGCCATCGTGCTGGCCGTGTGGCGCCGCCGCCGGCCCCGGCCGGTCCGACCGGCCAGCGGCCTGCGCCGCGAACTCGGGTGGCGTGTGAAGCTGCCGCTGCGCCTGCTCGCCTACGGTGCCCTGGCCCTGTTCGCGATCCCGACGCTGTGGAGCCTCGTCAAGCTGCGCCAGATGGGTGATGAAGAGTCCTGCCAATCGCACCCGGCCACCTGCCTGCGTGCCGATGACCGGGGCCGAAGCCGGCTGCCCCCGGTGCCGCGGCTCGCGGCCCTGCCGGACGCAACGCCGGTGGAGCTGCCCTGCCGCTTCATCGGCCGCTGGGCCACGGTGCAGAAGAACGTGGCCTGGACGATGACGCTGGACGATGCGGGGCGCTTCCGCCTGGACCCGCCCGCGACCGGTGCGGCCGCCTATTCCGGCATGGCCGGGTACTGGATGGTGCAGAGCGGCCACGTCGTCTGGCGCTATCCCGACGGCGTCAGCATGGAACCCGACGTGAACCGCATCCTGCATGAAGACGACAATGGCTTCGAACTGCAGGAGGGCGATGGCCGCATCACGCGCTTCGACCGCATCGAGCGCCATGCCTCCCAGCGTTGCGACGCTGACCGGCGCTGAATTCGACTGATCGAGAACAAGGAAACCCCATGACCCACAAGCTGCTGCTCCCCCGCTGGATCCTGACGATGAAGCCCGGCGAAGACACGCTGGAGCACCATGCGCTGCTGATCGACGGCGAGCGCATCGCCGCCATCGGCCCGCGCGAGACGCTGCTGGCCCAGTACCCGCAAGCCGAGCGGGCCGAGCTGCCCGAGCAGATCCTCATCCCCGGCCTGATCAACGGCCACGCCCACTCGGCGATGACCCTGCTGCGCGGTGTCGCCGACGACGTGCCGCTGATGGACTGGCTGCAGAACCACATCTGGCCGCTCGAAAAGAAGTGGGTCAGCGAGGCCTGGACCTACCTCGGCTCGCGCCTGGCGGCTGCCGAAGGCCTGCGCAGCGGCACGACCTACATCAACGACATGTACTTCTTCCCGACCGCGATGGCCCGTGCCGCCGTGGACTCGGGCGTGCGTGCCGCCGTGTCGATGAACGTCATCGACTTCCCGACCGGCTATGCCTCGGGCCCCGACGACTACATCGCCAAGGGCGTGGCCGCGTACGAGCAGTACAAGGGCGAGTCGCTGCTGGACTGGACGAGTGCGCCGCATGCGCCGTACACGGTGTCGGACGAGACCTTCATCAAGCTGCGCGACCTGGCCGAGAAGCTCGACATCCAGATGCACTGCCACATCCACGAGACGGCCGGTGAGGTGAGCGACGGCCTGAAGGCCCACGGCGTGCGCCCGATCACACGGCTGGACCGCCTGGGCCTCTTCAGCGAGCGCATGATCGCCGTGCACATGGTGCACCTGGACGAGGCCGAGATCGAGCTGATGGCGAAGAAGGGTGTGCACCTCGTGCACAACCCCAACTCCAACCTGAAGCTCGCCTCGGGCGTGATGCCGCTGAAGGCGCTCGAAGCCGCTGGCGTGAACACCATCCTCGGCACCGACGGTGCCGCGTCCAACAACCGGCTGGACATGTTCGGCGAGATCCGTTCGGCCGCGCTGCTGGCCAAGGGCATCACCGGTGACCCGACGGTGGCCTCCGCGCGCACCGCGCTGGAGATGGCCACGCTGCGCGCCGCCAAGGCCATGGGCCGAGGCGACGACCTCGGCTCGCTCGAAGTGGGCAAGCTCGCCGACGTGGTGTCGGTGTCGCTGGACAGCCTGGAATGCCAGCCGGTCTACAACGCCGCGGCGCAGCTCGTCTATGTGGCGGGCCGCGAGCACGTCAGCAACGTCTGGGTGGGTGGCCGCCAGGTGCTGCGCAACCGCGAAACGACGACCATCGACGTGCCGGCCCTGCTGGCCGAGGTGAAGGATGTCGTCGGCCGCATGAAGGCCGGCTGAGGCCCGATGGCTGATGCCGAGGGGCGCCGCCGGCGTGCGACTGGCCGCGTGACGCTGGCTGACGTGGCCGAGGCGGCCGGCGTCAGCCCGATCACCGTGTCTCGCGCGCTGCGGGGCGAGCGCGCCGTGGCGGCCGAGCTGGTGGAGCGCGTGCGCGCGGCGGCTGCGGCGCTCGGCTACGTGCCCGACCCCGCGGCGCGGGCGCTGGCGTCCAGCCGCAGCTCGCACGTGGCGGTGCTGATCCCCAAGCTCAGCAACACGTTGTTCGTCGATCTGCTGGACGCCGTGCAGCACACGCTCGTGCCCGCGGGCTACCAGACGCTGATCGGCGTGACGCACTACGACGCCGCCGAGGAGGAGGCGAGCCTGCGCAACGTGCTGGCACATCGCCCGGCGGGCCTCATCGTGACGGGCAGCGAGCGCAGCCCGGCGGCGCTGGCGCTGATCCAGGGCAGTGGCGTGCCGTGCGTGCGGGTCATGGACGTCGGGCGTGAGCCCGGTGGCTACAGCGTCGGCTTCTCGCAGGCCGACGCCGGGCGCGCGATCACGCAGCATCTGCTGGACACGGGTCGGCGCCGCATCGTCTACGCCGCGGCGCAGCTCGACCCGCGCACGCTGGAGCGGGGCGCCGGCTACAAGGCCGCGATGCAGGAGGCCGGCCTGGCGAGCGCTGTGCATCACGTCACCACACCCGAGCCCTCGTCGATGGCGCTCGGTGCAAGCCTGTTGGTGCGCGCGTTGAACGAGGCGCCGAAGACCGACGCCATCTTCTTCTGCAACGACGACCTCGCCCAGGGCGCCTTGCTGGCGGCCTTGCGCCTGGGGCTCGCCGTGCCCCGGCGGCTGGCAGTGGCCGGCTTCAACGATCTGCCGGGCAGCGACCAGATGGTGCCGGCGCTGACCACCGTCGCCACGCCCCGCCGTGCCATCGGCGAGGAGGCGGCGCAGATGCTGCTGGCGCTGATGCGCGGCCAGCCGGTGCCGGCGCCGCACCTCGACCTGGGCTTCCAGGTCGTGCGGCGCGCGTCAAGCTAGCTCGACGTCCAGCCGGTAGGTGCGGCCAGGCGCGATGCCGCGCACGATGCCATCGGCCAGCGCTTGGCCGTCCAGCAGCACCTGCGAGCGCCCCGTGCGGCGCACCGTCATCACGAACTGCGCGCCGCGGAACGCGCGCTCCACGTCCAGCTGCTGCCACGTCGACGGCAGCTGCGGCTGGACGCGCAGGCCCTCGGCGCAGCCCCGCAAGCCACACAGCCCCTCGATGACGCTGCGGTAGGCCCAGGCCGCCGTGCCGGTGTTGAACAGCTGGCTCGACCGCCCGGCCGTGCGCGGGAACTGCTGGTGCGCACCGCGGTAGTAGTTCGGGATGAACACGGGCAATTGCCCGCGCTGGCGCAGGTCCGCCTCATCCGGCCCCGGGATCATCCGGCGCAGCGCGCTGAAGGCCCGGTCCGCGTCGCCGATGTCGTAGAGCGCATGCACGTAGAAGCTCGCCGCGTGGTTGTAGACCGCACCGTTCTCGGCCGAGCCCGGGTGCTTCTGGGTGACGCGGCCGACGTCGTCGCGCATGCGGGAATAGGGCGGGTTGAACATCGCCACGCCGTGCGGCGTCTTCAGGTGTTCGTCGATGGCGGCGAGCATGCGCTCGCGCTGGGCCGGGCTGGCGGCGCCGGAGAGCATCGCCCAGCTCTGCGGGTTCAGGTAGAGGCGTCCCTCGGTGTCGGACTTCACGCCGAAGACGACGCCGTCGTCCGTGATACCGCGGGCGAACCAGTCGCCGTCCCAGAGGTGGGCGTTGGCGGCGTCGTTGAGGTCCTGGGCGGCGTTCTGCCAGCGTGACGCGGCGTCTGCACGGCCTGCATCGGCGCAGAGGCCTGCCCAGAGCTTCATCGCGTAGGCCGCTGCCACGGTCAGCCACCCTGACACGCCGCGGCCCCGGTAGCCCACCATGTTCATCGGGTCGCACCAGTCGCCCTGGGCGATGAAGCTGAGGCCCCGGGCGTCGCGGTCCTGGTGCAGCCAGGCCATGGCAGCGTCCATCCGCTCGGCGACCGTGCGCCCGTTCACGGTCTCGGCCAGCAGCGCGAAGTCGGCCGTCTCGTCGAGGTAGGCCTGCAGGCACACCGGCAGCCACACGCAGTGGTCGGTGTGCGGCACCTGGTTGATGTACTTCAGCTCGGCCCCGGCCACCAGCAGGATGCCGTCGGGCATCGCACCCGAATCCGCCTGCTGACTGAGGGCATGCAGCAGCGCCTGACGGGTGACGGCCGGCTTCAGGTAGGCCATGCCGAGGTTGTCCTGCAGGTAGTTGCGCGTCTGTGGGTCGGTGCTCAGGCGGTTGACGTCACCGTGATAGAACACCTGGCGCGGCAGCCAGTGGTTCACGAAGCGGTCGAAGTGAGCGTCGGGCGACGTGATGCGCAGACCGCCACAGCCGCTGTCCACGTAGGCTGCATACGCCGCGCGCGTGCGCTCGAACGCCGCCTCGCTCAGGTAGGTGGCCCGGACCTGGGCGATCTCCGAATCATCCAGCGCGGGGCCGAACAGGAAGCGCCAGGTCTGCGTCTGGCCCGGCGCCAGTGCCACGCGGTACTGCACGCAAGCCGCGGGCGTCTCGTAGCGCGCATCGCCACCGGCCAGGAGTTCGCCCTGCAGCCCGCTCGGCGCATGCAGGCCGCCTTCGCCCTCGAAGGCCGATTGGCTGGCCTCCCAGGCATCCGGCGTGCGCTCGCAGAGGAAATAGGTCTTGTCCTTCAGGTGCTGGTTCTTGAAGTAGTCGGCGACCTTCTGGTAGGGCGTGACGCTGCTCGCCACGATGCCGCCGAGGTCCGCGCGCCATTCGGCGGACTGGTTCATCCAGGACATGTAGCCGATCGGGAAATAGGGCACGAGGCTGGCGCGACGGGGGCGGCCTGACGTGTTGGTCAGCTGCACCGTCCAGAGCTCGACGACGTCGTCGGTCGGCAGGTTCAGCGTCATCTCGACGCGCAGGCCATCGTGCTCGGCCTCCCACGCCAGCGCGTCCTGGGCGACGGTGAAACGAAAGCCGTCCAGCGGCGCTCGCACGGGCTCGTAGGGCGCGGAGAACAGCGCGCCGCTGTCCTCGTCCTTCACGTAGACGAACCGGCCCGGGTGGTGGGCGAAGTAGGCCTGCTCCGGCTGCATGAAGGTCTTGGCCTCCAGGTTCGGCGCATGCGCGTACTTGGCCGGTTCGGGCTGCATGAACTGCGCGGTGGCATAGCCGCGGCAGGTGGCCTGGATCATCAGGCGGCGGTTCCACAGGAAGCCGCCGGCCAGGGGCAGGGCGGTCGGGTCGGTCAGCACCCAGCGGGCGCCGTCGTCGAGGGCATGGAGCATCGGCGGTGGGTCATTCAGGGAGCGGTTGTCCATCCAGGTGGCCACTTCGTCCCGGAGTTGCGCGAGGGGGCGCAGGGCGTCCAGGCGCAGCACGCCGGGCTCGGCGTCCGGGCGCTCCAGCGTGGCGAACTGGCTGTCGATCAGGCGGGGCGAGAAGAAGTGGCCGCTGCGGGCCTCCACGCGTCGACGGGCTTCCGCCGGGTCGAGGTCGAGGAAGGCGAAGCACAAGCCGGGCGACGCCGCGCGCAGTTGGTCGCGGTAGCGCCGCTTGAGCGCGGAGCAGGTGAGGACGAGGCCGGGCTCCCGCCGCAGGGCATCGCACAGTTGGTCGAGCCACGCGGCGCGGTCGTCGTCGGTCAGCGGTTCGCCGCGGGCCATCTTGGCGCGGCTCGCGTCACTGTGCAAGGCGTCGCCTTCCAGCCAGGGGCGCCGCAGCACCTCGGCCACGTGCGCCGCGAGCGTGGACTTGCCGCAGCCGGCGACGCCCATGATGACCAGGGAGAGCGGAGAAGGGTGGGGCATGGCCTGGCCGACTCGACGGGCTGTCTGGTGGTTTGGATAGCGCTATCCTAAGACGCTTCCGCCCTGGGCGGCCCCGGGTCTTCCCCGCGCCGCCGCGCCACGAACCGGGTGCCGGCGGCCGACCTTGCGCGAGGCCTCAGTAGAATCCCGGGCGCCGCACGCCGTCCCGTCTTCGCAGGGGCGGTGCCTCCCCGAGAACCGCGAGCCCCGACTCGCGCCCAGCCTCCCCGGACTCCATGGCCCAGACCCCGCACCTGACCCCCTTCGAGGGCGGCAACGCCCTTTCCGACTTTCGCGCCAAGGCCTTGCTGGCCCGGTTGCAGGGGGTCAGCGATCGCATCACCGGCATCACGGCCCGGGCGGTGCACTGGGTCTGGACCGATGCCCCGCTGGATGCCGCCGCCCGCGAGCGTTTCGCCGCGCTGCTGACCTACGGCGAGCCGGCCGTGGCCGATGCCAGGGGCGACCTCGTCGTCGTCACGCCCCGCTTTGGCACCGTCAGCCCCTGGGCGTCCAAGGCGACCGACATCGCCCGCAACTGCGGCCTGTCGCTCAAGCGTGTGGAGCGCGTCGTCGAGTACCGCATCGCGACCAAGTACGGGTTGCTGGGCGGCGCCAAGCCGCTGAACGCCGAGGAACTGCAGGCCTGTGCCGCGCTGCTGCACGACCGAATGACCGAGTCGGCCTGCTTCAGCCGCGACGACACCGCGCACCTGTTCGACGAACGCACCGCCGAGCCGCTGGCCCACGTGGACGTGCTGGGCGCCGGCCGCGCGGCGCTGGAGAAGGCCAACGTCGAGTTCGGCCTGGCGCTGTCCGCCGACGAGATCGACTACCTCGACACCAACTTCAAGAAGCTGGGCCGCAACCCGAGCGACGTCGAGCTGATGATGTTCGCGCAGGCCAACAGCGAGCACTGCCGTCACAAGATCTTCAACGCGTCCTTCACGATGGACGGCGAGGCGCAGCCGCTGTCGCTGTTCGGCATGATCCGCAACACCGAGAAGCTGAACCCGCAACACACCGTCATCGCCTACTCGGACAACGCCGCGGTGATGGAAGGCCACGCGATCGAGCGCTGGCAGCCGGCACCGCGCCCGGGCGCGGCCTACGTGGCCCGCGCCGAGCAGGCACAGGTGCTGATGAAGGTGGAGACGCACAACCACCCGACCGCCATCTCTCCGCACCCCGGCGCCTCCACCGGCGCGGGCGGCGAGATCCGCGACGAGGGCGCCACCGGCCGCGGCTCCAAGCCCAAGGCGGGCCTGACCGGCTTCTCGGTGTCCAACCTGCACCTGCCGGGGCTGTCGGAGCCCTGGGAGCAGAACCCCGTGGGCAAGCCGGCCCACATCGCGTCGGCGCTGCAGATCATGATCGACGGGCCGCTGGGCGGCGCTGCGTTCAACAACGAGTTCGGCCGGCCGAACCTGGCGGGTTACTTCCGCGTGTTCGAGCAGACCGTGGCCGGCGTGCGCCGCGGCTATCACAAGCCCATCATGATTGCCGGCGGCCTGGGCACGATCCGCTCGGACCTGACCCGGAAGATCGAGTTCCCCGCCGGCACGCTGCTGATCCAGCTCGGCGGCCCGGGCATGCGCATCGGCATGGGCGGCGGCGCCGCGTCCTCGATGGCCGCCGGCACGAACACGGCGGATCTGGACTTCGACTCCGTGCAGCGCGGCAACCCCGAGATCGAGCGCCGGGCGCAGGAGGTCATCAACCACTGCTGGGGCCTCGGCGCCGAGAACCCGGTGCTGGCCATCCACGACGTGGGCGCGGGTGGCATCTCCAATGCCTTCCCGGAGCTGGTCAACGACGCCGGCCGCGGCGCGCGCTTCGACCTGCGCAAGGTGCCGCTCGAAGAGAGTGGCCTGGCCCCGAAGGAAATCTGGTGCAACGAGAGCCAGGAGCGCTACGTGCTGGCCATCGCGCCGGACAGCCTGCCGCAGTTCCAGGCGCTGTGCGAGCGTGAGCGCTGCCCGTTTGCGGTCATCGGCGTCGCAACTGAAGAGCGCGAGCTGAAGCTGGCCGACGGTGACGACTACCCCATCGACATGCCGATGGACGTGCTGCTGGGCAAGCCGCCCAAGACGCACCGCAACGTCGCCCGCGTAGCCCGCGACGGCGGCACGCTGGACCTGACCGGCGTGAGCCTGGAGAAGGCCGCGTTCGACGTGCTGCGCCACCCGACGGTCGCCAGCAAGCGCTTCCTCGTGACCATCGGCGACCGTACCGTCGGTGGCCTGAACCACCGCGACCAGATGGTGGGCCCCTGGCAGGTGCCGGTGGCCGATTGCGCCGTCACGCTGGCCGACTTCAGCGGCTTTGCCGGCGAGGCCATGAGCATGGGCGAGCGCACGCCGCTGGCCGCCGTCAACGCGCCGGCTTCTGGCCGCATGGCCGTGGCCGAAGCCATCACCAACCTGCTGGCCGCGCCCATCGAGCTGCCGCGCGTGAAGCTCAGCGCCAACTGGATGGCCGCCTGCGGCGAGCCGGGCGAAGACGCCGCGCTGTTCGACACCGTCAAGGCCGTCGGCATGGAACTCTGCCCGGCGCTGGGCGTGTCCATCCCCGTGGGCAAGGATTCGCTGTCCATGCGCACCAAGTGGGAGGACCGCCAGGTCACCGCCCCGGTGTCGCTGATCGTCAGCGCCTTCGCGAGCATCGCCGACGTGCGCGGCACGCTGACGCCCGAGTGGCAGCGCGAAGACTCGTGCCTGATCCTCGTCGACCTCGGCCAGGGCAAGCACCGCCTGGCCGGCTCCATCCTGGCGCAGACGCTGAACCAGTTCGGCAACGACGTGCCCGACCTGGATGACCCGCAGCAACTGGTCGCCCTCGTCAATGCCATCAACGAACTGCGTGGCCAAGGCAAGCTGCTGGCCTACCACGACCGCTCCGACGGCGGCCTGTGGGCAGCGGCCTGCGAGATGGCCTTTGCCGGCCAGACGGGCCTGAGCCTGAACGTGGATCTGCTCGTGACGGAAGGCGACGGCATCAGCGACAGCCGTGCCGACACCGGCGACTCCAAGAACTGGGCGGCCCAGGTCAGTGGCCGCCGCGAGGAGCTGACGCTGCGTGCGCTGTTCGCCGAAGAGCTGGGCGCGCTCATCCAGGTGCGCGCGGCCGACCGCGATGCCGTCATGCAGGTGCTGCGCGCGCATGGACTGTCGCGCCACGCGCATGTCGTCGCCAAGCCGAATGCCAAGCGGCAGATGGAAGTCTGGCGCGACGCGAAGAAGGTGTTCAGCGCCGACCTGACGACGCTGCAGCAGACCTGGGACGAGGTGTCCTGGCGCATCACGCAGTTGCGCGACAACCCGGCCTGTGCCGAGGCTGAGCACGCCGCGGCGGGCCAGGCGGGCGACCCGGGGATGCACGTGCACCTGACGTTCACGCCGGAAGCCCCGGCCGTCATCACCGGCGCACGGCCCAAGGTGGCCATCCTGCGCGAGCAGGGCGTGAACTCGCATGTCGAGATGGCCTATGCGATGGCGCTGGGCGGCTTTGAGAGCTTCGACGTGCACATGAGCGACCTGCAGTCGGGCGCCGTCAAGCTCGATGGCTTTGCGGCTTTCGTGGCCTGCGGCGGCTTCAGCTACGGCGACACGCTCGGTGCCGGCGAGGGCTGGGCGCGTTCGATCATGTTCAACCCGGTGCTGGCCGAGCAGTTCCGCGCCTTCTTCGCACGGCCCGACACGCTGGCCCTGGGCGTGTGCAACGGCTGCCAGATGCTGGCGGCCCTGGCGCCGATCATCCCGGGCGCCGACGCCTGGCCACGTTTCACGCGCAACCAGAGCGAGCAGTTCGAGGCACGCCTGTCGCTCGTGGAGGTGCTGGACTCGCCCAGCGTGTTCTTCCGCGGCATGGCCGGCAGCCGCCTGCCGATCGCGGTGGCGCACGGGGAGGGCTTTGCCAACTTCGCGCGGCAGGGCGACGCAGCCCGCGTCATCCCGGCGATGCGCTTCGTCGACCACCACGGCCAGCCGACCGAGGCCTACCCGTTCAATCCGAACGGCAGCCCGGGCGGCCTGACGTCGGTGACCACCGCCGACGGCCGCTTCACGGCGCTGATGCCGCATCCGGAGCGCGTGTTCCGCAACGTGCAGATGAGCTGGACCTCCGGCGACCGCAGCGCGCACAGCCCGTGGCTGCGCATCTTCCAGAACGCCCGCCAGGCGCTGGGCTGATCGCCAGGTTCCTGGTGAACGCAGGGCAGCCCGTGCATGAAAAAGGCGGGCCGCAGCCCGCCTTCAAGTGCGCAGGCGGATGATCAATCCTGCACGACGGCGGCGGTGCGCAGACGCTTGTTGACCCGGAGGGCGAGCAGCGTACAGAGCACGCCCGACAACAGGTAGACGCTGACCGAACCCAGGCCGAAGCGCGACGACAGGTAGAGCACCACCACCGGCGCGAAGGCGGCGCCGAGCAGCCAGGCCATGTCGGCGGTCAGGGCCGCGCCGGTGTAGCGGAAGTGCGGCAGGAAGTTGGACGTGACCGAGCCGGCCGCCTGGCCATAGGACAGGCCCAGCAGCACGAAGCCGACCAGGATAAAGGCGGCCTGGCCCGGCTTGCCACCGCCCAGCATGAAGGGCGCGAACAGCGCGAACGCCCCGATGGCCACGGCCAGCGAGCCGAGGAAGCTGCGGCGGCCGATCTTGTCGGCGATCAGGCCCGACATCGGCATCGCGACGGCGGCGAAGGCCGCACCGAGCAGTTCCATCTTCATGAAATCCACGACGCCGCGGTCTTCGGCGAACAGGTTCACCCAGGACAGCGGGAACACCGTCACGAGGTGGAAGAGGGCGTAGCTCGCCAGCGCGGCGAACGCGCCGATCACGATGTGGTGGCCCTGCGCCGGCAGCAGCTCACTCAGGTGGGCGGGGTCGAGCTCATGCTCTTCCATGCGCTTTTCGTACTCGTGCGTCACGACGAGGCGCAGCCGGGCGAACAGCGCGACCACGTTGATCGCGAAGGCCGTGAAGAACGGGAAGCGCCAGCCCCAGGACAGGAAGTCCTTGGTGTCAAGGCTGCTGTACACGTACAGGAAGACGCCCGACGCGACAAAAAAGCCCAGCGGTGCGCCCAGTTGGCCCAGCATCGCGTACCAGCCGCGGCGGTCCGGCGGGGCGTTCAGTGCCAGCAGGCTGGGCAGGCCGTCCCAGGAGCCGCCCAGGGCCAGCCCCTGGCCCACGCGGCACAGCGCCAGCAGCACGATCGCGGTGTTGCCCGCCTCCGTGTGACTGGGCAGCAGGCCCATCGCCACGGTCGAGGATCCCAACAGGAAGAGAGCGGCAGTCAGTTTCGTGGAACGGCCGAGGCGGCGCTGGATCTCCATGCCGATCAGCGTGCCGATCGGGCGGACGACAAAGGCGAGGGCAAAGACCAGGAAGGCGTAAAGGGTACCGGTCAGGGTATCGACAAACGGGAAGAAGAGCTGCGGAAATACCAGCACCGAGGCGATGCCGAAGACGAAGAAGTCGAAATACTCCGACGCGCGGCCAATGATGACGCCGACCGCGATGTCGCCCGGGGCCAACTCTTCATCGGTCCGGGAGTTTGCAGGGCCGGATTGCGGGGTTTGGAAGGTACTGCTTGCGCTTGCCATGGCGGCGTGTCTCCGTCGGTCACTAGGACAAAATGTCCAATCGTTGATTTGGCTCAATCAACTTACATTCCGGCACTGCACGCAAGATCGTTAACCCTCGCGCGCCACTCAGGATGTACCCCAACAAGTCTCTCCTTACTCGCGGCCTGGTTTTGTCAGCCGGCCTCGCATTGAGCGGTTGCAATGCGATCGTGATGAAGCCCCACGGCGACATCGCCCAGCAGCAGGCCGACCTGATCGTCACCTCCACGCTGCTGATGCTGCTGATCATCGTCCCGGTGATCGCGCTGACGCTGATCTTTGCCTATCGTTACCGGCAATCCAATACCGAGGCGACTTATGCCCCGGATTGGGACCATTCCACCCGCCTGGAACTCGTCATCTGGGGGGCGCCGCTGCTGATCATCATCGCGCTGGGCGCGATCACCTGGATCAGTACGCACAAGCTCGACCCCTTCCGCCCGCTGGACCGCATCGCTGCCGACAAGCCGCTGCCCGCCGGCGTCAAGCCGCTCGAGGTGTACGCGGTGTCGATGGACTGGAAATGGCTGTTCATCTACCCGGAGCAGGGCATCGCCACGGTCAATGAACTGGCAGCGCCGGTGGATCGCCCGATTCATTTCCGCTTCACGTCGACGACCGTGATGAACACGTTCTACGTGCCGGCACTGGCAGGGATGATCTACACGATGCCCGGCATGGAGACGCAACTGCATGCAGTGATCAACCGGCCGGGTGTCTATGACGGGCAGTCGGCTCACTACAGCGGTGCCGGCTTCTCCGACATGCGCTTCAAGTTCCACGGGCTGTCCGATGAGGAATTCGCCCGCTGGATCGCCCGGAACCAGACGGACGGCCAGGCGCTGACGCGTGCCGAGGTGATGCAGCTTGAGCAGCCGAGCACGAAGGAGCCCGTGCGCCGTTTTGCCAGCGTCGAGCCGGGGCTGTGGAGCGCCATCGTCGATCGCTGCGTCGACGGCAAGAAGATGTGTGCCAGCACCATGATGGCGATCGATGCCGCCGGCGGCGCCGGCAAGGGCGGCGTGGCCGGCACGATGCGCACCGGCTGGCGTGATCTGAACGGCGACCGGCGCGAGCGCCAGGTGGTGGCGGCGCTGTGCACGCCAACCAACCTGCAAGGCCTGCCCCTCGAAACCCTGCCGACTCCTGCGCAGCCCAACTGAGCCTGTCCGAGATGCTTTCCTATCCTGACGAACTCCATCCCCTGCTGGGCCGGCTGTCGCTGGGCGCACTGCCGCTGCACGAGCCGATCCTGGTCGGCACCTTCGCCATGGTGGCCCTGGGCGGCGCCACGGTGCTGGCATTGCTGACCAGGTACCGCCTCTGGGGCACCCTGTGGCGCGACTGGCTGACCAGCATCGACCACAAGAAGATCGGCATCATGTACATCGTCCTCGGTGTCGTGATGCTGCTGCGCGGTTTCGCGGACGCGCTGATGATGCGCGCGCACCAGGCCATGGCCTTCGGTGACAGCGCCGGCTTCCTGCCGCCGCATCACTACGACCAAGTCTTCACGGCGCACGGCGTCATCATGATCTTCTTCGTCGCGATGCCCTTCGTGACCGGGTTCATGAACTACGTCGTGCCGCTGCAGATCGGCGCCCGGGACGTGGCTTTCCCCTTCCTGAACAACTTCAGCTTCTGGATGACCGCCGGTGGCGCCATCCTGATCATGATCTCGCTGTTCGTCGGCGAGTTCGCGAAGACCGGCTGGCTGGCCTACCCGCCGCTGTCGGGCATCCTGGCGAGCCCGGACGTGGGGGTCGACTACTACCTCTGGGCGCTTCAGATCGCGGGGGTGGGCACCACACTCTCCGGCATCAATCTGATCGCGACCATCATCAAGATGCGCGCGCCCGGCATGACCCTGATGAAGATGCCCGTCTTCACGTGGACCTCGCTGTGCACCAACGTGCTGATCGTCGCCACCTTCCCGGTGCTGGCGGCCACGCTGGCGCTGCTGACGGCGGACCGGTACCTCGGCACCAACTTCTTCACGAACGACCTCGGCGGCAACGCCATGCTGTACGTGAACCTGATCTGGATCTGGGGCCACCCCGAGGTCTACATCCTGGTGCTGCCGGTGTTCGGCATCTTCTCGGAGGTGGTGTCCACCTTCAGCCGCAAGAAGCTGTTCGGCTACGCCTCCATGGTCTACGCCACGGTCGTGATCACGATCCTGTCCTACCTCGTCTGGCTGCACCACTTCTTCACGATGGGCTCCGGGGCCAGCGTGAACAGCTTCTTCGGCATCACGACGATGATCATCTCGATCCCGACGGGCGCCAAGATCTTCAACTGGCTGTTCACGATGTACCGCGGCCGGATCAAGTTCGAGGTGCCGATGCTGTGGACGGTGGGCTTCATGGTCACCTTCTCGATCGGCGGCATGACCGGCGTGCTGCTGGCCGTGCCCGCGGCGGACTTCGTGCTGCACAACAGCCTGTTCCTGATCGCGCACTTCCACAACGTCATCATCGGCGGTGTGGTGTTCGGCGTGTTCGCCGGCATCAACTACTGGTTCCCGAAGGCCTTCGGCTTCCGCCTGGATGCCTTCTGGGGCAAGGTCTCGTTCTGGTGCTGGTTCATCGGCTTCTGGGTCGCCTTCACGCCGCTGTACGTGCTCGGCCTGATGGGCATCACGCGCCGCGTGAGCCATTTCGATGACCTGACGCTGCAGCCGTACTTCGTCACGGCCGCCATCGGCGCAGGCATCGTGGCGCTGGGCATCGGCGCCTTCCTCGTGCAGATCGCCGTGAGCATCTGGCGCCGCCAGGAGCTGCGCGACACCACGGGCGACATCTGGAGTGGCCGCACGCTGGAGTGGTCGACGGCCTCGCCGCCGCCAGACTACAACTTCGCCTTCACGCCGATCGCCCACGAGATGGACGCCTGGCACGACATGAAGCAGCGCGGCATCGAGCGCCCGACGACCGGCTTCGTGGCGATCCACATGCCCAAGAACACGGGCGCCGGCTTCGTCATCGCGATGCTCGCCACGGCCATGGGCTTCGCGCTGATCTGGCACATGTACCTCGTGGCTGCGCTGGGCCTGGCCGCCACGGTCGTCGCCTCCATCGTGCACACCTTCAACTACAGCCGCGATTACCACATCCAGGCTGATGAGGTGGCCCGCACCGAGGACGCGCGCACGCGAGCGCTCGCCGCTGCCGGCACCGCTGCCTGACCTGGAGAACTGCTGACATGACTGCAACTGTTGCCACGCACGTGAACGGCGCGCCGGTCTACTTCGACCACGGCGGCCACCATCACCCGCCCAACAGCACGATGCTGGGCTTCTGGCTCTACCTGATGAGCGACTGCCTCATCTTCGCGGTGCTGTTCGCCGTGTACGCCGTGCTGGGCCGCAACTACGCGGCCGGCCCGTCGGGGGCGGATCTCTTCGACCTGAACCTCGTGGCCATCAACACGGCCCTGCTGCTGTTCTCGTCGATCACCTACGGCTTTGCGATGATCGGCATGCAGGCCCGCCGCAAGGCGCAGGTGCTGGGCTGGCTGGCCGTCACGGGCCTGCTGGGCCTGGGCTTCCTGGCGATCGAGTTGTATGAGTTCCATCACCTGATCCACGAAGGCGCGGGGCCGGGTCGCAGCGCGTTTCTCTCGAGCTTCTTCACCCTGGTGGGCACGCACGGCCTGCACGTCACCTTCGGCAGCATCTGGCTGGTCACGCTGATGTTCCAGGTCAACAGGCACGGCCTGACGGCGCCCAACCGCCGCCGGCTGATGTGCCTGTCGATGTTCTGGCACTTCCTGGACGTCGTCTGGATCGGCGTCTTCACCTTCGTCTACCTGATGGGGTCCATGTGATGGCAGCCCAGCACAACCACGGTCATCACGACGACGACCACTTCGACGGCGAGCAGGACTTCCACGTCAGCTACAAGGGCTACGCCACCGGTTTCATCCTGTCGGTCATCCTGACGGCGATCCCGTTCTGGCTGGTGATGGGCAAGGTGCTGCCCAGCCCCAAGGTCACGGGCCTCGTCATCCTGGGCTTCGCGGCCGTGCAGATGGTCGTGCACATGGTGTACTTCCTGCACATGAACGCCAAGGTCGAGCGCGGTTGGTCGATGCTGGCCCTGCTGTTCACGGTGGCACTGGTCGTCATCATGATGGCCGGTTCGGTCTGGGTCATGTATCACATGAACGCCAACATGATGCCGACGCCGGATCCGGCGGCCATGCGAAACATGCCCTGAAGATGGTTCGCGCTGCACGCATCGCCCTGATCGTCAGCGCGGCCTTTGCCAGCCTCGGCTTCGTGCTGCTGGCGGCGTGGCAGATCCAGCGACTGGGCTGGAAGCAGGACCTGATTGCACGCATCGAGCGGCAGGTCACCGCCCTGCCGGTGGCGCCGCCGGCCGTGACGGCCGAGATCACCTCAGCCGATGAATACCGGCCCTTGCGCTTGCAAGGCCAGTTCGGCCCCGCCGAGGTGCTGGTCCAGGCCACCACCGTGCTCGGTGGCGGCCACTGGGTGCTGGCGCCGCTGCGGCTGGACGACGGCCGCACCGTGCTCGTCAACCGCGGCTTCGTGCCGCCCGAGCGCAAGGCGCCCGAGCAGCATGCGGCGCCGACCGGTCCGGTCGAGGTCGTCGGTTTGCTGCGCCTCACCGAGCCCCACGGCGGGCCGCTGCGGCGCAACGTGCCCGGCGAAGGGCGCTGGTACTCGCGTGACGTGGCCGGCATCGCGGCGCAACTCGGTCTGACCGGCGCGGTCGCACCGTACTTCGTCGACGAGGTCGCCGACCCCGCCCAACCCCAGCGTTGGCCCCGGCCGGGCCTCACGGTGCTGAAGTTCGCGAACAATCACGCCGTCTACGCCATCACCTGGCTGGCGCTCGCGGTCATGTCGGCCGCCGCGGCGATCTACCTCGTCCGCGAAGAGCGCCGGCGCCTGCCGACTTGAACGCCCTGCCTGCCACCGCTGCTCCCGTCGAAGCCGTCGCCGTCGCGCCCGAACGCCGGGCAGGCCGCGCCAACCTGCGCCAGCTGATCGAGCTGCGCTGGCTGGCGGTCATCGGCCAGCTGGCCACAGTGCTCGTGGTGCATGCCGGGTTGAGCATCACATTGCCCTGGGCGGAGATGCTGAGCCTGCTCGGCATCCTGGTGGTTTTCAACCTGTTCAGCCAGTGGCGCAACAAGCTGGCACAGCCGGTGTCGCAGATCGAGCTGTGCGTGGCGCTGTTGGTGGACGTGGGCGTGCTGACCGGCCAGCTGTATCTGGCCGGCGGCAGCGACAACCCCTTCATCTACCTCTACCTGCTGCAGGTCGCCGTGGCTTCGGTGCTGCTGCGGCCGGTCTATCTGATCGCGGTCATCTGCAGTGCGATCACCGGCTTCGTCGCGCTGATGCAGTGGCACCGCCCCCTGCTGCTGGACCCGTCCTCGCCCACGACGCTGTCGCCGAACTACCTGGGTGGCCTGCTGCTGTGCTTCCTGCTCAACGTCGGCCTGCTGAGCATCTTCATCGTGCGCATCAACCGCAACCTGCGCCAGCGTGACGCCGAGCTGGCCGACTTGCAGCAGCGTGCCGCCGAGGAGGTGCACATCGTGCGCATGGGCCTGCTGGCCAGCGGGGCCGCGCACGAACTGGGCACGCCGCTGGCCACGCTCAGCGTCATCCTGGGCGACTGGGCACACATGGCGCCATTCGCGGCCGAGCCCGAGCTGCGCGAAGAGATCGAGGAGATGCAGCGGCAGATCCTGCGCTGCAAGGCCATCGTCACGGGCATCCTGATGTCGGCCGGCGAGATGCGCGGGGAGGCGCCCGGGCTCATGCGGCTGCCCGCCTTCGTCGACCAGCTCGCATCAGACTGGCGTCGGTCGCACCCGCAGGCCGAGCTGTCACTGGTGACGGAGGCCTTGCCGGATGTCGACATCATCTCCGACACCGCGCTGCAGCAGGTCGTCGGCAACCTGCTGGACAACGCCGCCGAGGCCGCCCCCGGCGCGCCACTGGCGCTGCAGGCCACATGCACGGACGATGACATGTTGACGCTCAGCGTGCTCGACCGCGGCCCCGGCTTCACCGCCGCGATGCTCGCCCACTTCGGCGAGCCCTACCAGAGCAGCAAGGGCCAGCCGGGGCGCGGCATGGGCTTGTTCCTGAGCGTCAACGTGGCGCGCACGCTCGGCGGCCGGCTGCAGGCGCGCAACCGTGACGAAGGCGGCGCCGAGGTGGCCCTGACGCTGCCGCTGGCATCGCTGCAGCCGCGACAATCCGCCTCCGATGCCCGCCACCGCTGAAGAAGACCGCTTCCTGCTGATCGTCGAGGACGACGACAGCTTCGCCCGCACGCTCAGCCGCTCCTTCGAGCGCCGCGGCTGGCGCGTGATGCGCGCCACCGGCCTGGACGACATGAAGGCCCTGCTGGACGCACTGCCCGAGGACGACGAACTCGGCCATGCGGTGGTCGACCTCAAGCTCGCCGGCGGCGCGTCGGGCCTGGCCTGCGTGCAGGCCCTGCATGCCTGGGACCCGGAGGTGCTCATCGTCGTGCTCACCGGCTATGCGAGCATCGCGACCGCGGTCGAGGCCATCAAGCTCGGCGCCTGCCACTACCTGGCCAAACCCGCCAACACCGACGACATCGAGGCGGCCTTTGCACGCCGCCAGGGCGATGCCGACGTGGAAGTGACCGAGCGCCAGACGGCGTCGATCAAGACGCTGGAGTGGGAGCGCATCCACGAGGTGCTGGCCGAGACCGGCTTCAACATCAGCGAGACCGCCCGCCGGCTGGGCATGCACCGGCGCACGCTCGCGCGGAAGCTCGAGAAGCAGCGCATCAAGTAGGCTGGGGCGTCCCGCCGCTACACTGCCGCCCGGGTGTTGCGGCGTGCCGGCTGCAACAGGTTGGCGTGAAGGTCGGGCCGCCTCACGCGTGCTGCCATGGCTGATGCATGACCGCTGAACCTGTCGAACTCCTGGCCGCCGGCCTTTTTGCCGCCGCCGTTCTCCACACCTTCACCGCCAAGCTGTTCGAGCGGCTCGCCCACCGCGTCCCTCGGCACGCGGGCCTGCTGCATCTGCTCGGTGAAGTCGAAGTCGTGTTCGGCTTCTGGGCGCTGATCCTGATCTTCGCGATGGCGCTGATGACCGGCGGGGACTCGGCCCTGGCCTATGCCGAATCGCGCAACTACACGGAGCCGCTGTTCGTCTTCGTCGTCATGGTGATCGCCGGGTCGCGACCGGTGTTGCAGGCCGTGCGTGGCGCCATGAACGTGGCCGTGAAGCTCATGCCGATGCCGGCGGCGGTGGCCACCGCCTGGCTGGGCCTCGCTGCCGTGCCGCTGCTGGGCTCCCTCGTCACCGAGCCCGCGGCTATGACCATTGCGGCGTTGATGCTGGCCCCGGTGGTGTTCCGCCCGACCCTGCTGGAGGCGCCCAAGTACTTCGCCCTGGGCGTGCTGTTCGTCAACGTGTCCATCGGCGGCACCTTGACGTCCTACGCCGCGCCGCCCGTGCTGATGGTGGCCGGTACCTGGGGCTGGGACAGCGCCTTCATGCTGTCCACGTTCGGCTGGAAGGCCGCGCTGGCGGTGCTCGTCAACGCGACGGTGGCGGCCTTCGTGCTGCGACGGCACCTCGCCGCTGCGCCTGCCGAGGTGAATGCAGCGCCTGAGGCGCCCGTGCCGGTGGGCATCATCCTCGTGCACCTGGGCCTGCTCGCTGGCGTCGTGCTGATGGCCCACCACCCCGTGGCCTTTCTGGGGCTCTTCCTCATGTTCCTGGGCTTCGCCCAGGCCTACGAGCGGCATCAGTCCCCCTTGCTGGTGAAGGAGGCGCTGTTGGTGGCTTTTTTCCTGGCGGGCCTCGTCGTGCTGGGTGGCCTGCAGCGCTGGTGGTTGCAGCCGCTGGTGTCGGGGCTGGAGCCGCTGGCGTTGTTCTTTGGTGCGCTGGGGCTGACCGCGGTGACCGACAACGCGGCGCTGACGTATCTCGGGTCGCTGATCGAGGGCATCTCGCCCACGGCCCAGTACATGCTGGTCGCCGGCGCGGTGGCGGGCGGCGGCCTGACCGTGATTGCCAACGCGCCCAATCCGGCGGGCCTGGCCCTGCTGCGGCGCGGCTTTTCCGACGAGTCGGTGGGGGCGTTGCAGTTGCTGCTCGGCGCGCTCGCCCCCACGGCAGTGGCCGCGGCGGCCTTTCTGCTGCTCTAGCCGCGGGCGTCAGGCAGCCAGTTCGTCGAGCAGTTGGTAGCTGCGGCGGCGCAGTGCATGGTCGTGCACCGCACAGGCCGCGATGAACTCATCGGCACCGGTGCGCTCAGCCGTGGCGAGCAACCCCGCCTTGACCGTCTCGGGTGAGCCCACGACCGACTCGCTGAGCATGCGGTCGACCTGCGCGGCTTCGGCCGGCGTCCAGAGTTCGTCCATGGACGCCACGGGCGGCGGCAGCTTGCCGCGCCGGCCACGCACCATGCCGAGAAAGCGCTGCTGTGCCGACGTGAACAGGTGCCGGGCTTCCTCGTCCGTCGGCGCGACGATCACGTTCAGTCCCACGGCCGCGTGGGGCTTGGGGTGCCGTTCGCTGGGGCGGTAGGTCGCGCGATAGATCTGCAGCGCCTGCATCAGCATCTCCGGCGCGAAGTGCGAGGCAAAGGCGAAGGGCAGGCCGAGGTAGGCGGCGAGCTGCGCGCCGTAGAGGCTGGAGCCGAGCAACCACAGCGGCACCGACGTGCCCTGACCCGGCACGGCGCGCACTGTCGCATCGGCCTTGGGCGGGCCGAGGTAGGCCTGCAGTTCCAGCACGTCATTGGGGAAGGCGTCTTCGCCCGTGCTCTCCAGGCTGCGCCTGAGCGCGCGCATCGTCGGGCGGTCCGTGCCGGGGGCGCGGCCGAGCCCCAGGTCGATGCGGCCGGGGAAGAGCTCGGCCAGCGTGCCGAACTGCTCGGCGATCGTCAGCGGCGCGTGGTTGGGCAGCATGATGCCGCCGGCCCCCACGCGGATGCGCGAGGTGGCCGCCGCGAGCTGACCGATGAGCACCGCGGTCGCCGAACTCGCCACCCCTTCCATGTTGTGATGCTCGGCCACCCAGTAGCGGCGGTAGTGCAGGCCGTCGGCCAGGCGGGCGAGGTCGATGCTGTTGAGCAGGGCCTGGCGGGTGGAGTCGCCCTCGACGACGGGCGCGAGATCGAGGATGGACAGGGGAGGCAGGAACAGCATGCCGTCATCTTGCCGAAGCCCCGCCGCCCCTGTCATGGCGAGGCCTTGTGGCGCGCGATGCAGGCGCGGCCGAGCGCGGCGCCCCGGGCGCGGGCCAGCAAGCCACGTTCAGCCCGCCCGCGCGCCACGGGTCGTCGTTCAGGATCGGCGGCTGTCTTGAATCGGAACGGCAAGGGTCGGGTGCCACGACACCCGCACCAAGGCACCCGACTCCGGGTGCGCCCGCACCCGCATGCCGAACTCGCGGGCGAGCGCGAGCATGCGGCGGTTCTCGGCCAGCACCTCGCCGAACAGCTCGTTCACGCCCTGCCCACGGGCCTCGTCGATGAGGTGGGCGATCAGCCGCCGGCCCAGGCCCCGGCCTTGCCAGTCGTCGGCCACGGCAAGTGCGAACTCGGCGCGTGCCGGCTCGGCCGGGTCGCGGACGTAGCGCGCATCGGCCAGGATCCGCGGCCCGGCGCTCGTCGGCTGCTCCAGCACCCAGGCGCGGTGCCAGGTGCCGTCCACGTTCGTCAGCAGTGCGAGCAGCATGGGGCTGAGCTCGCGCAGGCCTATGTGGAAGCGCTGGTGGCGCGAATCCAGGGACAGGCCGTTGAAAAAGCGCTGCTCGGCCGGGCCGTCGCCGCTGCGCAGGGGCCGCAGGCAGGCGTGCCCATGGCCCGCCAGCGGCCAGACCGCCGCAGCCGCCGACGCGGGGCGGGTGGCCGCGACGGTCATGCCGGCCTCTGCACCGGGCGCAGGTCCAGCACGGCCGGGCCGCTCAGCGCGCTGATCGTCACACCCCGGTCGCTCGGCGCGACGAAGCATTGGCCCGGCTCCAGCACGATGTCGCGCAGGTCGTGGTCGATCGTGATCCACAGCGTCCCGGCCGCGCTGCACAGGTGGGTGGCGGCGGGGTCGGGCAGGCGGGAGGTCTGGCCGCGCTGCAGCAGCAGCCGGGTGCGGGGAACGTCGATCAGCATGGTGAGCTCCGGGTGGGCCGGGTTGGCATGCCGGGTTGGCATGCTTGCGGCCCAGCCGCCTGGGGCGGATAGTGGCGTCTGGCATCAGTGCCGACAAACGATGATTCGGAAGGCTTCGCATTCCGCCAGCTCATGCCAGAAAAGCCGCTTGACCACCTCCCGCCGCTGCCGCTGCTCGGCGCCTTCGAGGCCGCTGCCCGGCACCTGAGCTTCACGCAGGCAGCCCAGGAGCGTTTCGTGACGCAGTCGGCCATCAGCCGGCAGATCCGTGCCCTGGAAGACGCGCTCGGGGTGCCGCTGTTCGAGCGCCGTCACCGGGCGCTGGCGCTGACCGAAGACGGCCAGCGCCTGTACGCCGCCTGTGCCGCAGCGCTTAACACGCTCCGCGTGGCCGTGCGTGCCGTGCGCGAGCCGCACCAGCGCCAGGTGCTGGCCCTCACCACCACGCCGGGCTTCGCGTCGCTGTGGCTCATCCCGCGGCTGACCGCATTCACGCGGGCCCACCCGGGCATCGACGTGCGCCTGGACGCGGGCCTGGGCAACCGCAACCTCGCCAGCGAGGGCTTTGACCTGGCAATCCGCTACAGCCCGGTGGGTGCCGGCCAGGGCGAGCCCTTGTTCGCCGAGTCGATGCTGCCCGTCTGCAGCCCCCGGCTGGTCAGCGAACTGGGCGTGCCGCTGAGCGAACCTGCCGACCTGGCGCGCCACACGCTGCTGCATCTGGCCATGGACGACGACAGCAGCGGCATGCCCGCCGAGTGGGAGCCGTGGCTCAATGCCTGGGGCCTGGCAGACCTGCGGCCGGCGGCGCGGCTCAGCTTTTCGAGCTATGCCGAGGCGATCGCCGCGGCGGTGGCCGGGCAGGGCGTGGCCCTGGGGCGGCGGCCGCTCGTGGATGCGCTGCTGGCCAGTGGACAGCTCGTCATGCCCTTCGACGCGGATGTGGCCTCAGCCCGAGCCTACCGGCTGATCATCGACCCGGCCGCACGGGCACGTCCTGCCGTGAAGGCGTTCGCCCAGTGGCTGCAGGCCGAATGCCGCGCTCAGCCGGCCAGGCCGGCGTAGACGTTCTGCACGTCGTCGTTGTCGTCCATCGCCGCGAGGAAGGCTTCAACCTCCTCGAGTTGCTCGGCTGACAGGCTGGCCGGGTCGACCGGGTTCTTGGGTCGGTAGCCCAGCTTGGCGCTCGTCACCGTGAAGCCGTGGGCCGGCAGCGCACGGCTGACGAGATCGAGGTCGGTGGGGTCGGTCAGGAAGACGACGATGCCGTCTTCATCCGCCGGGAGCAGATCCTGCGCGCCGGCTTCGATGGCGGCGGTGTCGGCATCGGCCCCGGGCGTCGCGGCCTCGGCTTCGATGAGGCCGAGGTGATCGAAGTCCCAGCTCACCGAGCCGGGCGTGCCTTGCTGGCCCTTGCGGAACAGCACGCGCATGTCGGACGCCGCGCGGTTGGTGTTGTCGGTCAGCACCTCCACCATCACCGGGACGCGGTGCGGCGCGAAGCCTTCATAGATGACCTGCTCGAAGTGCACCGTCTCGCCGGTCAGGCCGGCACCCTTCTTGATGGCCCGGTCGAGCGTGTCCTTGGGCATCGACACCTTGCGGGCGGCCTCGACGGCCATGCGCAGCTTGGCGTTGTCCTTCGGGTCAGCGCCGTTGCGCGCGGCGATCATGATGTCCTTGGCCAGCTTGCCGAACAGCTTGCCCTTGGCATTGGCGGCGATGTCCTTGTGCTTGGCTTTCCATTGGGCGCCCATGAGCGTCTTTCCTGTGGTTGTGGTGGCGCTCGGCGGCAGCTCGGCAGCGGGCCGACGGTCAGTCGCGCGGGAACGCGATCTTCCCACCTTCCGCGACCAGCATCGTGCTCGGTGCGTACAACGGATTCGCCTCCGGATGCTGAGGGGCGAGCGCCGCCCAGGCGCCCAACATGTCCTGCCCGGCCTGCATCTTCTCGAACAGCTCGCGGAAGAAGCGTGCGAAGCCGTCGCCGTTGCGGTCGAGCGTGAACACGAGGTTGGCGGACTTCGGCCCGCGCAGGCCCACGGCATTGCGGATGCTCTCCGGCGAGTTCGGCGAGGCCAGCACGATGATGGCCGCGTGGGTGGCCTGCACGATCTGGCGCACGCCCACCGGCTTGGGGCCGCGGAGGGTGCCGTCCTCGTTCAGGTGGGCGTAGACGAACAGCACCTCGGCGCTCGGGATCTGGTGGGGCTTGCCGACGCGGGAGCGCATGAACAGCGGGCCCAGGGCCTTGGCGTCCTGCATGACGAGTTCATTGAAACCGGGGCCGATGAGATTGGCGAAGCCGATGGCCAGCGGCGTGCGCGGGGCCTTCTCATGCCGCTCGACGGCTTCGACGATGCCGGTCAACTCGTCCTGGCAGGCATCGGCCCGCCGCTGCAGCGCTGCACTCTGACGCGCGGCCAGGACCCCCGCCGCGCCGGCACCCGCCGCCAGCAGGCCCAGCACGATGACCACGCCCGACGGCGCCTGCATGAACATCGACGCCACGGCGATCAGCAGCAGTGCGCCGCAACCGGCGAGCCCGGCCATGCGGGCCTGGGCCAGGCGTCGCAGCCGTGCCGTGTCGGCTTGCAGGGTCTGGGCGAGTTGTTCCCAGCGCTTGATCAGGTCCTTGTCCATCGGGGTCGTGGCCGGGCGTGGCGGCGCCGGAGTTCCGTTCGCTAGTCAGAACTGCCCAGTGTCGCTGCCACCTTGCGCGTCTGCCCGGCCCGCCAGACCGTGAGCGTGACCTTGTCGCCGATCTGCCGGGTTTCGAGCAGCGACAGCATGTCGTCCAGGTCCGCCACGGCCTGGCCGTCGATGGCCGTGATGACGTCGCCCTGCACGATGCGGCCGCTGCGGTCGCGGCCGAAGGGCTGCAGGCCGGCTGCGGCGGCGGGGCTGTTGCTCGCGACGTTCACGAGCAGCACGCCCTTGGGTGCGCCGAGCGCCTTGGCCAGGTTCTCGGGGCCGGCCGTCACGCCCAGGGCGGGTCGGATGAAACGACCGTCCCGGATCAGGCGCGGCACGATGCGGTTCACTTCGTCGACCGGAATTGCGAAGCCGATGCCCGCACTCGCGCCACTGGGGCTGTAGATCGCCGTGTTCACGCCGATGAGCCGGCCGGCCGAGTCGAGCAGTGGCCCGCCGGAGTTGCCCGGGTTGATGGCGGCATCGGTCTGGATCGCGCCCTTGATCGTGCGGCGGGTCACCGACTCGATCTCGCGGTTCAGCGCCGACACGATGCCGGTCGTGAGCGTCTGGTCCAGGCCGAAGGGGTTGCCGATGGCGTAGACCTTCTGGCCCACCTGCAGGTCGCGGCTGGTGCCGATCTGGATGGCCGGCAGCTTCTCGCGCGGCGCCTCGATGCGCAGCACGGCGATGTCACGGTCGGGGAAGGCGCCGACGAGCCGGGCCGGGTAGCTGCTCTGGTCGTTCAGCGTGACCGTGGCCCGGTCGCCGCCCTGGATGACGTGGAAATTGGTGACGATGTGGCCGCTGTCGTCCCAGACGAAGCCGGTGCCCGTGCCGCTGGGCTGCTCGCTGGTGCGCAGGGAAAAGAAGTCGCGCTGCACGGCCAGCGTCGTGATGTGCACGACCGAGGGCGAGACGCGCTTGAACACGTTGATGTTGTTGGTCTCCTCGGCATCCAGCGCACCGCGCGCGCTGACGGCGCGCGGCTGGGCGCTGGCCTTGGCGTCAGCCGGTGGCGCGAGTGCCAGCAGGATCGGGGTCAGCAGGCCGAGGAGGGCGAATCGGGGCGGGAGGAAGGCCATGTCGAGGGGCAGCGGTGGTTCGCGACGCCGGCATTTTGAGCGCTTCGCCCAGGGGGCGGCGTGGGGGCGGCGGCGCCGGGCGCCTCTGCCGGGGTGAGTGGCTGGGCCAGGCGTGCGTCAGCGTTCCGCCGCTGAATAATGCGCCTGTCGTCGAGACGTGTGCTGGATGCATGTTGCCGGCTCGACAGCCAGGGAGGTGCGATGAAGGATCGGTGGTGGATCGCGCTCGGATGGGCCCTGGGCATGGGGGCCTCCGGCGCCTCGGCCCAGCAGATCTGGAAGTGCGAGGTCGACGGGCAGGTGCGCTTCAGCGACAAGCCCTGCCCGGGTGCCGGCCAGCGCGTGCCCGAGCGGGCGCTGCAGCCCAACGTGGTGGACAGCCTGAAGCCCGAGGTGGTGCGCGAAGCGATGGGGCGGCCGGCGGCCGCATCGTCGCCCGCGCCGGCGGCGCCCGCGGGCAATGCCTGCCCTGGCGACGGCGAGATCCGCGGCATGGAAACCCGCGCCAGCTCGACGACGATGGGCGACCCGGAGCGGCAGTTCATGCAGGACGAAGTGCGCCGCGCGCGGCAGTGCCGTGCCGGGCGTGGCCGCTACACCGAGGCGGACTGGGCCGTCAGCCGGGCGGCGCAGGCCGCCCAGACCCAGATCAGCGATCGCGCCCGTCTGGACGCGCGCTTGCGGGCCGAGGCCATGCACAGTGCCGCCGACCCGGAAGAGGCGGACCGCATCGCGCGCCGCCGCATCGCCGAGGAGCGGCTGCAGCGGCGCCAGCAGGAGGCCTGGCAGCGGGGCCAGAATGCGGCCTCTGCGCCCCGCCTCTAGCACCCCGACTGATGACCCTCCCTGCCGACCGTGCCGACCGTCTCGATGCGCTCCGTGGGCTGGCCATCGTCTGGATGGCGCTGTTTCACTTCAGCTTCGACCTGAACCATTTCGGCTGGATCCGCCAGGACTTCTACCGCGACCCGGTCTGGACGTGGCAGCGGGTGGGCATCGTCAGCCTGTTCCTTTTCTGTGCCGGTGCTGGCCAGGCGCTGGCCGTGCAGGCCGGGCAGGGCGCGTGGCGGTTCTGGCGGCGGTGGGGGCAGGTGGCGGCATGTGCTGCGCTGGTCTCGATCGGCTCGGCCAACATGTTCCCGAACAGCTGGATCAGCTTCGGCGTGCTGCACGGCATGGCGGTGATGCTGCTGTTGCTGCGCCTGGGGCTGGCGCGGCTGCCGCAGGCCGTGCTGCTCGGCCTGGCGGTGCTGGCCATCGCCGCGCCCCGGCTGGTGCAGTCGCCGCTGTTCGACACGCGCTGGACGAACTGGGTCGGCCTCGTCACCCACAAGCCGATCACCGAAGACTACGTGCCCGTGCTGCCCTGGCTCGGCGTGATGCTGCTGGGTTTCATCGTGACGCGGGCGCGGCCGGCGCTGTGGGCCGGCGCGGCGCCTCGCCCGCTGGCGGTGCTCGGGCGCTGGTCGCTGAGCTTCTACATGGTTCATCAGCCGGTGCTGATCGGCGCGCTGATGGCGGTTCAATTCCTGCGATGAGAGGTGGGTGATGCACAGGATCTGGGCGGCCCTGACGGGCCTGCTGATGGCGGCTGCGGCCGGCGCCGCGCCGTTCACTTGGCCGGGGGGTGCCCGCGCAGCGGTGAGCCTGGGCTATGACGACGGCCTGGCCAGCCAGCTCGACCACGTCGTGCCCGCGCTGAACCGCCGCGGGCTGCGCGCGAGCTTTTACGTGCCGATCAATGCGCCCACCATTCCCGGCCGCCAGGCCGAGTGGCGGGCCGCGGCGGCGGCGGGGCATGAGTTGGGCAACCACAGCCTCTTCCATGGCTGCTCGGCCAGCCTGCCCGGCCGCGACTGGGTGGCCCCCTTCCGCGATCTGGACCGGCAGACGCCCGCCCAGGTGCAGGAACAGATCCTGGCCGCCAACGCCTGGTTGCAGGCCTTGGACGGCCGCAGCCGCCGCACCTTCACGCCGCCCTGCCTGGACCTGAAAGCCGGCGGCCAGGACTACGTCACGGCGCTGCAGCCGCAGTTCGTCGGCTACCGCGCTGCCGGCCCGGGCCTGGTGAGTGACACCGAGCAGCTGCAGCCCTACGCCATGCCGGTCTACTTCGTGGAAGGCATGACGGGGGAGCAGCTGATCGCGCTCGTCGAGAAGGCAGCCTCCGAGGGCGCGCTCGTGTCGCTGCTTTTCCACGGCGTGGGTGCCGAGCACCTGAGCGTCACGCGCGAAGCCCACGACCAGTTGCTGGACCACCTCGCGCGGCACCCGGACCGGTTCTGGACCGACAGTTTCGTGAACATCCTGGAGAACGCGAGGCGACAGGCCGGCCGCTGAACCGACAATGCGGGCATGAGCTCGCCCAAGTCCGTCCTGTTCGGCTTTCATGCCGTCACCGTCCGCCTCAAGACCCACCCCGCCTCGGTCGCCGAGGTGCATGTCGACCCCGCCCGGCGCGACCAGCGCATGCGCGCCTTCATCGAGCGTGCCAAGGAGGCCGGGGCCAAGCTGGTGGAGAGCACCGACGAGCGCCTGAGCCAACTGGCCGGCAGCCCGCGTCACCAGGGCGTGGTGGCCCGGGTTGCCGCCATCGCTCAGCCCCATTCGCTGGACGACGTGCTGGACGCCGTCGAGGGCGCGCCGCTGGTGCTGGTGCTGGACGGCGTGACCGACCCGCACAACCTCGGGGCCTGCCTGCGCGTGGCCGATGGCGCCGGCGCGCATGCCGTCGTCGCTCCCAAGGACCGGGCCGTGGGGCTGAACGCCACGGTCGCCAAGGTGGCCAGCGGCGCTGCCGAGACCGTGCCCTACCTGATGGTCACCAACCTGGCCCGCACGCTGAACGAGCTGAAGGAGCGCGACATCTGGGTCGTCGGCACCTCCGACCAGGCCGAGCGTTCGCTGTATGACCTCGACCTGAGCCGCCCGACCGCCTTCGTGCTGGGCGCGGAAGGCGAAGGCATGCGCCAGTTGACGGCCAAGACCTGCGACGAACTCGTCCGCATCCCGATGGCCGGCGCCGTCGAGAGCCTGAACGTGTCGGTGGCCTCGGGCGTGTGCCTGTACGAGGCGCTGCGGCAGCGCACGGCGTCCGCGCGTCGATAATTCCGACTACCCAGTAGAAAAAGGAAGTCCTCATGGCCGTCATCGAAGTCAAGCACCCTCTCGTCAAGCACAAGATCGGCCTGATGCGGGAGGCGGACATCTCCACGAAGAAGTTCCGCGAACTGACCGGCGAGGTGGCGCGGCTGCTGACCTACGAGGCGACCGAGGACTTCCCGCTCGAAAAGGTGACGATCGAATGCTGGAGCGGCCCGGCCGAGGTCGACCAGATTGCCGGCCGCAAGGTCACGGTCGTGCCCATCCTGCGCGCGGGCCTGGGCATGCTGGACGGCGTGCTGGACATCCTGCCCAACGCCAAGGTGTCGGTCGTGGGCCTCGCGCGCGACCATGAAACCCTGAAGCCGGTGAACTACTTCGACAAGTTCGTCGGCAACCTCGAAGCCCGGACCGCGCTGATCATCGATCCGATGCTCGCGACCGCGGGCAGCATGATCGCCACCGTGGACCTGCTCAAGGCGCGCGGCTGCAAGGACATCCGCGCGCTGGTGCTGGTGGCTGCGCCGGAGGGCGTGAAGGCCCTGAACGACGCTCACCCCGACGTGCGCTGCTGGACGGCCGCGATCGACAGCCACCTCAACGATGTCGGCTACATCATCCCCGGCCTGGGCGACGCCGGCGACAAGATCTTCGGCACGAAGGAGGGTTGACCGCTCGTCCGGTCTCGCCTCGCGGGACGCGGGCGTGCCCGGCCGGTTCCCCGAGGGGCCGGCTTGGGGCACCTCCAATCTCAGGCCAACACCTGCCGCAGCGCCTGGCGCAGCAGCGCCAGACCGGCGTCGACTTCCGCCGCGCTGATGTTGAGCGCCGGCATCAGCCGCAGCAGGTGAGGGCGGGGTGCGTTGAGCAGCAGGCCCACCGGCTCGAGCGCCTGGGCGGCGGCGACCACGGCGGGCGCGTCGTTGGACGGCAGTTCCAGTGCGCGCAGCAGGCCCAGGCCCCGCTCGCCGACCAGGCCGTGATCCCGCACGACCGCGCGCAGCCCCGCGCTGAGCTGGTCGGCGCGGGCGCGGACCTCGGCCAGGAAGGCCGGGCGGCAGACCTCGTTCACGACCGCCAGGCCCACGGCCGCCATCAGCGGTGCGCCGCAGAAGGTGCCGCCCTGGTCGCCCGGCTCGAAGCAGTTCAGTGATTCCCGGCAGAGCAAGGCCGACAGCGGCACACCGCCGCCCAGGCCCTTGGCCAGGGTCAGCACGTCCGGGTCCACGTCGAAGTGCTCGAAGGCAAAGGCGGTCCCGCAGCGGCCGACGCCGGTCTGCACTTCATCCGCGATCAGCAGCACGCCACGCTCGCGGGTCAGCGCCCGCAGTTCGCGCACGAAGCCGGGGTCGGCCACCACCGCACCGGCCTCGCCCTGCACGAACTCGATCATCACGGCCACCGTCTGCGGCGTGATGGCCGCAACGACCGAGTCGATGTCGTTCAGACGCGCCTTGGCGAAGCCGGCCGGCATGGGCGCGTAGATGCAGTCCCAGCCCGGCTTGCCTGACGCGCTCATCATGGCCAGCGTGCGGCCATGGAAGCCCTGCTCGAAGCTGATCACCTCGTGCGCGCCGGCGCGGTGGCGGCGGCCCCAGCGGCGGGCGAGCTTGACGGCGCCCTCGTTGGCCTCGGCACCCGAGTTCGCGAGGAAGACCCGGTCGAAGCCGCTCACCCGCACCAGGGCGGCCGCCAGGTCCAGCATCGGCCGGTTGAAGTAGGCCGGGCTCGGATTCAGCAGCCGGCGCGACTGCGCCAGCAGGGCCTCGGTGATGAGCGCCGGGCTGTGGCCGAGGCTGTTGACGGCCCAGCCCTGGATCAGGTCCAGGTGGCGTTTGCCGGCTTCGTCGGTCAGCCACGACCCGTGGCCCTCGGCGAAGACCGTTTCCGGGCGTTGCGTGATCGTGATGAGGTCGTGCCCGAGCGGCTTCATGCGGCGTCCTGCCAGTCGTAGTCCATCTGCCGGGCGGTGCGCCGCGCCAGGTCGCGGCTGTGCAGGCGCTCGACGAGGTGCAGGCTCATGTCGATGCCGGCAGAGATGCCGGCCGACGTGACCACGGCGCCTTCGTCCACCCAGCGCACGCCGCCCTGCACCCGCACGGCGGGGCGCAGCGCGCGCAGTTCGTCCAGGTCTTCCCAGTGCGTCGTGGCGGCGAGGCCATCGAGCACACCGGCCTGCGCGAGCAGCAGCGACCCCGTGCAGACCGAGGCCAGCATGCGGGCGCTTTGCCGCTGGGCGGCGATCCATGCCAGGGTCTGGGGCTGCCGCAGTTCCGCCGTGACGGCGCCGCCGGGCACGAGCGCGCAGTCGAGCGGCGGGTGGTCGGCGAGTGTCATGTCCGGCGTGAGCTGCAACCCGGCGCGGGCGCGGACCGGTGCCAGGCTGCGCGCCAGCGTGGTCACCGTGAACAGCGGGTCAGCCCCGGCCGTTTGGGTGCGGGCATGCACCCGGCTGGCCGTGGTGAAGACCTCGTAGGGCCCGGCCATGTCCAGCAGCTCCACGTCGTCAAACAGCAGGATGCCTACTTGCATGGGGATGCGGCCTCCTGCCGCCTTGAAGGTGGTCGATGGCAGGCAGTGTGCGGTGCGGGCGGCGTGGCCGCCATGACGCAGTTCCCACCTTTTCTGCCAAGATGCGGCCATGACCTGCCGCATTGCCTTCGTCCTGTTTCCGGGCTTCCAGCAACTGGACCTGGCCGGGCCCATGGCCGTGTTCGAGGTGGCCCGCCTGGCGCGGCCGGGCAGCTACGACTGGCGGCTGGTGGCCAGCACGCCGGCTTTCGCCCGCAGCTCGGCCGGTGTGGAGTGGCCCGTGCAGGCCCTGCCGCGCCGCCTGGGCGACCTGGACCTCGTCATGGTGATCGGTGGCGACGGCGTGGATGCGGCCTGCCGGGACGCGCCGCTGGTGGCCTGGCTGCGTCGCGCGGCTCGGTCCGGGGCGCGCATCGCCAGCATCTGCAGCGGCAGCCTCCTGCTCGCGGCGGCGGGCCTGCTCGACGACCGCACCGCCACGACGCACTGGTCGCGCGGCCGCCAGTTTGCGACCGACTTTCCCGCCGTGCGCCTGCAGCCCGACCGCATCTATGTGCGCGAGCCTGCGGTGCGTGAGCGGCAGTGGCCGGAGCTGTGGACGAGCGCCGGCATGACGGCCGGCATCGACCTGTGCCTGGCCCTGGTGGCGCACGACCAGGGCGAGGAGGTGGCGCGCGAAGCCGCGCGGCAACTGGTGGTGGAACGCCGCCGGCCGGGTGGGCAGTCGCAGTTCTCGCCCTTGCTGGACCTGCAGCGGCCGGAGGGGCGCTTCAGTGCGCTGCTTGATGCCGTTCGGCAGGACTTGCGGCGGGACCACCGCGTGGAGGACCTGGCCGCGAGGGTCTGCATGAGCCCGCGGCATTTCGCCCGGTGCTTTCGGGCCGAGACCGGCGCCACGCCGGCCCAGGTGGTCGAGCGGCTCCGGGTGGAAGCAGCCCGCGCGGCGCTGGAAGGCGGCGCCCACTCGGTGCAGCGCGTGGCCCTGGACAGTGGTTTCGGCAGCGCCGAGCGCATGCGTCGAGCTTTCGTGCGCCTGTTGGGCCGGCCCCCCGCGTCTTTTCGCCCGGCCGGCTGGTCAGCAGCCCACGCGTGACCAGGGCTGCGCCGGCCTAGGCGCCGCGGGGCACGGGTGGCGCTGCCACTTCGGTCGTCTCGTTGCGAGGGGGCGAGGCGAGCAACTGGCTCAGGAGCGCGGCCAGCTTGAGTGGAGCCAGGGGTTTGTGCGCCACGTACACCTGGGCCTGGGCTGCCTGGCGCGTGACCGCATGGTCCAGGTCGCCCGTGACCAGCAGCGCCGGAAGGCCTGGCGCCTGGAGCACCTCGCGAAGGTACTTGACTTCGGCCAGCCCATCCGTGCCGTCAAGATGCAGGTCCGTGATGACGAGGTCCGGCGCCCTGTACGGGGCAGCCGAGGCTGCAAGCAGGGCGCGTGCGTCGCTGCCCGCCATCACCGTGTGGCCCCAACTCTGCAGCAGCGAGACCATCGCCTCGCGAACGTCCGCATCGTTCTCGATCACGGCCAGCAGCGCGTGGCCAGTGGTGGCCGACTGCTCGCCCGGCAGCGAGAGGGGATCATGCATCGGTGATGCGCTGACCGGCAGTGTCAGCGTGATGCTCGTGCCTTCGCCCGCCTGGGAGGAGACGGTGAGTGGGTGGCTCAGCAGTTCGGCCGCGCGACGCACGATGGACAGCCCGATGCCCAGTCCCTCGGCAGCCTTGCGCGGGTTGAGCCGCACATAGTCGCGGAACACATCGTCCATCTTGTCGCGCGGAATGCCGGGGCCGCTGTCTTGCACGGTCAGTCGGACCTCGCCGCTGCGGCGCTCGAGGTGGATGCGCACGAATCCGGTGTCGGTGTACTTGATGGCGTTGGACACCAGGTTGAACAGGATGCGCCGCAGCAGATGGCGGTCCGACACGATGAGGGCGTCCACCGGAGGCGCCTCAAGCGTCAGTCCCTTGCGGCGGGCCAGCGGGCCGAAGTGCAGCATCACTTCCTGCATCAGTTCCGTCAGCGGCACGTCGCTGAGCATGGGCGTGTAGTGGCCGCCGTCCAGACGGCCGAGGTCCATCAGCTCGTCCAGCATGTCGCCCAGCGAAGCCGTGCTGCGGCGCACCCGCTGCAGCCAGGCGGCAAAGCGGGTCGGCTCCTGCTGCGCTTCACTGCCCAGCTCGGCCAGCATGCCCAGCGCATGGGCGGGTTGGCGCAGGTCATGGCAGGCGGCTGCCAGCAGCCGGATCCGCGATGAGCTGCGAAGTTCGAGTTCACTGTTGCGCTGCTCCAGCTCGGCCGACACCTTGGCAAGCCGCCGCCCTCTCCTCGTGGCCACAGCAAATGCGCTGCCGCTTGCCACAACACCCAGGGTGGCGACGCCGAAGGCAAGGATCCAGCCGCGCTGATGGGCCTCCTGCAACTCGGCCCTGGCCTTGAGGCGGTCGTACTCCTGGTCCTTGAGTGCGACGCTGAGCTGTTCCTGCAGTTCGATGCGCCTCTTGTCGTCGGCGTTTCGCTGTGCCTGTTCCATGGCGGCTTCCAGCTGTTTGCGGGCCTTGAGGGCAGCCTCGAGGCGACCGAATCTTTCGTAGAAGTTCGCGATGGCGCGGAACGCGTCCTCGCGCGCAGTGACGGATTCCAAAGGGCCCGCCAGCCATCCATTGATGCGCTGGATCTCCTGCTCGCCCTTGACCCATGCCTCGGGCGTGCGGAGCTGGGCATAGATCGCCAGGAACGATGCGGCCGTGTGCATGCGCGTGTACAGGTCGTCCACGTCGAACTGCCGGCTTTCCTCCAGAAAGGCCAGTGCTTCGTGCAACTTCTGGATTCGGCCGAGGTACTTGGCGAACGACGTCATGTACAGGGCCGCCGTTTCCGGCGCGGCGGCGCCGCTGCGCAGGCGCGGCAGCACGCGGTGGACGTAGACCATCGCCGCAGCCGGGTCACCATGGCGGAACTCAACAGCCGCCAGGCCCGCTTCCATGTCGGCTGCAAGGGACTGGAATTCATCGACATTGATCTCCCGCTGGGCCCTTTCCAGCCAACGGCTCGCCTCCGTGCTGCGCTGGTCGGCAACGAGGTCGGCAATGCCCAGCTCGATCAGGGCTTTCGCCCTCTGGAACGGTGCGATGGCGACGTCGAGTTGTCGGGAGCGTATCGATGTGATCTCACCGAAGCGCGACGCGGCCATGGCATCGGCGGCCTGTGCGTCGAGTACATAGAACATCCGCGCAGGGTCGCCGAGCCGCCTTGCCAGAGTTTCCAGTTCGATCGAGGTCACGCGGCCGGCGCAGGGGCGTTCGGCAAAACTCCATGCCGTGGCCGCACCCAGGTCGAACAACTCGCGCTCCAGGCCTGCGCCACCGGCCCGGGCCTGCGCTAGGTAGCGCTGGAAGATGGGGCAGTCAGCTGGCGTGTGCGTCGGCTTGGTGAGGAAGTACGCGGCAGCTGCGCGGAGTTCCACGCGCGGGTCGCCTTGTGAGCGCGCCGACTCCATGGCCTTGCGGGCGCGTTCCCAGGCTTTGGCGTTGTGGCGAAGGTTGTCTGCATCGGTGCCGAAGACGAATCGCTCGCGCCACTCCTGATCCGTCGGCGCGAGCCGTTCGCTGGGCGCCGCGATGGCCGTGCATGTCGCCCAGGTGAACACCGCCAGCCAGTGCCTCCACTGGCCCAGTCGTTGCACCGGATTCGTCTGGCCCATCGGCACTCCTCGCTCGGGCGCTCGTGGGCATGCGTCATCGAGGTGGCGCGACCTGGCCTGCGCCGCCACGAGCTTGATGCGAGGTTGACACGCCTGATGGACCGTGCGCAAGCCCTGCCGAAGGGGGGCTGTCGCCTTGCCCGCGCCCGCAACCGTTCCTGTGCGCCCTTACACGAAACCGAGCGCCCCGAGCGCGCCGCCTGCGAGGACCATCCACACCAGCCCGAGGCGAGTGCGCAGCGTGAGCGCCACAGTCGTGGCGATGAGGGCAAGTGTGCTCCAGCGATGCGCTTCGTTGCGCAGGAAGGGCAGTGCCAGCAGCCAGCCGGTGGCAACGATCAGGCCGAGCGTCAGCGGCATCATGCCGGCCGAGAAGGCCCGCACCTTGAGGTCGTCGCGGTGGGCGCGCGCCCACCGCGTGGCCGTCACGGTCAGCACGCTGGACGGCAGCATGATCCCCGCCATCGCGGCCGCCGCGCCGG
>RXJW01000111.1 GCA_003963005.1 Burkholderiales bacterium
CTCGCCATCCGAGATGCGGCGGATGGTTTCGGCGAACAGGAAGGCCACCGACAGCTGGCGGATCTTCTTGCAGGCCTTGGCGGCGTCGGTCAGGGGAATGGTGTTGGTGATGACGACTTCGTCGAGCTGCGAGCCGGCGATGCGCTCGATGGCCGGGCCCGACAGGATCGGGTGCGTGCAGTAGGCGAAGACGCTCTTCGCGCCGCGGGCCTTCAGCACCTCGGCCGCCTTCACGAGGGTGCCGGCGGTGTCGATCATGTCGTCCATGATCACGCAGTTGCGGCCCTCGATCTCGCCGATGACGTGCATCACTTCCGAGACGTTGGCGGCCGGGCGGCGCTTGTCGATGATGGCCAGGTCGCAGCCCAGTTGCTTGGCCAGCGCGCGTGCGCGCACCACGCCACCGACGTCAGGCGACACGACCACGAGGTCGCTGTAGTTGCGGGCCTTCAGGTCCGACAGCAGCACCGGCGAGGCGTAGATGTTGTCGACGGGGATGTCGAAGAAGCCCTGGATCTGGTCGGCGTGCAGGTCCATCGTGAGCACGCGCTCGACACCGACGGTTTCCAGCAGGTTGGCGACCACCTTGGCCGAGATCGGCACGCGGGTGCTGCGTGGGCGGCGGTCCTGGCGGGCGTAGCCGAAGTAGGGGATCACGGCGGTGATGCGGCGGGCGCTGGCGCGCTTCAGGGCATCGACCATGATCAGCAGTTCCATCAGGTTCTCGTTCGTCGGGGCGCAGGTGGGCTGCACGACGAAGACGTCACGGGCGCGGACGTTCTGCTGAATCTCGACGGTCACCTCGCCATCGGAGAAGCGGCCCACCACGGCTTTGCCGAGGTCGAGCCCGAGGTGGGTCGCAATTTCCTGGGAAAGAACCGGGTTCGCGTTGCCGGTGAAGAGAACCGTGTTGAGCAGCACTGGAAGCCTCTGAGATATCAGTGGCTCGCTGAGCGCCGAGCCGGTTCAGCGAAAAACAGAAATTTGGCAGGGGAGGAAGGACTCGAACCCTCGCATGTCGGAATCAAAATCCGATGCCTTAACCAACTTGGCGACTCCCCTACACAGGACACAGCAGAGTTGCTGCACCCCAAAACCTGTTCAGTCGGCCCAGCCCGCGAGCGGGTGTTGAGCCAGGCTGCGGCAGATTCGACCGGTCCACCCTTCAGGCTGCGCCTGAAGCAATGTCGCCAGGGACTGGTCGTCCTTGCCTTCTTTTCCATTCCCGGCGAGCACGGAGAACACGGCAGCCCCGGAGCCCGTCATCCGGGCGTTGCCGAAGGTGTTCGACAACAGGGCCAGCGCATCTCGTACGTCACTGCTGATCGCTTCAGCGGCAGCCTGGAGGTCGTTGTGACCTTCACCGGCTGCGGCTATTCGTTCCGCAGTTCCTGCCGAGGCGGGAAAGCCCGCGACTATAGCCAACTTTTCGGACCTCGCCAAGAGTTCGCTCGAAAAAATTGCAGCCGTGGCGAGACCGGCCGGCCCCTTGAGCACGGCAAAGCGCTGCTCGGGCAGGGCGATCGGGTGAAGGATTTCGCCGATGCCCTGCACGAAAGCCGGGCGGCCGCCGAGGAAGAAGGGCACGTCGGCACCGAGCTTCAGGCCCAGGGCGAGCAGCCGCTCCAGCGGCAGCCGCAGGTCCCACAGTCGGTTCAGGCCCAGCAACGTGGTCGCGGCGTCGGACGAGCCGCCGCCCATGCCGGCACCGGCAGGCAGGCGCTTTTCGAGGTGGATGTCCGCGCCGAGCGTGCAGCCGGTTTCGGCCTGCAGCAGCCGCGCGGCGCGCAGGCAGAGGTCGTCGGGCGGCAGGTCGCCCCCCAGCACATCGTGGCGCTGCAGCCGGCCGTCGGCGCGGCGTTCGAGGTGCAGCGTGTCGGCCCAGTCGATCAGCACGAAGACCGATTCGAGCAGGTGATAGCCGTCGGCCCGCTTGCCGACGACGTGCAGGAACAGGTTCAGCTTGGCCGGGGCGGCCAGGTCATGGAGTGCCTTCATCGCCTCCGTCCAGTCGGGCGCGCAGCGTGACGACCGGCGTCGCCAGCCGTGTCGCCACGAGTGCAGGAAGCCTCGGCTCGATGCGCCAGCCAAGCTGCTCGAAGCCGGTGTCGGTTTTCGTGTGTGGCGCCGCCGGCCAGGGCCGGGCCTGGAGCCAGTCGAACAACGCGGCCACCGGCACCGCCTCGCCCAGCAGCTCGCGGGTGAGGTCGTCCAGGCTGTCGAAGCGGCGCTCGTCCTGCGGCGTCTGCAGCATGACCTGGCCGGGTGCCCAGCTGGCGCGGGCCACGAGCGAGCCCAGCGGCGTGGTCAGCTCCAGCTGCCCGGCCTGCGGCCCCCCGAACAGCTCGAAGCTGGCCGCGCCGCCGGTGCCGCGATGGTGCACGTCGCCGGCCACGTTGACGCTGATGCGGCCGCTCAGGCGCGCGGCGGCCGCATCGCCCGCCGGGGCGGTCTTCGGCAACTGGGCACAGCCGGCCAGGGCCAGCGCGAGCAGGGCGGCGGCCAGCCGCATCAGGGCGCGACCTTCAGGCGGGTCATCACCTCGCGCAGCGCCTCGTTGCCGGGTTCCCGCTGGGCAGCCTCGGCGAACACGCGGCGGGCCTCGTCCTGCTGGCCCTGCACCCACAGCACCTCGCCCAGGTGGGCGGCGATCTCCGCATCCGGCCGGCCCTTGTGCGCCTGCCGCAGCAGGCGGGCGGCTTCGTCGAGGTTGCCCAGCCGGAACTCGACCCAGCCCAGGCTGTCCACTATGAACGGCTCGCCCGGCGCCAGCTTCAGCGCCTTCTGGATGAGCTCCTTCGCCTCCGGCAGCCGCTGCCTGCGATCCGCCAGCGAATAGCCCAGGGCGTTGTAGGCATGGTGGTAGTCGGGCTTGATCTCGATGGCCTTGCGCAGCAGCGTCTCCATCTCATCGAACCGGCCGACCTTCTCGGACATCATGGCCTGCTCGTAGATCAGGTCGACGTCCGCCGGAAAGCGCTCGACAGCCGACTGCATGATCGTGAGTGCCGTGGCGTAGTCGCGCTGCTCACGCATCAGCTGGGCCTCGGCGAGCAGGCCGGCGCGGGCGTCGTTGTCGCTCGCGGTGGCCGTGGGGCGCAGCAACTTGCGGCCCTCGGCGACCTTGCCCTGCTTGGCCAGCAGGCTGGCGCGCCGGTAGCGCACGTCCAGACCGGCGCCATCGATCTTCTGGAGCGCCGCTTCGGCGGCCTTGAAGTCGCCGCGTTGCTCGGCGGCCTGTGAAAGCATCAGCCAGGCCTGCTGGCGCCCGTCGGCGCGTGACTGGATCTCGGCGTCGGTGCCGGCGGCGGGTGTGTCCAGGCGCTTGAGGCTTTCGCGCAGCGCGACCTCGGCGGCGGCCGGGTGCTTCAGTTCCAGTTCGAGGGCGCCCAGCGCCAGCCAGGGCGCGGGGTTGTCGGGCGTCGCCGCCGTGAGCTGGCGGAACTGCTGAGCCGCCTCGGCCGGGCGTTGTGCCTGCAGCAGCGCGCGGCCATAGGCCTGGCGCAGTGCATGCTGGTCGGGCCGCTGCTGCAGCCGGTCGGTGATCAGGTCCTCGGCCTGCGGTTCGCTCGGCATCAACTCGATGGCGAGCTGCATGGCATCGTCGTTGTCCGGCAGGATCTGGTGCAGTTCGCGGGTGAGCGCCAGGGCGCGCCCGTTGTCACCGGCGTTGAGCGACAGCTTTGCTTCCACGTAGAGCGCAGGTGGCTTGAGCGGCCCGGTCTGGGCCTGCAGCACCGGCCGCAGCGCGGCCAGCACGGCCTTCGGGTCGGGGGCGCGCTGGAACAGGCGCGGCAGGGCCAGGATGAAGCCCGGCCGCTGCGGTGCCGGGCTCACCCGAAGCAGTGACGCCAGCGGCTGGGCGACCTCGGCGGGGCGATTGAGCAGGGCCAGCAGCTGCACGACGCTTTGCAGCGCGTCGGTGGAGGTGGGAATCGTCTCCGACCAGGCCCGTGCGGCGACCAGCGCCTGATCGCCCGCGCGCGCCTGGATGGCGATGTTGACGACGCGCTTGAAGAGCGCCTCGTCCGCGGTGCGCCGGGCGGCGTCCAGCAGCACCTGGTAGGCCACGCCGGCCTGGCCGTTCTGCAACTCGATCTCGCCGATGAGCAGTTGGTAGAACAGCGGTGCATCCATCGCCGAATGCGTGGGCGGCTCGTCGGGCACTGCGGGTACGGCGGAGGCGGCGGTTGCCGGTGGCGCGGGCGGCGTCGCGGGCGCGGGGGGCGCCGGATCCTGGGCGTGGGCTTGCAGCAGGCCCATCAGGGCGGCGGCGGTGATCACGCGGTGCAGAGGCAAGGGCATTCGAACTCCAGGGGCAGGGGCTCATTATGATTTCCGGCCCATGCCTGAGTTGCCAGAAGTCGAAGTCACCCGCCGAAGCTTTGCCCATGCCATCCAGGGGGCCCGGGTGACGGGTCTGCGCCTGGGAAAACCGCTGCGCTGGCCCCTCGGCGTGGACCCCGAAACGCTGCTCGATGCCCGTGTCGGCGAGGTGCAAAGGCGCGGTAAATATTTGTGGCTCCCTTTGCATGACCGGGGCGGGTTGCTGATGCATCTGGGCATGTCGGGGTCGCTGGCCTTCCTGGACACCACGCCGGCAGCCGGCGCGCACGACCACTTCGACCTGCACACCGACCGCGGCCTGCTGCGGCTGACCGACCCGCGCCGGTTCGGTGCGGTCGTCTGGGCCCGCGCGCTGGACGCCGAGCCTGTGGCCACGCTGCTGGGCGGGCTCGGCCTGGAGCCGTTCGACGAGCGCTTCGACGGCCTGCACCTGCATGCGGCCCTGAGCGGGCGGCGAGTCGCCATCAAGCAGGCGCTGCTGGCGGGCGACATCGTCGTGGGCGCCGGCAACATCTACGCCTGCGAAGCCCTGTTCATGGCCGGCATCGACCCGCGCCTGGCGGCGGGCAAGCTCAGCCGCCCGCGCGCCGAGCGGCTGGCCACGGCGGTGCGCACGGTCCTCGGCCGGGCGCTGGAAGCCGGCGGCACCACCCTGCGCGACTTCCGCGATGCCCACGGCGTGGCCGGCAGCTTCCAGATGCAGGCCCAGGTCTACGGCCGCGAGGGCGAGCCCTGCCGGCACTGCGGCACGGCCATCCGGCGCATCGTGCAGGGGCAGCGCTCCACATTCTTCTGCCCGAAATGCCAGAAACGCTGATCGACGACTTCGGCCAGACGGTCGTGGCCTGGCAGCGCCGTCACGGTCGCAACAGCCTGCCGTGGCAGAACACGCGGGACCCCTACCGCGTGTGGCTCTCGGAAATCATGCTGCAGCAGACGCAGGTCACCACGGTGCTGGGCTACTACGAGCGCTTTCTCGCGCGCTGGCCCCGGGTGACCGACCTGGCCGCCGCCACGCTCGACGAGGTGCTCGCGCAGTGGGCCGGCCTGGGCTACTACAGCCGCGCGCGCAATCTGCATGCCTGTGCCCGGGCCGTGGCTGCAGCACATGGCGGCGCGTTCCCGCAAACCGCTGCTCAGCTTCAGACGCTGCCGGGCATCGGGCGCTCGACCGCGGCGGCGATTGCGGCGTTCTGCTTCGGCGAGCGCGTGGCCATCCTGGACGGCAACGTCAAGCGCGTGCTCAGCCGCGTGCTGGCCTACGACGGGGACCTGGCCAGCAGCGCCGCCGAGAAGCGCCTTTGGGACCACGCCACCGCCCTGCTGCCTCTGCAGGACGTGGACCGCTACACGCAGGGCCTGATGGACCTGGGGGCCACCGTCTGCACGGCCCGCTCGCCGGACTGCCTGCTCTGCCCGGTTCAGCCGCTGTGCCGCGGGCAGCAGACCGGCGACCCGACGCGCTTCCCCGTCAAGACGAAGAAGCTCAAGCGCAGCCGGCGCGAGAACTGGTGGCTGTGGCTGGAGCGCGAGGGCCGGGTGCTGTTGCAGCAGCGGTCGGGCACGGGCGTGTGGGCCGGCTTGTGGACGCTGCCAATGTACGACGACGAAGCCGCCGCCCGTGCCGCCGTGCCGGGCGCTGCCCTGGAGACCCTGCCGCGCCTGCAGCACGCCCTGACGCACTTCGACTGGGTGCTGCACACGCTGCGCGCGCCGCTGACTGGGGAAACCTCCCCCGAGGGCACCTGGGTCGCACGCGAGAAACTAGCGGCCTACGCGCTGCCGGCGCCGCTGAAGAAGCTGATGGAAGAAAGCTGAGCGATGAAATCCCAGGTCAAGAGTGGCATCGAGTACGCCGTGATCACGCTGCTGGTCGCGGGGCTGTGCGTGTGGCAACTGCTCAGCGCGGCCAATGATGCCGAGCCACCTCCCGCCAAGATCGCGCTCATGGGCTTCGGTGTGATCATCGCCAGTGCCATGCACTGCGTGTTCATGATGCAGCTGGTTCGCCGCACGGGCCGCAGCTTCTGGCCCTGGTTCATCGCCGTGGTGGTCTTCATGCCCATCGGCTCAGCCGTGCTGCTGGCCCTGTTGCTGAGCGACACCGACAGCGCAGACAGCTGACCGGTCGTGCAGTCTGCACGCCGCAGCGATTGCGGCCTGCGGGCGGAAGGCGCACAGTTCCCTGGACAACGACAAAGGGGACAGCCGTGGATTTCCTCAAGAACATGCGTGTCGGGGTGCGCCTGGGCGTGGCATTCGCCGTCGTGCTGGGGCTGATGCTGGCGATGGCTGTCACGGGCGCGATGCTCGCCAGTTCGATCAACGACTACACCGAGTACTACGCCACCGATGTCGTGCCCTCGCTGCGCACCATCCGGGAGGTGGAAAGTGCGGTGTCGGATGCCCGCCGGCTGGAGCAGCAGCACATCCTGACCGACGACGACAAGGAAAAGAAATCGCTGGTCACGCGCATCAGCGATGCGCGCAAGGCCTTCGACAAGGGCGTCAAGGACTACGAGCCGCTGCTGTCCGACGACAAGGACCGTGCTTTCCTGAAGAAGGTCACTGAAGGCGGAGCCGCCTACTTCGCCGTAGAGGCCAAGGTCATCAAGGCCTCGGAGGACAGCGCCGCCGATCCGACCCAGGGCACGGCCGCCAGAGACATGACCTTCGGCCCGGCGCGCGAGGCCTACCGCGCCCTGCGTGACGACATCAAGGCCTGGTGGACCTACAACGAACAGGTGGCCGCAGCCGCCACGCAGGCAGCGCACGCGGCATACCGGCGCGTGCTCGTGACCTTTGCGGGGGCGTCGCTGGTGGCCCTGGTGATCGGCGTGGCGGCGGCCATCGCCATCACGCGGTCCATCACCCGGCCGGTGCAAAGCGCGGCCGAGGCCGTGCGGGCTGTCGCCCGGGGTGACCTGACCCAGCGCCTGCACAGCGATGCGCGCGACGAACTGGGGCAGCTCGTGAACATGCTCGACGAGATGACGCAGAACCTCGCCCGCATGGTGGCCGGTGTGCGCCAGGGCTGCGAGCAACTGACCGTGGCCGCGGCCGAGATTGCCCAGGGCAATGCCGACCTGTCGGCGCGAACCGAGAGCCAGGCATCGAGCCTGGAGGAGACGGCAGCTTCCGTCGAGCAGATGGCCGCCCAGATCAAGGCCAATGCCGACAACGCGCGCCAGGCCGACCAGCTCGCCAGCCGTGCCTCAGAAGTGGCCGGCGCCGGCGGTGCGGCGGTGGGCGAGGTCGTCACGACGATGGATGCGATCTCGGCCTCCAGCCGCAAGATCGGCGACATCATCGGCACGATCGATGGCATCGCGTTCCAGACCAACATCCTGGCACTCAATGCGGCGGTCGAAGCCGCGCGGGCCGGTGAACAGGGCCGGGGCTTCGCGGTCGTGGCGGGTGAGGTCCGGCTGCTGGCCCAGCGCAGCGCCGAAGCCGCCAAGGAGATCAAGAGCCTGATCGGCGACAGCGTCAGCAAGGTGGAGAGCGGCAGCAGCCAGGTGCTGTCGGCACGCGAGACCATCGGCCAGATGGTCAACGAGGTGCGCCGCGTGACCGACCTGGTCGGCGAGATCACGGTGTCCAGCCGCGAGCAGTCCGAAGGGGTCGGGCAGATCAATCTCGCCGTCACGCAGCTCGACCAGGCGACGCAGCAGAACGCTGCGCTGGTGGAGCAGACCGCCGCTGCGGCCGAGAGCATGCGCATGCAGACGGCCAAGCTGGTGGAGGCGGTGTCGGCTTTCCGCGTGGCAGGCGTGGCGGCTGCGGCGCCACGGGCTGCGGCGCGTGCCGGTGTGGGCAGGTCGAGGCCTGCGCCTGCCCTGGCGCCAACCCCGTCGCCCGCCCGGCCCGGCCCGGTTCGTCCCGTCGCCGGGCCGGTGGCCGAGGCCGCTGACCTGCCCTCGCGCACGAAGACGGCACCGCACGACGACGCGTGGGAATCTTTCTGAAAGTTGTCCCGGCGGCATTGAAACCGTTGCCAGCCGACGTGCGCGGAAATAGTTCACACGCGGCGCGGTGGCTGCGTCATCCCGCTGATTGACGTTGAAGCGCAGACTGAGGCGTGTGACGCGATGTCCGTCCCGTCTGCGCCGCCGTGGGCGGCCGGGTGACCGGCGACGCGAGCCACTGCGGCCGGTCGGCCGTCTCTGCGCCTGTCCAAAGGGGGGATCATGGTTGCTCTGAGAAATCTGCGCGTCGGCACGCGCCTCGCGCTTGCCTTCCTCGTGCTGCTGTCGCTGATGGTGGGCATGGCGGCGCTGGGCGTGTTCCAGGCGCGCATGCTCAACGGCTACATCACCTACTACCCCGAGAACATCCTGCCCTCGCTGCGGACGTTGAACCAGGTTCAACTCCAGCTGTCGGCGGCGCGGCGCTACGAGTTGCGTGCCCTGCTGGCAGACGCGGCTGGGCACAGGGCGCAGGCCGAGCAAGTGGCCAAGGCGAAGCAAGTCGTCCTGCAGCGGCTCAAGGACTATGAGGTGCTGGTCAGTGACGACACCGACCGCGCGCTGATGCAAAAGGCGACCGCAGCAGCCGGCGCCTTCTTTGCCGTGCAGGACCGGGTGCTGCGGCTGGCTGAACAGGCCGGCAACGACGCTGCGGCGATGGAGGAGGCCCGCCAGTTGTCGTTTGATGCCGGCCTGAAGGCCTTCACGGCCGTGACGGAGGGCCTGGCCGCCTGGTGGGACTACAACGAGAAGCTGGCCGGGGACGCCACCGAATCCGCCGCCGCCGCGTACGTGCGGGTCTTTGTTTTCTCGGGACTCGCCGCGGCTGTGGCGCTGGCCTTCGGCGTGGCGGCGGGGGTCTTCATCACCCGTTCGATCACGCGGCCGCTGCAGGAAGCAGCCCAGGTCGTGGAGGCCGTGGCGGCGGGAGACCTGACGCAGCGCACCCGCTGGCGGTCGCGTGACGAGCTGGGGCAGCTGCTGCTGCGTCTGGACGGCATGTCACAAAGCCTGTCCGGGACGGTGGCCGGGGTGCGCCAAGGCTGCGATCAGCTCAATGTGGCGGCAGCTGAGATTGCGCAGGGCAATGCCGATCTGTCCGGCCGCACCGAGAGTCAGGCGTCCAGCCTGGAGGAGACCGCAGCAGCCGTCGAGGAAATGGTGGCGCAGATCCAGGCGAACGCGGAAAGCGCTCGCCAGGCTGACCAGCTCGCCCAGCGCGCGTCGGGTGCGGCGCAGGCCGGTGGGCAGGCCGTGGGAGAAATCGTCCTCACCATGGATGCCATTTCCGCCTCGAGCCGCCGGATCGCCGACATCATCGGCGTCATCGACGGCATTGCCTTCCAGACCAATATCCTCGCCTTGAATGCCGCCGTCGAAGCTGCGCGTGCCGGTGAGCAGGGCCGCGGCTTCGCCGTCGTGGCTGGCGAGGTGCGCGTGCTCGCCCAACGCAGCGCCGAAGCGGCCAAGGAGATCAAGAGCCTGATCGGCGAGAGCGTCAGCAAGGTCGAGAACGGCAGCGCTCAAGTGCTGTCGGCGCGCGGCACCATCGAGCAGATGGTCGACGAGATCAAGAAGGTCACGGACCTCGTTGCCGAGATCACGACGTCCAGTCGCCAGCAGGCCGAGGGAGCGACCCAGATCAATGAGGCGGTCGGCCAGATCGATCAGACCACCCAGCAGAACGCCGCGCTGGTCGAGCAGACGGCGGCCGCCGCCGAGAGCCTGCGCAACCAGACGACCAAGCTCGTCGCGGCGGTCGCGGCCTTTCGTGTGGACACGCCGTCAGGAGGCCTGGCGCGCCAGTGACTTGCGGATCAGCGCGGCATCCCGCAGGCGCTGGGCCGAGCCGTCGGCGTCGAGCAGCACGACCGTGACCGGGCGCTTGCCGTTGAGGATGCGCATCGCGAGGCAGCGGCCAGCCTCCTCGGTGTAGCCGGTCTTGGAGACGCGGATGTCCCAGCCCTTGGCGCCGACGAGGCGGTTGGTGTTGCGGAGCTCGCGCGGCTTGCCGTCCACCGGCACCTGGGCCTTCTTGACGCTGGTGATGCGCTCGATCTGGTCATAGCGCGCCGCGGCGGCGGTGACCTTGGCGATCTCGGTGGCCGTGGACGTGTTGGCGGGCGAGAGGCCCGTGGGGTCGCTGATGGCGGTGTGCTTCAGGCCCAGCGCGGTGATCTTGGCCTGCATCGCCTTCGCAAAGCCCGCCTCGCCGCCGGGGAAGGTGCGGGCCAGCGCCGCGGCGGCGCGGTTCTCGGATTCCATCAGCGCCATCTCGAGCGCGGCCTGGCGGCTCATCTGCGTGCCGACGCGCACGCGGGAACGGCTGTGCTTGAGGGTGTCGACGTCGTCGCTCGTGATGCGCAGCTTCTCGTTGGGGTCGAGCTTGGCATCGAGCACCACCATGGCGGTGAGCAGCTTGGTCAGCGAGGCGATCGGCACGACGGTGTCGGGGTCGCGGGCCATGAGCACCTTGCCGGTGGCGTCGTCGATGACGACCACATGCTTGGCATTGACCGGCAGCTTGAGCTGCGGTGCGGGCGGTGCGTCAGCCGCGGCGGCCGGCTGCACGGCGGCAGGCGGCTCGGGTGGCGGCGTCTCCTTGGACCTGGCCTGCACGACGAAGCTGGTCGCCGCGATCAGCAGGGCGGGCAGCGCAAGCTTCCAGCCCGTGGCCTGGGGGCGCGGGGCGAGCAGGCGTTCGATGCGGTGCAGCAGGTCGCCACCGCGGGCGGCCGGAGCGAGGGGAGGGGTCATGGGGGCGTGATCCAGTTCAGACAAGGCGTGAAGGGCCTGCGCGAGGCGACGCGAGTCGCCCAGCGCGTGAGCCGAGAGGTCATCGGCGACGAGCTCGCGCTCCGCACGCAGGCGGGCCGAGAGCCACCAGACGACCGGGTGGAAGAAGAGCAGGGCCTCGACGGCGCTCTGCAGCAGGTTGGCGAGGTAGTCCCAGCGGCGCACGTGGGCCAGTTCGTGCGCGAGCAGGGCTTCGACGAGGCTCACGGGCAGGCGGGTCAGCAGCGCCGCGGGCAGCAGCACGCAGGGCTTGAACGTGCCCAGCGCGATGGGGCCGGCGAGTTCGGGCAGCAGGCGCAGCCGGACGGTTCGCGTCACGCCGAGCCGGCAGGCGAGGGCGTCCAGCCGGGCCTGCCAGTCGGCCGGGGCGGGTTGGCTGCGGCGTCGCGCCCGGGCCACCCAAGCGAGGCCGAGGGCGAGGCGCCCGAACATCAGGCTGGCCCCCAAGGCCCAGGCGCCGACGAGTGCCGGCATCTGCGCGGCCAGCGGCGAGAGTTCGCCGATGAAGTCGGCATCGCTCGGCACCGCATCCAGGCACTGCACCAGCGGCAGTGCGAGGCACAGCGCCAGGCCGAGCGCGCAGACGGCATAGCGCCAGCGCGCCGGCGCGCCGCGCAGCAGGGCCAGCAGCAGCGCCGCCACCGCGCCGATGACGACGCCCTGCCACAGGAAGTTCAGCAGGGCCCAGCCCCAGGCGCCGACGAAGCGGTCGATGGCGAGTGCCCCGTTCATGCCTCGTCACCCTTGGCCAGCAGGCGGCGGATCTCCGCCCGCTCCTGGGCGCTGACGTGGCCTTGGAGTGCTGCCAGCACCAGCGCCTTGCCCGAGCCGGCGAAGGCCTTGGCGATGAAGTCCTTCACGAGGGACTGCTGGAGCTTGTCTTGTGCGTGGACCGGCGCGTACAGGTGCGGGCGCTGCGTTTCGTCGCGCGTGACGAGGCCCTTGGCGTGCATCACCTGCAGTTGGCGCAGCACGGTGGCGTAGGTCGCGTCGGGCCGGTCGGCCAGCAGGGCCTCGTGCGCGGTCTTGGCGTCGGCGGCGCCCAGGCGCCAGAGCACCTGGAGCAGGTCCAGTTCGGCGGCGGTGGGCTTCTTGTCGGCGGGCATGAATTCAGAATAACTGTTCTAGAACACGTTGTCTAGAACAATTGTTCTGAAACTTGGGCCGTGCTCAGCGCGCGTCCAGCTCCCGGTGGCGCTTGAGCACGTGGCCGTGATGGCTGAACTGCCGGGCCAGCATCTCCACGAGGTAGACCGAGCGGTGCTGCCCGCCGGTGCAACCGATGGCCACCGTCAGGTAGCTGCGCTGGTCCGCCGCGAAGTTGGGCAGCCAGCGCGACAGGAAGCCGGCGATCTGGCCCATCATCAGCCCCACTTCCGGCTGGGCCGACAGGTAGGCAGCCACCGGCGCGTCGCGGCCGGTGAGGGGGCGCAGCTCGCGGTCGTAGTAGGGGTTGGGCAGCACGCGCACGTCGAACACGAAATCCGCGTCGCTCGGCACCCCATGCTTGAAGGCGAAGCTCTCGAACACCAGGGTCAGCTTGGTGCCGGCGTTCGGGCCGACGAGGTCCGACAGCCACGCGCGCAGTTGCGCCGGGCGCAGCTGGCTGGTGTCGATGACGGTGGACTCTGCCTTCAGCCCGCCCAGCAGTTCGCGTTCGAGCTTGATCGCGTCCAGCAGCAGGCGGTGGCCTTCCTCGGCGCTGTCGTCCAGGGCGCCGAAGCCGGTGTCGCGGTCCTGGCGCAGCGGATGCGGGCGGCGCGTCTCGGAGAAGCGGCGCATCAGCGCGTCGTTGCTGGCGTCCAGGAACACCGAGCGCACGGCCACGCCCTGGGCGCGCAGCTGCTTGAGCAGCGGCAGCAGCAGGGGCAGCGAGCTGGCCGAGCGCACGTCCACGGCAATCGCCACGCGGCGCTCGCCACGCTGCTGCTCCAGCCGGAGGAAGTCCAGCAGCAGCTCGGCCGGCAGGTTGTCGACGCAGAAGTAGCCGGCGTCTTCCAGCGCATGCATGGCCACCGACTTGCCGCCGCCAGACATGCCGGTCAGCAGCACCACGTCGCCTTGCAGGTCGGTCTCCGGGTTCATGGCTTGGCCTTGCTGGCGGGTTGCACCTTGGAGGCGTCGAGCATCTCCTGCGCGTGCGCCAGGCTCGTGGACGACAGCCGCTCGCCGCCGAGCATGCGCGCGATTTCGGCCACACGCGCTTCGCCGCTGACCGGGCTGACCGAGCTGACGGTCGTCTTGCCCTGCAGCGCCTTGGCGACGACGAGGTGCCGGTCCGCGCAGGCGGCCACCTGGGGCAGGTGGGTGACGGCCAGCACCTGGCGCTGGCCGCTGGCGGCCTGGCCGAGCTGCTTCATCAGCCGCCCGACCGTCTCGGCCACCGCGCCGCCGATGCCGACGTCAATCTCGTCGAAGATCAGCGTGCCCGGCGCGCTGCCGCCCCCCGACTGGACGGCGGCCTGGCTGCTCGTCACGGCGATGGCCAGCGCGATGCGCGACAGCTCGCCGCCCGAGGCCACCTTGGCCAGCGGCCGCGGCGTGCTGCCGGCATGACCGGCCACCAGGAACTCGGCCGATTCCACCCCGAAGCTCTGCGGGCCCTCGGTGGGCACGAGGGCGATGTCGAACTGGCCGCCGGCCATGCCGAGCTGCTGCATCGCCGCGGTGACGGCCGCGGCGAGCTGCGGGGCGGCCTTCTTGCGGGCGCGGCTGGCAGCCTGTGCCTCGGCGTCGAAGGCCTTGCGGGCCGCAGCGAGTGCGGCTTCGAGCGCGGCAGCGTCGCTGGCGGCATCGAGCTGGGCCAGTTCGGCGCGCCACTGGGCGAGCAGCGCGGGCAGCTCCTGCGGCTGGCGGCGGTAGCGGCGGGCCAGCGTCATCCAGGCCGACACGCGGTCGTCCAGCTCGGCCAGGCGGGCCGGGTCGAGGTCGGCCTTGTGCAGGTAGGCCGACAGCGTGTGGCTCGCGTCCTGCAGCTGGGCCTGCACGTCGCGCAGCGCCTGCACGGCAGGCAGCAGGCGCTCGTCGTGGTCGAGCACGCGTTCGAGCTGGTCGAGCGCGCTGCTGGCAAGCGACTGCGCACTGGGCTCGGCCTCGTCCAGCGCGTCGAGCGCGGCCTTGGCGGCGTCGATCAGCGACTGGCCGTGCGACAGCCGCTCGTGCTCGGCGTTCAGCTCCTCCCATTCGCCCTCGGCCGGCGCGAGGCGGTCCAGCTCGCCGATCTGCCAGGCCAGGCGCTCGCGCTCGCGCAGGGCATCCGCCTGCTGGCCTTGTGCGCGCTGCAGGGCCTCGGCGGCCTGTTTCCAGGCGGCGTGGGCGCGGGCGAGCGGGGCGGTGTCCAGCCCGGCGAAGCCGTCGAGCAGCTCGCGCACGGCGGCCGGGCGGGTCAGGCCTTGCCAGGCGTGCTGGCCGTGGATGTCCAGCAGGTGGTCGGCCAGCTCGCGCAGCTGGGTGAGCGTGGCGGCGCCGCCGTTGATCCAGGCGCGGCTTTTTCCCGCGGCATCGATCACGCGGCGCAGCAGCAGGGTCTCGTCCACGTCGAAGCCGGCGTCGTCGAGCCAGGCCCGCAGGTGCGCCGGGGTGTCGAACTCGGCGGTGATCTCGGCCTTGGCCGCGCCCTCGCGCACCACGCCGGCATCGCCCCGGCCGCCCAGGGCCAGTTGCAGCGCGTCGATCAGGATGGATTTGCCCGCGCCGGTCTCCCCGGTCAGCACGGCAAAGCCGGGCTCGAAGTCGAGCTCCAGCGTGGGGACGATGACGAAATCCTTCAGGCTCAGGTGCCGCAGCATGGGTGAGTCTCTAGGTCAGATGTACCAGCGCAGTTTGCGGCGCAGCGTGGCGTAGTAGCTCCAGCCCTTGGGGTGCAGGAAGCGCACCTGGTGCTGGCTGCGCCGCACGGTGATGGTGTCGCCGTGCAGCAGGCTGGCAAGGCTTTGCATGTCGAAGTTCACCGACGCGTCGCGCCCGGCGACGATCTCCATGCGCACCTCGCCGGCGTCCGGCAGCACGATGGGCCGGTTGGAGAGGGTGTGCGGGGCGATGGGCACCATCAGCCAGCCGCCGATGCTCGGGTGCAGGATCGGCCCGCCGGCCGACAGCGCGTAGGCCGTCGAGCCCGTGGGCGACGCCACGATCAGGCCGTCGGCTCGCATGTTCGCCACGAAGTGCTCGCCCACCGAAATCTTGAGCTCGACCATGCCCGACACCCCGCCGCGGCTCACCACCACGTCGTTCAGCGCCAGGCCGGTGAAGATGGCTTCGCCGTCGCGCCAGACCTCGCCTTCGAGCATCGCGCGCGGCTCCACCTCGTAGTCGCCGGCCAGCACGGGGGCCAGCGACTCGCGCCAGCGCTCGATCGGGATGTCGGTGATGAAACCCAGCCGCCCCTGGTTGATGCCCAGCAGCGGGATGCCGTGGGCCGCCATCTCGCGGGCAAAACCCAGCATCGTGCCGTCGCCGCCGATCACCACGGCCAGGTCGCAGGCACGGCCGAGCTGGTCGTGGGTGAGGGCGTCGTAGCCCGCCAGGCCGGTGTTCAGCGCGGTGTCGTGCTCCAGCGAAACTTCCAGCCCGCTGGCGCACAGGAACTGGGCGATTTCCTCCAGCACCGGCCGGATGCCAGGCGCCTGATGCTTGCCCACGATGGCGACATGTCTGAAGCGCTCGGCCATGCGGCAAATTACACCACAGGGGTTTTGCCTTCCCAGGAGAAACCGGGGCATTTCCTAGAATGTCAACATGCTGGACGAGCGCTCGAAATCCCTGCTGAAAACCTTGGTCGAACGCTACATCGCCGACGGGCAACCCGTCGGCTCGCGGACGCTCTCCAAAGCCTCGGGCCTGGAGCTGAGCCCCGCCACCATCCGCAACGTGATGGCCGACCTCGAAGAACTCGGCCTGATCGCCAGCCCCCACACCAGCGCGGGGCGCATCCCGACGCCGCGCGGCTACCGCCTGTTCGTCGACACCATGCTGACCGCCCAGCCCGGCCTCATCCCGGTGGAGACGGCGCAGCTCCAGCCCGACCAGCCCCAGCGCGTGATCGCGAGCGCGGCGCAACTGCTGTCCAACCTGTCGAGCTTCGTCGGCGTGGTGACTGCGCCGCGCAAGCCCAGCGTCTTTCACCACATCGAATTCCTGCGGCTGGGCGAGCGCCGGGTGCTCGTCATCCTCGTCTCGCCCGACGGCGACGTGCAGAACCGCGTCATCTTCACGCCGCAGGACTTCTCCCAGGCCGAACTCGCCGAGGCCAGCAACCGCCTCAACGCGGGCTACGCCGGCCTCACGCTCGAGGCCGTGCGCGAGCGCCTGCGCCACGAGGTGGACGCGCTGCGCGGCGAGATCGCCCAGCTCATGAGCGCCGCCGTGGACGTGGGCACCGAGGCCATGGCGCAGGAAGAAGAGCGCGTCGTCGTCTCCGGCGAGCGCAACCTGCTGACCGTGCAGGACTTCAGCCACGACATGGGCAGCCTGCGCCGCCTCTTCGACCTCTTCGAGCAGAAGACCCAGCTCATGCGCCTGCTCGACACCTCCAGCCGCGCCGAGGGCGTGCGCATCTACATCGGCGGCGAAAGCCAGGTGGTGCCCTACGAGGAACTGTCCATCGTGTCGGCCCCCTACGAGGTCGACGGCCAGGTGGTGGGCACGCTCGGCGTGATCGGCCCCACGCGCATGGCCTACGACCGCATGATCCAGATCGTCGACATCACGAGCCGCATGGTCGGCCAGGCCTTGTCGCAGCGCTGAGCCAGCCCGCAGGGGCGGCCTGCGCACGCGGGGTCGGATGTCTAGAATCCGCCCCTCCTCCCCCGGGGCCGTTAGCTCAGTTGGTCAGAGCAGAGGACTCATAATCCTTTGGTCATTGGTTCAAGTCCAATACGGCCTACCATTTTGGAAGTGCGTTCTGGTGCACTGAAGCGCGCCACAGCCACGACTTAGGGTGGTTCGTGCGTTGCTGGCCTCGGGGCTCACCTCACCCCAACCACACCGGCCGAAAGCACTCATTCGCCCGCACCCAGTCGTCCATGCTGATTTCCTGGACGTCCACGCCGGACAGGAAGCGCACGCGCTGCTGGTGGCTTTGGGCGCCGCTCATCTGGCGGCTGCAGCGCAGGATGCTGTCGCGGACCTGGTTGGCGTAGGTCGGCTGCACGTTGCGCTTGATGGGCTGGAGCTTGTCCGCCGCGTGACCCAGGAGGCCGGGGAACTGGATGGCGCGGTGGGCGGCAACGGTGTGGGCGGCTTGCATCATGGTGGGCTCCAGGGGGGTGGGCTGTCGATGGTTGTCAGTGTCGGGACCGGGGCGGTTTCGGACCATCGCCCTGAACGGGGACCCCCTGGGGAAACCCTCCCTCTTTAGGGGGATGGGTTGCGGAGGGGGGCGGGCGGCCCCCCTCGGTGGCGCCGGCGTCCCCCCGGCGGGCGATTCCGTCGCACCGGGGGCGCGGCCGAGACTGGCGGCATCAGCCAGGAGACCTCATGAACCACCCCCAGCCGCCCCAGCCCGTCGAGGGCGCCCCTTATGCCAGCCCGGCCGTGCTCGGGCTCACCGTTCGCCAGCTCCGCGAGTGGGAAGCCCGCGCCGCGCGTTGCGTGATCTGCCCCAAGCCCGACGAGGAAAGCTGGGAAGACACCGAGATCGACGTTCGCCGGAGCGTGCTGTGAGTGCCGCCCCGGTGGGTTTCGAGTCGCTGCTGGCGCGCATGCCGCGCTGGTTCGTGGAGCACGCCCGCAAGACGGCGGCACGCGGGCGGCGCCGGCGGGCGGCGCAGCAGGCGCGCTTCGAGCTGGCCTTTTCTGCCCGGGTGACACCGCGGCAGGCCGGTGCACCGATCTGGCACGACACCGTCTGCGACGCGCGCCAGCACTGACCGCGCGTCGCCCGGCGGGTGCCGGGGGCGCTCAGGTGCCTGGCGTGCCCCCCGCGGTGCGAGCCGGGCGTCGAGCGCCCCGTGCCGCCGCCGCCGGCCGCGGATCGAGCGTCATCGTCACGGTGTTGTCATTCCGCCGGGCGAGCATGCGCGGTTTCATCGAGCCTTGCTGCATGACGATCCTGCCTGCCCGGGCGAGCCGCCCGGCCGTCGTGGCCCTGCTGGTGGCCGCCGGCCTGTTGCCTTTTTCTCCGAGCCATGCCGCCGAGGCGCCGCAGACGCTGGCGTTCGGCGACTTCTTCGCGCAGCCGATCGGCCCCCGCGGCCTCACTCCCAAACCCGAGTTGCTGGCCGCCGTGGGCCGCGAGGTGCGCCTCGTGGGCTTCATGGTGCAGCGTGAGCACGCCCAGCCCGGCCGTTTCCTGCTCACACCGCGCCCGGTCACGATGGCCGAGCACGCCGACGGCGAGGCCGACGACCTGCCCGCCGCCACCGTCACCGTGCTGCTGGACGCCAGCCAGGCGTCGCGCATCGTGGCCCACCAGCCCGGCCCGCTCGCGCTGACCGGTCGCCTCGAATACGGTCCCGTCGAGGACGAGACCGGTCGCATCTCCTGGCTGCGCCTGCGCCTGCCCCCCGAGGCGCTGGCCGCGCCGACGCCCTCCCGCTGAGAACTCCCGATGAACACGAAGCTTGTCACCCTCTTGCTGGCCACGCTGGCCGGCGGCACCGCGTTGGCGGCGCCCACCGTCACCCGTCTCACGCCGCCGAGCGAGCGTTTTGCCAGCGGCCAGGCAGACCCGGTCATCGCCCGCTTCCTGCCCGGCCAGCGCTTCGACCTCCAGGCCACCATCAAGCCCGATGCCGGCCAGAAGATCACCGCGGCGCGCTTCTTCATCGACGGCAAGCCGGTGGCGGCCAACGTCGCGCTGCGCGACTGCGCGAGCGGCTGCGTGAAGGGCCTGGCGCCCGAGACGGCCATCACCACCGTCCGCGCGGTCAGCGTCGAGGCGGGCGGCCGGCATGAGTTCAGCGTCGAGGCCACGCAGGCCGACGGCCAGAAGGTGACGGCCACCGGCAACTTCGAGGTCGTGCCTTTCACGGCGGCGTTCGGCCCCAAGGTCAAGAACATCATCATCCTGCTGGGCGACGGCATGGGCGCCTCGCAACGCACCGCCGCGCGCATCGTCCACGGCTACGCCCAGGGCAAGGCGCTGCAGCCGCTGGCCATGGACAGCTTCACGGCCACCGGTCTGGTCAAGACGGCGTCGCTGAACAGCATCGTCACCGACTCCGCGCCCGGCATGACGGCCTACGTGAGCGGCAACAAGAACAACAACAACGAGGAGGGCGTGTTCCCTGACGACACGGTCGACGCCTTCGACAACCCGCGCATCGAATACTTGAGCGAATACCTGCACCGCACGCAGGGCAAGCAGCTCGGCATCGTCACCACGGCCGACGTGTTCGACGCCACGCCCGCCGGCAACGCCGTGCACACCAGCAACCGCGGCGCCGGCACCGGCATCGTCGACCAGTTCTTCGACGACCGCGCCCGCACCGGCCTGACCGTGCTGATGGGCGGCGGCCGCAAGTGGTTCCTGCCCGCGGGCACGCCCGGCTCGGCCCGCGCCGACAGCAGCGACTACGCCTTCTCGTCGACCGACGCGCACACCGCCGACATCGTGCGCCGCTGGGGCGCCGCCCCGGGTTCGCTGGACAAGGACCGCGACCTGATCCGCGACTTCCAGACCGCCGGCTTCAGCTACGTGGCCACGCGCACCGACCTGGACCGGGCCGATACCAGCAAGCCGCTGCTCGGCCTGTTCGCGTTCTCGAACATGAACGTCGCCCTCGACAAGATCAACGGCCGCCGCGGCACCGACAAGAACGGCCTGTCGGGCGGCAGCGTCGTCGAAGACTTCGGCCTGCCCGACCAGCCCATGCTCGACGAGATGGCCACCAAGGCCCTGGCCGTGCTGAAGCGTGCGCCCCAGGGCTTCGTGCTGATGGTGGAGGGCGCCTCCATCGACAAGCAGGCCCATGCGATGGACACCGAGCGCTGGATGCTCGACACGCTGGAGTTCGACCGCGCGGTGCGCGTGGCGCAGGACTTCGCCGCCGAGCGCGGCGACACCCTCGTCATCGTGACGGCCGACCATGAATGCTCGGGCGCCGCGCTGATCGGCGGTTCCACCGTCACCGACAAGGCCCTGGCCGAGCTGGCCACCAAGAAGGGCGTGGCCAACCTGCGCAACGGCGTCGTGGGCGTCTACGAAAAGGCCGGCTTCCCGCGCTACCGCCTGGCGGCCGACGGCTACCCGGAGACGACCGACATCGACTACCGCCTGCTCGTCGGCTACGGCGCCAATGCCGATCGCTATGAAGATTGGCGCACCAAGAAGACCCCGCAGCGTGACGGCCAGCAGCCCTTCGCGAGCCAGGCACCGCTGAAGTGGTACCCGGCCAATGCGCAGGAGCGTGACGATGCGCTGGGCGAGTACCTCGTCACCGGCCAGGTGCCGGGCGAGCAGGCGGTGCACACCGCCACCGACGTGCCGCTGTCGGCCTACGGCCCGGGCGCGCTGGCCTTCACCGGCGTGATCGACAACACCGACGTGTTCTTCAAGCTCGCGCAGGCCGCCGTGAAGGGCGTGGTCGCGCCGGCCGATACTTCCGGCTCCAAGAAGCCGCCCAAGCCCAAGCGTTGAACCCTCCCGACTCCACCTGGCCCCGCCGCGCTCGCAGCCGCTGGCGGTGGCTGGTGCTGCTGCTCTTCGTGGCCGTGCTCTGGGGCGCCGTGGAAGCCAGCGGGCTGCGCGGCCAGCTCGGCCTGGAGTCGGTGCGGCATCGCTTTGCCGAGCATCAGCTCGGCGGCTTCGCGATCTTCACCGCGCTGTTCGTGCTGGCCAACCTCGTGCACGTGCCCGGCGGCTTCTTCCTGGCGGCCGCCGTGCTGGCCCTCGGGCCGGTGTGGGGTGCGCTGACCACCTACGCCGCAGCCTGCATCTCCTGCACCGTCACCTTCGTGGTGGTGCGCCTGCTGGGCGCCGATGCCCTGCGCGAGCTGGATCACCCGCTCGCGCGCCGGCTCTTCGCCCGGCTGGATGCGCAGCCGGTGCGCAGCATCGTCCTGCTGCGCCTGATCTTCCATTCGGTGCCGGCGCTGAACTACACGCTGGCCCTGTCGGGCGTGAAGCTGCGGCACTACCTGATCGGCACGCTGCTGGGTCTGCCGCTGCCCATCGCGGTGGTCACGATGCTCTTCGACACCCTGGGGCGCTGGTTCGGCTGGGTGGGCTGACGTTCGGCACGGTCTTGTGCGAGGCCGGATACTCGCTCTACCCCACAAGGAGACGACCCCCCATGAAGATCTGGCTCACCGCCGCGCTCGCCACCGCCGCCATCGCGGGTGCCCACGCCCAAGCCTCGGACCCGCTGAAGGCTGCTGTTGCGGCCGACAACCGGCTCGTCGGCAATGTCGCCCGCGACGCGGCGCGCCATCCCTACGAGACGCTGAGCTTCTTCGGCATCAAGCCGACCGACACCGTGGTGGAGCTGGCGCCGGGCGGCGGCTGGTACACCGAGATTCTGGCGCCCTACCTGCGCGAGGCCGGCCAGCTCTACGCGGCCGACGGCGGCAGCGTGCGCTTCAAAGCCAAGATGGAATCAATGGGCGTCTACGGCAAGGTCAAGATCACGACCTTCGACGCTGCCAAGGGCCTGCTCGACATCGCCCCCGCCGGCACGGCCGACGCGGTGCTGACCTTCCGCAACGTGCACAACTGGATGAGCCTGGGCGACGGCAAGGCGCAGGCCGTGTTCGACGCCGCCTTCAAGGCCCTCAAGCCGGGTGGCGTGCTCGGCGTGGAAGAGCACCGCCTGCCGGCCTCGCGCCCGCAGGACCCGAAGGCAGACAGCGGCTACGTGCATGAGGCGGTCGTCATCAAGTTCGCCGAGAACGCCGGCTTCAAGCTGGCGGGCCGCAGCGAGGTGAACGCCAACCCGAAGGACACGGCGGACCACCCGGACGGCGTCTGGACGCTGCCGCCCACCTACGCCCTGAAGGACAAGGACCGCGCGAAGTACCAGGCCATCGGCGAGAGCGACCGCATGACGCTCAAGTTCGTCAAGCCTTGAGCCTGTCGTCAGGGCGCCGGGCGCACGCCGTCATCGGCTACGGCCGGCTGGCGCGGGCGCTGGTGCCGGCGCTGCGCGCGGCTGGCGAGACGGTGGTCATCGGCCGCCGCTCGCCAGCCGCCGGCGAGCTCGCGCCGGCCGAGGCCGTGCGTGCGGCCGACTGGGTCTGGCTGACGGTGCCCGACGACCACATCGCGGCCACCGCGGCCACGCTGCCGTGGCGGGCCGGGCAGCTCGCGCTGCATTGCAGCGGCGCCACGCCCTTGTCCGCGGTGGCGCCAGCGCCGGCGGCGGCGGGTTTCCATCCGCTGAAGCTGCTCGCCGGTGATGCCGACCTGGCCGGTGCGCATGTGGGCATCGAGGCCGACCCCGCGCACCGGCCGGCGCTCGAAGCGCTCGCCCGGGCGATGGGCCTCGTGCCTCTGGCGCTGCCCACGCCGATGAGCGCCCCGGCCCGGGCGGCCTATCACGCGGCTGCCAACCTCGCGGCCAGTGGCGTGCTGGCCGTGCTGGCCGACGCCCAGGCCTTGTGGCGCTCGGCGGGGCTCGCCGAGGGCGAGGCGCTGGCGGCGCTCACGCCGCTGACCCAGGGCGCGCTGGCGACGGCACTGGCGCGCGGCTTGCCGGGCGCGGTGTCCGGCCCGGTCGCGCGTGCCGACGTGGGCGTGCTGGCCCGCCACCTCCAGGCGCTCGCCGCCGCGGGCCTGGACGACGACCTGCTGCAGGCGCTCGCCCGGCGGCAGCTGGCCCTGGCCCAGGCCGCCGGCCGCCTGAGTGAGACACAAGTCACAACCCTGCAGGCGCACCTCGGCAAAGCCTGAGGTCGTTGGCCGCGTGCAGCGTGATAAAGGCCGCGTTCGACCGGTTGTCAGGCGCTTGCGCCGGGGGGCAAGACTCCTAAACTGCTCCGAGCCTGTCGCTGGTGGCGGGCGCATCGAGGGAGTTCTCCATGTCCGACGCATCCATCCAGGCCGTGATCCGGGCCGACGCCGCCCAGATCCTGCACAACGTCGTGGACGAACTGCCTGACGCCCGCGAGCGCCTGGCCTACGTGCGCAGCATGACCGAGCAGGCCGCGACCAAGGTGCTCAACCTCGTCGAAGCCGCCCAGGAAGACGCCGAAGCCGTGCGCAAGAAGGGCCGCGAGCTGTCGGACGCGCTCAACCGCCTCGCCCTCTCGACCAACATCAGCCAGGACCGCGCCCGCGCCCTGATGAAGCTCTGCGCCGCCTACGCGGCCGATGCCGCCAGCTTTGCGGCGCGCGAGAAGTCGCTGCACACCGAGATCATGATGTCGCAGGACTTCCAGGATCTCTCCGGTCAGGTCATCAACAAGGTCAGCAAGATGATGGAGCGCGCGGAGCCGCCGCTGCGCGACCTGATGAACTCGCTGCCGGCCCCGGTCGAACCCATCGCCCCGCCGGAACTCGGCGGCGTGCAGACGCCCGACAAGGCCCTCAAGCAGGACGACGTCGACGACCTGCTCGCCTCGCTCGGCTTCTGATCAGGACGCCCAGCTCGCCGGGTCCAGCCGGTAGTAGGCACTCAGCTCGCCGTACAGCGCCGGGTGCCCGGCAGCCAGCTCGATCGGCCGCTCGAAGAACAGCTCGCTGACCACCGCGAAGAACTCCGCCGGGTCGGTGGCCGCGTAGGCATCGATCAGCCCCGGCTCCCCCCGCGCCAGCCGCCAGCGCAGCGCATCGAACTCGTTCTGCATCACCGTGGACCAGCGCCGGTAGGCGTCGGCCGAGGGCAGGGCCGGTGCGCCATTGGCCGGGCCGCCGGCCTGGTCCAGCTGGTGCGCGAACTCGTGGATGACCACGTTGTGCCCGTCGCCCGGCGTGGCCGCCCCGCGCTTGACTTCATCCCAGGCCAGCAGCACCTGGCCCTGGCTCCAGCTCTCGCCGGCCAGCACGCGGCGCTGGTCGGACAGGACGCCCCCGGACTCGGTCACCGGCCGGTCCACGACGAAGGCGCTGGGGTAGACGAGCACCTGGCGCAGTTCCGGGTAGAGACCCCGCGCCGCGCCCAGCAGCGGCAGGCAGGCGAGCGCCGCGATCGTGACGCGCACCTCGTCGGTCACGCGCAGGCCGCGGCAGCCGATGATCGGCTTCTCGGCCAGGAAGACCTGCATCAGGCCCTTCAGCCGCAGTTGCTGGCGCGCCGGCAGGCGGCTCACGAGCGGCACGTGCCGGCGCAGCAGCCGGCGCCAGGCGGCCGGGAAGGGGCGTGCGGCGATGCGCTGGCGGCGCCGCCGCACCCACAGGGGCCACAGGGCGATGCCGGCGGCGGCGAGCACGGCGAGGCTGAAGCAGATGAACAGGGCCATGCCGGGGAAGTGGGTGCGTGTCGCCCGTTTGCAAGCCGGGGTTCAACCCCAACTGGTACAACCTGACCATGCCCCCATCTCCCGCCACCGCGTCGCCGGCACCCGCGCTGCAGGCCTGGCAGGTGTTGCTGGGCGGCATCTGCGCGCTGGTGCTGACCATTGGCCTGGCGCGCTTCGCCTACACGCCCATGCTGCCGCAGATGCATGCGCAGGCCGGCCTCGGCGTGGCGGACGGTGGCCTGCTGGCGGCCATCAACTACGCGGGCTACATGAGCGGTGCGCTGCTGGCCTCGTGGGTCGAAAGCCCGGCCTGGCGGCATCGGCTCTACAGCCTCGGGCTGCCGCTGGCCCTGCTGATCACGGCGCTGATGGGCTGGAGTTCGTCGTTCGGGGTCTGGGCGGTGTCGCGCTACCTCGGGGGCCTGTGCGGCGCGGCCGGCATGCTGCTGGGCTCGGGGCTGGTGCAGGGCTGGCTCATTCGTGCGGGCCGGCGGCCCGAGCTGGGGCTGTACTTCATCGGGCTCGGCCTGGGCATCGTCGTTTCGGCCGTGGGGGCGATGGGCATGTCCGGGCTGCGCCTGGACTGGGCGGCGCAGTGGGAAGGCTTCGCGCTGCTGGGGCTGGCCTTTCTCGTGCCGGCCTGGCTGTGGCGTCCGCCGGTGCCGCCCGTGGGAGCCAAGGCGGCCGGCGGTGACGCGCCCAACCGGCGCTGGATGGCGCTGATGGTGGCGGCCTACTTCTGCGCGGGCTGGGGTTTCGTCATCAACGCCACGTTCACGGTGGCCATCGTCGAGAAGCAGCCGCTGCTGGCCGGGCAGGGGCCCTGGGCCTGGCTGCTGGTGGGCCTGGCGGCCACGCCGGCGGTGTTCGTGTGGGACCGCATCGCGCGTCGACTCGGTGACGTGGGCGCCTTGCTGCTGGCCTTCGGCGTGCAGATCGTCGGCGTGCTGCTGCCGGTGCTGGCGCACGGCCTCGTGGCGGCACTGGCGGGCGCGCTGCTGTACGGCGCCACCTTCATCGGCATCGTCAGCCTGACGCTGGCACTCGTCGGGCGTCGCTCGCCGGCCAACCCGGGCAAGGCCATGGCACGGCTGACCTTGAGCTACGGCGTCGCCCAGGTGAGCGCACCCGCCCTGACCGGGCGCATGGTGGAGGCCAGCGGCAGCTTCGATGCCGCCCTGTGGCTGACAGCCGGGGTGCTGGCGCTGGGCATGCTCTGCCTGGCCAGCCTGCCCCGCGACGCGCGCACGCCGCGCGCCTGACTCAGCGGCCCATCGGGTCGCCGGGGCTGGTGCGGCGGTTCTGCTCGAAGTCCTTGACCTGGTCCTGCTCCGCCCGGCGCTGCGCTTCGGTGCGGCAGCGCTTCTTGGGCATGTTGCTGCCGGTCGGTGTTTCCGTCTGGCAGACCATGTCGCTCGGCATGGCGAGGTTCACGTCTTGTTGCGCAGGCGTGTCGGCACACGCGGCCAGGGCGAGGCAAAGCAGGGCCGGAAGCAGTCGGTTCATGGGCATCTCAGGGGGCAAGGCAAGGGTGCGGAGGATAGCTCGGCCCTGACGCCCCAACTGGAGGGCGCCCCGCAGCTCGGGCTCGGGGGCAGGGCGTGAAGATCCTCACGTAAAGGTCTGTGACACCGTCATCCGCGGCGACCCAGGCTGAGTTACTGGCTCACGGCCGCACCTGCAGCGGCCTGGAGTTGCCCCATGAAACGACTGGCCCTGGCCATTTCACTGCTGTCCTCGGCAGCCCTGCTGTCGGGCTGCATCGTCGTGCCCGCGCGGCATGGCGGTTGCGTCCAACTGGCGCTTGCGCGATGAAGCGCCTGCTGCTCGCCGCCGCGGCGGCTTCGATGGCCTTGCTGGCCGGTTGTGTGGTGGTGCCGGCGCACCGCGTGGGCTACGTGGCCGAGCCGGGTGTCGTCGTGGTCGACACCCCGCCGCCGCCGCCCTACGCCGAAGTCGTGCCCGTGATGCCCTACCCGGGCGCAGTCTGGATCAACGGCTACTGGGGCTGGAGCGGCGGCCGGCACGTCTGGGTGCCCGGCTACTACGACCGCCCCCGCGCCGGCTACCGCTACGAGCCGCACCGCTGGGAGAACCAGGGCGGCCGCTGGCATCTGCGCATCGGCGGCTGGATCCGCCTGTAGCGCGCCTCAGAGGCGCTCGATGATGGTGGCGATGCCCATGCCACCACCCACGCACAGCGTCACGGCGCCCGTCTGCAGATCACGCCGTTCGAGTTCGTCGAGCAGCGTGCCGAGCAGCATCGCGCCGGTCGCGCCGAGCGGGTGACCGAGCGCGATCGCGCCGCCGTTCACGTTGACGCGGTCGAGGTCGAGGCCCAGGTCGCGCGCCGTCTTGAGCGGCACGGCCGCGAAGGCCTCGTTGATCTCCCACAGGTCCACGTCGCGGGCCTGCATGCCGGCCTGGCGCAGTGCTTTCTCGCAGGCGGGCGTCGTGCCGGTGAGCATGAGGGTCGGCTCGCTGCCGGTCACGGCCGCGGCGCGGATGCGCGCCCGCGGCTTCAGGCCGGCCGCCTCGCCGCCCGCACGCGAGCCCACCAGCACCAGGGCTGCGCCATCCACGATGCCCGACGAGTTGCCGGCATGGTGCCGGTGCTCGATGGCGCCGGCCTGGGCGTACTTGCGCAGTGCCAGCGCGTCGAACTTCGCCCCCAGCTTGACGAAGCTCGGGTTCAGCGCAGCCAGCGCCTCGGGGGTGGTCTGCGGGCGGATGGTCTCGTCCTCGGCCAGCAGCACCGCGCCCGCTTCGTCATGCACGGGCACCAGCGCGCCGGCGAAGTGGCCCGCCGCACGCGCGGCCGCCGCACGCTGGTGGGAGCGCACCGCCCAGGCATCGAGCTCGGCGCGGGAAAAGCCTTCGAGGGTGGCGATCAGGTCGGCACTGATGCCCTGGGGCACGAAGCCGATGGCCTGCACGACGCGCTCGTCCAGCAGCCAGGCGCCGCCGTCGCTGCCCATCGGCACGCGGCTCATGCTCTCCACGCCGCCGGCCACCACGAGCTGCTCGAACCCGCTGGCCACCTTGGCCGCGGCGAGGTTGACGCTCTCCAGGCCCGAGGCGCAGAAGCGCGATTGCGTGATGCCGGCCACCCGCTCGCTCCAGCCCGCGTCGAGCACCGCGATGCGGGCGATGTCGCCGCCCTGCTCGCCGATCGGCGTCACGCAGCCGAGCACGACGTCGTCGACGCGTGCGGTGTCCAGGTCGTGCCGACGCTGCAGGGCCTGGAGCAGCGTGCGCGCGAGCCTGATCGGCGTTGCGGCATGCAGACTGCCGTCGGGCTTGCCCCGGCCCCGCGGCGTGCGGCAATGGTCGTAGAGGTAGGCGTCGAACATCTTGTCTCCTGCGGTGTGAGGCTGGATGATGGCCCAGACATGCCGACCCACGACACCGCATCCGCCCTGGCCCTGTTCGACTCGCTGCCCGAGGTCTCCGACGACTTCATGCTCGGCACCTGGCGCGGCGAGGGCTTTCCGACCGGTCACCCGCTGGACGGCGCGCTGGAAGCCTACGGCTGGTGGGGCAAACGCTTCGATGCCGCAGACGAAGTCCACCCGCTGCTGTTCGCCCGCCGCGGCGGTGGCACGCTGGCGCTGAACCCGCGCTGGATGGCGCCGTCACTGCCCTGGCTGGACCGCTGGCCGCTGCCGAAGTCACCTGCCATCGGCCGGGCGCTGCAGTGGCTGCTGCCGCTGCTGTCCACGCGCCGCTCGGGCGCGCGCTTGCGGCAGGTGGCGCACCGGGGCCGGGTCAGTGCGGCGATGGTGTACGACCGGCTGCCGATCCATGACTGCTTTCGCCGGCTGGACGACGACACCGTGCTCGGGCTGATGGACCAGAAGGGCGCCCGCCAGCCGTTCTTCTTCGTGCTGCGCCGCACCGGCTGACCGGCTGGCGGCTCACATCGAGCGCGAGGCCAGCTCCTTCATGATCTCGTTGGTGCCGCCGTAGATGCGGGTCACGCGGGCATCGGCCCAGAGCTCGGCGATCGGCGTCTCCAGCATGTAGCCGTAGCCGCCGAAGAGCTGCAGGCAGGCATCGGTCAGGCGCGACACCAGGTCGCTGCACCAGGCCTTCACCAGGGCAGCGCGGGCGGCGTCGAGCGTGCCTTGCAGATGGGCGCCGATCGCGGCATCGAGCAGGGCGCGGGCGGCCAGCAGGTCGCTCTGCGCCTGGGCCAGCACGAAGCGGGTGTTCTGGAAGGCCCAGATCGGCTGGCCGAAGGCGGTGCGCTGCTTGGCGTAGGCGATGGTGTCGGCCAGTGCGCGCTCCATCATGGCGACGGCCTGGCAGGCGATCACCAGCCGCTCCTGCGGCAGTTCGCCCATCAGCTGCGCAAAGGCCAGGCCCTCGCTGGCGCCCAGCAGGTGGCTGGCCGGCACGCGCAGGTCGTCGAAGAAGAGTTCGCTCGTGTCCTGCGCCTTGAGGCCCACCTTGTCGAGGCGGCGGCGCGTGAGACCCGCCGTGCCCTCGTCGATTTCGGCCACGAGCAGGGACAGCCCGCGCGCGCCGGGCGCGTCGTTCGTGCGGCAGACGATGATGATCAGGTCCGCGTTCTGGCCGTTGGTGATGAAGGTCTTCTGCCCGCTGATGACGTAGTGCTCGCCGTCGCGGCGGGCGCGGGTGCGGATGGCTTGCAGATCCGAGCCGGTGCCGGGCTCGGTCATGGCGATGGCACCGACCCGCTCGCCACGCGCCAGCGCCGGCAGCCAGCGGGCCTGCTGGGCCGGGCTGCCGTGATGCAGCAGGTAGGGCGCGACGATGGCGGAATGGACGCTGCCACCGAAGCCGCCGAGGTTGGCCCGCGCGGCCGCCATCACGATGACGGCCTCGTGGCCGAAGTCACCGCCGCCACCGCCCAGCCCTTCAGGCATGGCCGCGCACAGCAGGCCCTGCGCGCCGGCTTCCTGCCAGGTGCTGCGCTCCATCAGCCCGGCGGTGCGCCAGCCGGCCGCCCGCGGTTGCCACTGCTCGGCGAAGAAGCGCGCGGCGCTGTCCTGCAGCAGGCGGTGGTCCTCGGTCATCCAGGCCGACGGGAAGAGCGGCAGCGTCATGCGATGCCCACGGCGGCTTCCAGCGTGGCGATCTCTTCCTCGATGTAGGCCGACAGCCGGCCGAGGTTGGGCAGGGCGTCGGTCGCGATCAGGCCGAAGTAGAGCGTGCCGGCGTAGCTGAAGAGCGTGATGTTGAGCAGGTGCGTGGCCGGCAGCGTGGAGACGGGGTGCATCTCGGCCAGCGGCGCGCCCCTGAGGTAGAGCCGCTCCGCCGGGCCGGGCACGTTGGAGACGAGCGTGTTGCCCATCGGCGTGACGACGTCGGCCAGCTTGAGCATGCCGGCGATCTGGCCGAGCAGGCCGGTGAGGATGGTGTAGGTCTCGACCGCCTCGGGCGCCACCGCGTCGATCATGGCCCGCACGTTGCGCAGCGAGTAGCCGACGTTGCGCAGCCGCACGTAGGCGTCGTCGGTCGGCGGGGAGAGGTCCACGAGGATGATGCCGATCTTGTTGCCCGCCGCCTTCTCGCCCTCGCGGCGCAGGTTGACCGGCATCTGGATCGTGATCGGCCGGTCCAGCGTCACGCCCTCGTCGGCCAGGTAGCGGTGCATGGCACCGTCCAGGCAGGTCAGGGCGACATGGTTGAGCGTGGCGCGTGCCACCTTGCGGATGGCGTCGATGCGTTCCATGGGCACGGCGGCGGTGGCGAACTGCCGGCCGGGCGTAGCATTGCCGGTGAAGGGCGTGTTGCCGCTGGCCATGAAGGGCAGGGCGATGGCGTTCTTCGTGAGCTTGACGGCCTCCAGCGCCAGCATGGCCGTCAGGCGCCCGATGCCGACGGCGCGCTTGCTGTTGGCCGTGAGCTGCTTCCAGACGGTCCCGGCCACCGCCTGGTCGAGGCGCTTCTTGCGCCCGCGGCCGCTGCGGCGGGTGTGGTCGATCGTCCAGACCGGGGTCAGCGTGTCGTCGTCCGGCGTGGTGCGCAGCGACTCCACGCCCCAGCGCGTCATCGTGATGCCGTCAGCGACCGCGTGGTGCATCTTGTAGTACACGGCGAACTGGCGGTCCCACAGGCCGGCGATGACGTGCACCTCCCACAGCGGGCGGCTGCGGTCGAGCACGGGCTCGTGCAGGCGCGCGGTCAGCGCGTAGAGGGCCTCGCGGTCGTTGGCGCCGGGCTTGAGCTTGTGGAAGAACACGTGCTCGGCCAGGTTGACGTGCTCGGCCGCTTGCCAGCTCGGCATCAGCGTGGCCGAGACGAAATGGATGACCTGGTCGAAAGGGGGCTGCACGTCGGTGTGCGCCAGGAAGTCCTCGTAGAGCTGCTTGGCGAACGCCGTGCCGTTGCCGCGCACGCCGGCCGGCAGCTGGTGGATGTGCAGCCCGGCCACATGCTTGGGGCTGGCCTCGCTCTCAGCGATGAAGAAGGCGAGGTCGAGCAGGGAGAGTCGGGACATGGCGGCGCGGGCAGAGTCGGTCGACCGAGCATAGGCAGCCGCGCGTGCCGGTCAAGGCCGGGGAATCACGCCCCGGCGCGGGTGCCAAGCCCTGTGCCGCGCAGGCGCCTAAGCGGCGTCTCCGCTGCTCGCGGCGCGCCGGCCGCTGCGCCGGGCCTTGTCGGCGGCTTTCTCGGCTTCGCGCTGGGCCGCCTTGCGCGCCTCCTCGTCGGCGGCGGCGCGCTGCCAGGCGGTCATTTCTGCCGGCGTCTCCAGCGTGATGCGGCCCAGCAGCCCCTGGCGATAGTCCATCAGCACGGCCTCGGCGGCCTTGTGCATCTGCACGGCCCCGCCGCGCACCTTGGCGCCGCGCTTGACGCCGATGGCTTCGAGGATGGCGTCGTCCTCCCCCAACTCGGCCAGGCCGTAGCGCTGCTGCAGCGCGGCCGGGTAGCGACGCTTGAGTACGGCGATCAACTCCAGCGCCACTTCCGCTTCGTCGAAGGCGTTGCGCCCGATCGCGCCGCTGGCGGCCAGGTGGTAGCCGCTTTGCTCGATGCCGATGCGCGGCCAGAGCATGCCGGGCGTGTCGAACAGGTAGAAACCGTTCTCCAGCACGATCTTCTGCTCGGTCTTGGTGATGCCCGGCTCGTCGCCGGTCTTGGCGGCCCGCTTGCCGACGAGGGTGTTGATCAGCGTGCTCTTGCCGACGTTCGGGATGCCGCAGATCAGCACCCGCATCGGCTTGTGCAGGTCACCGCGCTGCGGGGCGAGTTCCCGGCAGGCAGCGATCAGCGCCCGCGCGGGGGAACGGTCGCTGGCGTCCAGCGCGATCGCGCGGGTGTGGGGCTGGCCGTTGTAATGGGCCAACCACTCGCCCGTGATCAGGGGGTCGGCAAGGTCCTGCTTGTTCAGTACCTTCAGCGAGGGGCGGCCGGTCGTGAGTGTCGCCAGCAGCGGATTGCTGCTGGAGCCAGGCAAACGCGCGTCGAGCAGCTCGATCACCACATCCAGTCCCGCCTTGACGCGATCCTTGATCGCCTGGCGGGTGGCATTCATGTGACCGGGGAACCAGTTGATCGGCATGCGCTATCGGAGTCGGGCAGGAAAGGGCAAGATTGTCGGTGCCTTACATCCCGTTGCGGCCGATCCCGCCGCATCCCCCAAGATCAAAGGGTTGTTGTTGAGGTGAATATGCGATTCGAAGGCGTACTTAGCGCGTGGAACCATGACGCCGGGTATGGCGCCATCCGGCCGGTCGGCGGGGGCGATGAGGTCTTCGTGGGCCTTGCGGCCTTCCCGACGGACGGTGAAGGCGCACGGCTGGACGAGACGCTCAGCTTTGAAATTGTGACCGGGCGTGACGGCCGCAAGCAGGCCGTCAACCTCCGACGCATCAAACGCGCCGCGGTCAATCCCGCGATGCGGGAGGCCGTCGGCGTGGGTTCGGTCCGGGTGCGTCAGGCCCAAAGAAAACGGCGCCTGGGCCTGATCGCCGGCGGCGCCGTCGTGACGGTGATGCTGGTGGCCGGCGGTCTGCACTGGTGGATGCCGCAGGCCAAGGCCACCGAGGTGCCTGCCGCCAGTCGGCGCTGAGGCCGCCCGGGCTGCGACCGGCGCTCAGTCTTCGTTCTTGAAGACGAGCTTGACTTCGTGCGTGCCCTTTTCGCCGGGCTCGAACTTCCACTCCATCAGGGCGGCCTTCACCGCGCGGTCGAACACGCGCTTGGGTTCGGCTTCGAGGATTTCGACGTCACTGACCTTGCCGTCGGCTTCGATGACCAGCTTGGCCTTGACCACGCCGGTCGAGATGCCCTTCTTGGACGCCTCGGCCGGAAACTCGGGCGGCACTTTCTTGATGATCTTGGGCGTGGCCTGGGCGGCCAGCGCAAGCATCAGGCTGGCGGCAAGGACGGTGGCGGAACGCAGGAATGACATGGCAACCCTCTCTGATGTTGTGAACGGTTTCAGGCGGCGCGGAAGAAGCCGACCGCTTCGATGAGACGGGTGGAGCTGTCGCGCAGGGCGTCGGCCGAGCGGCTGAGTTCACCCACCAGGCTGGTGTTTTGCTGGGTGGCCTTGTCGAGTTCGTTCATCGCGCCGTTCACGACACCCACGCCCGTGGCCTGCTCCTGGGCCGAGTGAGAGATCTCCTCGATGAGCTGGCCCATGTTGTTGACCTCGTCCACGACGCTGCGGATGGTGACCCCGGCGTTGTTGACCAGGGTCGTGCCGTTCTCGACCTTGACCGTCGACTCCTGGATCAGCACCTTGATCTCCTTCGCGGCGCCGGCGGAGCGCTGAGCGAGCGCGCGCACTTCGGCCGCCACCACGGCAAAGCCACGGCCATGCTCGCCGGCACGGGCGGCTTCCACGGCGGCGTTCAGGGCCAGGATGTTGGTCTGGAAGGCGATGCCGTCGATCACGCCGATGATGTCGCCGATCTTCTTGGAGCTGGCGCTGATCTCTTCCATCGTCTCGACGACCTTGGAGACCACGGCGCCGCCGTTGCTGGCCGACTGGCGGGCCGTCACGGCGATGCCGGCGGCACGGCGCGTCAGGTCGCTCGCGCCCTTGAGCGTGGAGGCGATCTGCTCGACCGAGGCGGCGGTGTTCTGCAGGCTGGCGGCAGAGCGGTTCGTGCGCTCGGCCAGGTTGGCATTGCTGTCGGCGATCGAGCCCGAGTTCTCGGCGACCTGGCTGGCGGCCGTCGACACGTCGCGCACGACGCCGGACAGCGCGGTCTGCATGTCCTTCATGGCCTGCAGCATCTGGCTCAGTTCGTCGCGGCCCTCGACCTGGATGTCCTGCGTCAGGTCGCCCGAGGCGATGGCTTCGGCGGCCAGCTGCGCCTTGCGGGCGGGGCCGACGATCGAGCGGGCAATGACGATACCGCCGCCGATGCCGATGGCCACGGCCACCGCCACCAGGATGAAGGTCAGCAGCACCGACGAGCGGGCCAGTTCGCCGCCCTTGGTGGCGAGTTCCTTGCCGTTGTCGAACTGCATGTCGACCAGCTTCTTCAGGCCTTCCTGCAGCGCATTCTGGGCGGGCCGCAGGTCGGTGATCAGGCTTTCGCGGGCTTCGTCAGGGCTGCCGTCGGTCTGGACCTTCTGGAACTTCTCCAGCGCGGTCAGGAACTTGGCCTTGCGCTCGCGCACTTCCTTGACGGCCGCCTTCTCTTCCTCGTCGGACACGGCGGCTTCCAGGCCGGCGAGCTGCTTCTCGGCCTCTTCCAGGGCGCCGGCGATGGCGGCCTTTTGCTTCTTGATCGCACCGGCGGTGTCCAGCAGCAGCAGGTCGCGCACGGCGCGCGAAATGATGTTGATCTGGCTTTCCAGGGCGTTGGCGGCGCCGATCTTCACGAGGCTGGAATTGGCGGTGCGGTCCAGGTCCTTCGCCAGACGGTTGGCATTGGTTGCGCCGAACACGCCGATCGCCACGAGCAGCACGATCAGCAGGCCGAAGCTGACAGCCAGGCGTTGGCCGATGCGCAGTTGGGTCAGGAAGTTCATGCGGTTCAGGTCCTTGTCCGGTGATCTCGGGTATCGGCGGCTGGAGGGCCGCGCTTGAATCCAACGGGAATGTATGCCTCACGGCGGTGTTTTATGCGCCCCTACCCTCGGGCTGTCGCGCAGTGTGTCGCGCCCCGTGACGATTTGATTCGGTGCCGTCAGGCTTGGCGTGAAGTCGTTCACGTCGGCCCCCGTGCCCCGGGGCTTGCTCAGTGTTGCGTGGCCGCGGCACGCAGGCGGACGACTTCGACTGCATCGACCTCGCCGGCATGGTGGCCGAAGGACTCGCGCAGGTGGCTCGCGATGGCGGCGAGTTCGTCGGCATCGAGCTGGCCGGCGAACGGCGGCATGCCGAAGGGGCGCGGGTGGCCGGGTGTGGCCGGTCCGAAGCCGCCCCGTTCGATGACGCGCAGCAAGTTCGCCGCGCTGGCCTGCGCCACGAGCCGGCTGCCGGCCAGCGCGGGGTAGGCCAGGATGCCGCTGGCGTCGCGGCGGCCTTGGCCCTGCTCGCCATGGCAGGCCGCACAGTGCTCACCGTAAAGCTTGGCGCCCCGCTCGCGGCGGTGTGCGTCAGGCTGCACCGAATTGGCGCGCGCCACCGGGGACTCCGGCAGGCTGCGCAGGTAGCGGCTCATGGCGGCGAGGTCGTCATGGTTCAGCGCCGAGGTGCTGCCCAGCACCACTTCGGCCATCGGGCCCTGGGCCGTGTGGCCGTCGGCATGGCCGTCGTGCAGCCAACGGCGCAGCGTGTCGTCAGGCCATCGCTGAACGCCGGCCTCGGCGGGGTCGTGAAGCGAGGGCGCCACCCAGCCCAGGCCGGCCAGCAGCCCGCCGCGGAAGTCCGCCGGGCCGTGGTCGCCACCGAGCCCATTGCGCGCCGCATGGCAGGCGCTGCAGTGGGCCAGGCCTTGCGCGAGGTAGGCACCACGGTTCCAGGCGGCGTCATGCGCAGGCTCGGGCTGGTAAACGCCGGGCCGGAAGTTCAAGGCCCGCCAAGCGGCCAGCGCGAGCTGTGTGCCGTAGGGCCAGCGCAGTTCGTGCTCGCGCCGCGGCGATTCGACGGCGGGCTGCGCCTGCAGCCAGGCGTGCAGTGCATCCGCGTCGTCGCGCGTGACGAGGGTGGTGTTGGTGATGGGGTGCGCCGGCACGAGCAGGCGGCCGTCTCGGCTGCGGCCGAGGTGCAGCGCCTGCCAGAAGTCATCCGCACTCCAGCCCTTCAGGCCGGTCGCATCAGGCGTCAGGTTGGACGAGAAGACCGTGCCGAACGGCGTGGGGATGGGGCGTCCGCCCGCCAGCCGGGCACCGCCGCGGGCCGTGTGGCAGCCGGCGCAGTTGCCGACGGCCGCGAGGTAGGCGCCGCGCTGCAGATCGGGCGGCGTGCCGGACCGCGGGGCGTCGTCCGAGAGGTGGCGCTGCCAGACCAGCAGCACGGCCGCCGCCGCCACGGCCAGTGCCGCGAGCAGCACCACGGCGGCGATCAGGCGCTTCATGGCGTGACCCCGCCGCAGGCCAAGGGGGCGGGGGCGGGCAGCGCGGCGGCGGGATGGGTGTCCGCCGGCAACGGCCGGCTGGCCAGGAACTGGGTGATGGTGTTGATCTCGGTGTCGCTCAGGGCCCGGGCGATCTGGGCCATGCAGTCGGGCGACTGGGCGCGGCGCTGACCACTGCGCCAGGCGCCGAGCTGGCCGTTGAGGTAGTCCCGCGACAGCCCCAGCAGCCCCGGCACGGCGGGCTGCGTGCCCGTGAGCTTGTCACCGTGGCAGGCCGCGCAGGCGGGCAGTTTGCGGCCCGGGTCGCCCTGGCGGATGAGGCGCTCGGCGCGCGCGAGGTCGGCGGGCGGCAGCGTGGCCGGCTGCGGGGCCGGGTAGGGCAGGTCCAGGGCGGCGAAATGGCCGGCCAGTTCCTTCAGGTAGGCATCGGACAGCGGCGCGATCAGCTCGCTCATGAGCCCGTAGTCGCGCCGGCCGTCGCGGAAGTTGAGCAGCCGGTTGTAGAGATAGCCCGCCGGCTTGCCGGCCAGCCGCGGGTAGTAGCCGTCGGCGGCGGCGCGGCCCTCCTTGCCGTGGCAGCCGGTGCAGGCCAGCGCGCGCTGGGCGAGGGTGTTCGGCACGGGCTGGGCGGTGGCCAGCGCGGACACCAGGGTCAGCAGCCCGATGGCTTTCAACTGCGGGCCCCGAAGATGGCGCTGCCCACGCGGACCATCGTCGAGCCGGCGGCAATCGCGGCTTCCAGGTCGGCACTCATGCCGAGCGACAGCGTGTCCAGCGGCAGGCCGTCGGCCTTCAGCGACTCGAAAAGCGCCGCCATCGCCTGGTGCTGGGCGACGGCGCCCGGGCCCGGCTCGGGGATCGCCATCAGTCCGCGCAGCCGCAGCCGCGGCAGCGTCACCACCTGCCGCGCCAGCCCGGCCACGTCCGCCGGCAGCAGGCCGCTCTTGCTGTCTTCGCCGCTCACGTTGACCTGCAGGCAGATGTTGAGCGGCGGCAGGTCGGCCGGCCGCTGCTCGGACAGCCGCTGGGCCACCTTCAGCCGGTCGACGGTGTGCACCCAGTCGAACTGTTCGGCCACCGGGCGGGTCTTGTTGCTTTGCAGCGGGCCGATGAGATGCCATTCGAGCTGGCCGCGCAGGTCGACCAGTTCGCCGATCTTGGCCAGCCCTTCCTGGACGTAGTTCTCACCGAACGCGCAGGCCCCCGCCGCGAAGGCTTCCCGGACCGCCTGGGCGGGGAAGGTCTTGCTGACGGTGAGCAGTTGTACCGCTTCGGGGGGACGGCCAGCTGAGACGCATGCCGCAGTGATGCGGTTTTTGGTGGCTTGCAGGGCTTCGTAGATCGCCATAATCAGCCGAGCTCTTTATTGGGACACCATGGACATCACTCAGCTGCTGGCATTCTCGGTCAAGAACAAGGCCTCTGACCTGCACCTCTCGGCCGGCCTGCCGCCGATGATCCGCGTGCACGGCGACGTGCGCCGCATCAATGTCGAAGCCCTGGACCACCGTGCGGTGCACGACATGGTCTACGACATCATGAACGACTCCCAGCGCAAGGTGTACGAGGAGACGCTGGAAGTCGACTTCTCCTTCGAGATCCAGGGCCTGGCGCGCTTCCGGGTCAATGCCTTCAACCAGAACCGCGGCGCGGGCGCCGTGTTCCGGACGATTCCGAGCAAGATCCTGAGCCTGGAGCAGCTCAGCGCGCCCAAGGTGTTCGCCGACCTGGCCCTCAAGCCGCGCGGCATGGTGCTGGTGACCGGCCCGACCGGTTCGGGCAAGAGCACGACGCTGGCGGCCATGATCAACCACCTCAACGAGAACGAGTACGGCCACATCCTCACCATCGAGGACCCGATCGAATTCGTGCACGAGAGCAAGAAGAGCCTGATCAACCAGCGGGAAGTCGGCCCGCACACACACTCCTTCAGCAACGCGCTGCGCTCGGCGCTGCGCGAAGACCCGGACGCGGTGCTGGTGGGTGAAATGCGCGACCTGGAAACCATCCGCCTGGCCCTGACCGCCGCGGAAACGGGTCACCTGGTGTTCGGCACGCTGCACACCTCGTCGGCCGCCAAGACGGTGGACCGGATCGTCGACGTGTTCCCCGCGGCCGAAAAGGAAATGGTGCGGGCGATGGTGTCCGAGTCGCTGGTGGCCGTGATCTCGCAGAGCCTGTGCAAGCTCAAGGACGGCTCGGGCCGCGTGGCGGCGCACGAGATCATGCTGGGCACGTCGGCCATCCGCAACCTGATCCGCGAGAACAAGGTGGCGCAGATGTACTCGGCCATCCAGACCGGCAACAGCCAGGGCATGCAGACGCTGGACCAGAACCTGACGGACCTGGTGCGGCGCAACATCATTTCGCCGGCCGAAGCGCGGTCCAAGGCGAAGTTTCCCGAGAACTTCCCCGGCTAGCACGGTGCCCCCGGTCCGGCGGGTACGCCGGACCACCCCCCGAGGGGGTGCAAATCACTGCCGGCCGTGGCCCGCAGCGATTTGCAAGGCGGGCCGGCTTGGGGCGGCCCGGCGCTCGGCCCGAACAGCCCGCCTGCGGGACGGAAGGATCAAGGTTATGGAAAGAGATCAAGCCTCGAAGTTCATCAACGACCTGCTTCGGCTGATGCTGTCGCGCAAGGGCTCGGACCTGTTCCTGACGGCGGAATTTCCGCCGGCGATCAAGGTGGACGGGAAGATGACCAAGGTGTCGCCCCAGCCGCTGACCGGGCAGCACACGCTGCAGCTGGCGCGGGCCATCATGAACGACAAGCAGGCCGCCGAGTTCGAGCGCACGAAGGAGTGCAACTTCGCGATCTCGCCGCACGGCATCGGTCGTTTCCGGGTAAACGCCTTCATCCAGCAGGGCCAGGTGGGCATGGTGCTGCGGACGATCCCGTCGCAGCTCCCCACCATCGCGTCGTTGGACCTGCCGCCGGTGCTGCGCGAGGTGGTGCAGAACAAGCGCGGCCTGGTCATCGTCGTGGGCGCCACCGGTTCCGGCAAGAGCACGTCGCTCGCCGCCATGATCGACGAGCGCAACGAGACGACCTACGGTCACATCGTGACCATCGAGGACCCGATCGAGTTCGTGCATCCGCACAAGAACTGCATCGTCACGCAGCGCGAGCTGGGCCTGGACACCGACAGCTGGGAAGCCGCGCTGAAGAACTCGCTGCGCCAGGCGCCCGACGTCATCCTGATGGGCGAGCTGCGCGACCGCGAGACGATGGAGCACGCGGTCGCCTTCGCCGAAACCGGCCACCTGTGCATGGCCACGCTGCACGCCAACAGCGCCAACCAGGCACTGGACCGCATCATCAACTTCTTCCCCGAAGACCGCCGCCAGCAGCTCCTGATGGACCTGTCGCTGAACCTGCGCGCCCTCATCAGCCAGCGTCTGCTGCCCCGCCGCGAAGGCAAGGGCCGGGTCGCGGCCGTCGAAATCATGCTGAACACGCCGCTGATCTCCGACCTGATCTTCAAGGGCGAGATCAGCGAGATCAAGGAGCTGATGAAGCGCTCGCGCGAACAGGGCATGCAGACCTTCGACCAGGCGCTGTTCGACCTCTACGAGGCCGGCAAGGTCACCTACGAAGACGCGCTGCGCAACGCCGACTCGGTCAACGACCTGCGCCTGCAGATCAAGCTCAACAGTGAACGCGCCCGCAGCGGCGACCTGTCCACCGGCACCGAACACCTGACGATTCTTTGACCACCCCCTACCGGCTTCGCCGGCCCCCTCAAAGGGGGCGCCGCTGGCGGCCCGGCAGAGCCGGATCCGCGGCGGCCGCTGGGTAGCGGCAGCACTTGCCTTCCGGACACACCATCACATGAGCAATCGCACTTACGAATCCATCGCGCCCCGTCGCGTCGCCTTTCTCGGCCTGGGCGTGATGGGCCACCCGATGGCCGGCCATCTCGCACGGGCTGGCCACCAGGTCACCGTTTACAACCGCACCACGGCCAAGGCCGAGGCCTGGGCGAAGGAATACGGCGGGGCCTTTGCCGCCACGCCGGCCGAGGCGGTGAAGGGCGCGGAGTTCGTGTTCTGCTGCGTCGGCAATGACGACGACCTGCGCTCCGTGGTGCTCGGCGATCAGGGCGCCTTCGCCGGCATGCCAGCGGGCACGGTGTTCGTCGACCACACGACCGCCTCCGCGGCGGTCGCCCGCGAACTGCATGCGGCCGGTGCCGGGCGCGGCATCGCCTTCGTCGACGCGCCGGTGTCCGGTGGCCAGGCGGGCGCCGTGAATGGCGCGCTGACCGTCATGTGCGGCGGTGAGGCGGCGCCGTTCGACGCGATGAAGCCCCTGGCGCTGGCCTTTGCCAAGGCCGTGACGCTGCTGGGTGGACCCGGCTCGGGTCAACTGGCCAAGATGGTCAACCAGATCTGCATTGCCGGCGTCGTGCAGGGGTTGTCCGAGGCGGTGCGCTTCGGGCAGAACGCGGGCCTGGACATGCACCAGGTGCTGGACGTCATCGGCAAGGGTGCGGCCCAGAGCTGGCAGATGGACAACCGTGGCAAGACCATGGTCGACGACAAGTTCGACTTCGGCTTTGCGGTCGACTGGATGCGCAAGGACCTCGGCCTCGTGCTCGACGAGGCGCGCCGCAACGGCTCCCGCCTGCCGCTGACCGCGCTGGTGGACCAGTTCTACGCCGACGTGCAGGCGATGGGCGGCAACCGCTGGGACACGTCGTCACTGATCAAACGCCTCTGAGCAGCAGGCGCCAGGCTCTCCTCGGGCGCTGGCCGGGAACAAAGCCACAGGGACACAGAGTCACAGAGACGCTGGGGCTCCGCGAAGGGCGTCCAGTTTCTCTGTGACGCTGTGCCTCTGCGTCTGAATCCAGCGCTCAAGAATGCATCACTGCTTCTTGGGCGTGATCCGGGCGAGTTCTTCTTCGGAAATGATCTCGAAGGCGCGCACCACCTTCTTCACGCCGCTCACCTCGCGGGCGATGTCGGTCGCGCGGTTGGCTTCGCGCTCGGTGACACGGCCCATCAGGAACACTTCGCCGCGCTCCACCACCACGTAGAAGGCGTTGCTCAGCAGGTCGCGGGCGTCGATGAGCCGTGCCTTCACCTTGCCCTGGATGACGACGTCGTTCGAGCGGCTGGTCAGCGAGCTGAGCATCGAGACACTGACTTCGTTCATCACGTTCGTCACGTTCTCGACACCGGCCACCAGGCGTTCGACAGTGGCCTTGTCCTCGTCGTTGCGCACCTCGCCGGTGATCAGCGCGACGCGGTTGTAGCTGTTGACGTTGATGTGCACGCGGTCACCCAGCTGTTCACGAATGCGGGCGCCGGCCTTGATCTCGATGGTCTCGTCCTCGAGCTGGGTGCCGGAGGTGCGCCGGTCGGTGGCGACCGAGACGCCGCCCACCATCGCGCCGCCGATCAGCAGCGGCGCGCAGCCGGTGGCCAGTGTGCTGGCCAGCACGGCGGCAGCCAGGGTCAGGGGCAACTTCTTCATCATCAAGCTTTCAGTCAGGTTACTCATCGCTGCCGAGCAGCTGGACGTCGACAGCGTCGACAAGGGCGTGCAGCAGCACCCGCTGCGCCTCGATAACGCGCGGCTCGCGCGCATGGCTGACGCGGATCTGGATGTCGGTGTCCTGCAGCAGGCCGCGCCATTCGTCGGTGGCGCCGCCGGTGAGCGCAATGACGCTCATCTCCTGCGAATGCGCCACGGACAGCGCGCTGGACCACGCGTCGCGCTGCTCGCGCAGCGGCTCGATCATCACGAGCACGTCGCCGGGGTGGCCGTGGGCCTGGAGCAGCCGGGCGAGGTCGAGCCCCGCGGCGTCACGCGCCTGGGCGGACAGGCTCCAGGCGGCCAGGCCCGGGCGCTCCTGCTCGAAGCGGCCGGCGAGGCGCGCGGCGAGGTAGTCGGCCTCCATGCTGGCCAGACCCTGGCCGGCGCACAGGATGCGGTTGCCGCCGGTGATGGCTTCCACCACCATCTGCCCGGCCATGGCCAGCGGGCGGGCCAACTGCTCGGCCGCCTGGTAGAGCAGGTCGGCGCTTTCGAAGAACTGCTGCTGAATACGTTGTTCGGTCATGAGCGCGGAATCATAGTCAGCTCGCTTCGAAGGCCCCTTGTAACCATTCGAGTGCGTCGCCGTCGATGGCCACGACGTCGAAGCGGCAGGGCGGCGGGCTCGCCCAGCGCAGCAGGTAATGCTGGGCTGCGTAGACGAGCCGCCGCTGCTTCGCGCCGGTCACGCTGGCTGCGGCGCCGCCGTGGCGGCGATCGGCCCGGGCCCGCACTTCCACGAAGACGAGCGTGCCGTCGCGGTCGCGCAGGATGAGGTCGACTTCGCCGCCATGGCGGCTCGGGCCGGCGGCGACTCGATAATTGCGCTCGACCAAGCGCAGCCCTGCTGCATGCAGGTGGGCCAGCGCCCGATCCTCGGCCGCCTGGCCGCGTGCGCCCGTGCCGGGCCTGGACCGAAAGACATCCTTGAACATCGCCATCGCCGACCAGTCCCTCCTGCGCCAGGCTGCCGCTGCGGCGGCAGGCGGTCAGCAGTATCCGGGGGCCACGCTGTATCTCGTGGCCACCCCCATCGGCAACCTGGCCGACCTGAGCCTGCGCGCCATCCATGCCCTGGGCCTGGTGGATGCCCTGGCCTGCGAGGACACCCGCCAGGGCGGCGCACTGCTGCGGCACCTGGGGCTGCACAAGCCGCTCATCGCGCTGCACCAGCACAACGAGCGCGAAGCGAGTGCCGCGGTGCTCGCGCGGCTGGCGGCAGGTGAGCGCGTGGCCTATGCGTCGGACGCCGGCACGCCGGCCATCTCGGACCCTGGCGCCGTGCTCGTGCAGCAGGTGGCTGCCGCCGGCTACCGCGTGCTGCCGCTGCCCGGGCCGAGCAGTGCGGCGGCGGCGCTGAGCGTGGCCGGCGACACGGTGGCGCAGGGTTTCGCGTTCGTGGGTTTCCTGCCGACCAAGGCGGGCGAGCGTCGCACGGCGCTGCAGGCGGTGCTGGCGGTGGAAGGGCAGAGTCAGCTGGTCTTCGAGGCGCCTCACCGCATCGCCGAACTGATCACCCTGCTGGCTGATCTCGCGCCGGAGCGCCGCGTGACCGTCTGCCGCGAACTGACCAAGCAGTTCGAGCAGGTGCACACCGCCGAAGCGGTGACCCTGCCGGCGTGGCTGGCTGCCGATGCCCAGCGCCAGCGCGGCGAGTTCGTGCTGGTGCTGCATGCCCGCGCACCCCAGGCCGCCAGCGACACGGCGTTGCCTGCCGAGGCGCTGCGCGTGCTGAAGCTGCTGATGGCCGAGCTGCCGCTGAAACAGGCGGTCGCCCTGGCCGCCCAGATCACCGGTGAGCCGCGCAACCCGCTCTACGAAGCGGGCCTGGCGATCAAGAACGCCGGCGGCGACGCAGGCTGAGGGCGGTCAGCCCGAGTGCCAGCAGCGCTGCCGGTGCGGGCTCCGGCACGGCCCCGGCCAGCAGGTAGACGCTGCCGTTGCCGACCGCGTACAGCGCCCCGTCGCCCCCTTCACCGAAGCTGGTGAGCTGAGAGCCGGCAAAGGGCGTGGCTAGCGCTGTGGCGGTGCTGCCGTCCAGGCGCCAGATGCGCCCCGACACGTAGTCGCCGAACACGTACTTGCCGTTCAGGCTGGCGTCGGCGCCACCGCGGTAGACGTAGCCGCCAATGATCGCGGCGCCCACCGTGTGGTCGTAGTCGAAGATCGGGTCGGTCAGGTTCGGTGGCGTTGGATCGTTGATACCGGGTGTGGCGATGCGCCCCTCGCGCACCCGCCAACCATAGTTCGCCCCGCGCCCCAGGCCGCTGGCCGCCGAGGCGAAGTCGATTTCCTCGCGCGCACCCTGCCCGACGTCGCCGATCCACAGGTCGCCCGTGAGCCGGTCGAAGCTGTTGCGGAAGGGGTTGCGCAGGCCGTAGGCCCAGATCTCGTCGTTGCCGGCCACGCCGACGAAAGGGTTGTCCGCCGGCACGCTGTAGCCGCCGCCGGCCAGCGGCGTTATGCGCAGCAGCTTGCCGAGGTTGCTGTTCAGGTTCTGCGCGTTGTTGGACGGGTCATTGCCGCTGCCGCCGTCACCCGTGGCGATGTAGAGCTGACCGGGGTCGGCCGTGCTGAAGCCGATCCAACCCGCCTTGTGGTTGCTCAGGTTCGCCGGCTGCGCCACCGTGATGATCGTGCGGGCACTGCCCACATTGACGGCGCCGGCCGCATTGACTGTGTAGCTGGCGACGACGGTGTTGAAGCTCGTCTTGTCGATGTAGTCGACATAGAAGCGGCCGTTGCTGGCAAAGCCCGGGTCGAAGGCCAGGCCGAGCAGACCGCGCTCGCCCGATGAGTCCACCTGGGCGGAGAGGTCGAGCCAGAGTGACTTGGCACCGTTGGCCAGCACCTGGATGCGACCGCCCTTCTCCACGATGAAGAGCCGTGAATCGCCCGCCGGGGCGGTCAGGAAGAGGGGCTGGTTGAAGCCGGAGGCCACGAGCGTGGCGGCCAGCGAGGGGGTCGCACCGGCGAGGGCGACGGCGGCGGCGAACAGAAACTTCATGCGGCGCTCCGGAGGACTCCGTTGCGCCGCATGGTTCCCGGGCAGGCGGCCCGGCGACATCCCTAGCTGAGCACAGCCAGGGCTTGTTTTGTAAGGGGCCGTATCAGCCCGGTGCGCTCGCCGCGCGGGCGTTGTGCTTCTTGCGGTGGATGTCGCGGCTGGCGCCGTCCTGCATGGCGTGCAGGCGGCGGCGCTCCTTGGCGGTGACCGTGCCGTCGGCCTTGGCCTTGGCTTCGGCGTTGCCGATGCGGGCCTGTTCCTTCTCCAGGCGCTGCGTCTCCTGCGGCGTGAGGCTGCCGCTGGCGGCACCTTGGGCGATGCGGGCCTGCTGGTTGGCCTCGCGCTGGTCGACGCGCGGGGTGTTGGTGCCCGGCGTCTGGGCAAAGGCGCTGGCGCCGGCCAGGGTCAGCAGGGCGATCAGGGTCTTGTGCGAGGTCTTCATCATGAGCTCCTTCGGAGGGTGCGGTGACAAGGCCCCTCCACAACGACGGGTCTCGCGCCGGCGCCGACAGCGAATCGGTAAAGAAGGATGTCCATCTCTTGCAAGGGCTGACGGCCGACTTCCTAGAATCGGGCCATGATCGCTGTCGAACCCACCCTGGCCCGCCTGGCCACCGCCCGCTCGCAACTGCTGGAGCCCTTCGGCCTGACCGAGGCGACGCTCGCCCAGGCGCTGCGCGTCATCACCGAGCACCGCGTCGATGATGCCGACCTGTACTTCCAGACCACCCGCGCCGAGGGCTGGAGCCTGGAGGAGGGCATCGTCAAGAGCGGCTCCTTCAGCATCGACCAGGGCGTGGGCGTGCGCGCCGTGGCCGGCGAGAAGACGGCGTTTGCGTATTCCGACGACATCTCGCTCGACTCACTTCTGGACGCTGCCCGCACCGTGCGAACCATCGCCGCCGCCGGTCAGAGCCGCCGCGTGAAGGTGCCCTCGCAAAGCCGCGTGGCCGGCAGCCGCGAGCTCTACGGCGTGGCCGACCCCATCGCCAGCCTCGACAGCGCCGCCAAGGTCGCGCTGCTGGAGCGCGCCGAGAAGATGGCCCGTGCCAAGGACCCGCGTGTGGCGCAGGTCATGGCCGGCCTGGCGGCCGAGCACGAGGTGGTGCTGATCGCCCGCGCCGACGGCACGCTCGCCGCCGACGTGCGCCCGCTGGTGCGCCTGTCCATCACCGTCATCGCCGAGAGCAACGGCCGCCGCGAAATCGGTTCGGGTGGCGGCGGCGGCCGCTTCGGCCTTGCCTACTTCACCGACGAGATGATCGCGAGCTACGTCGACCACGCCGTGCACGCCGCGCTCACCAACCTGGAGAGCCGCCCCGCACCGGCCGGTGAGATGACCGTCGTCGTCGGCCCGGGCTGGCCCGGCGTGCTGCTGCATGAGGCCGTGGGTCACGGTCTGGAAGGCGACTTCAACCGCAAGGGGTCGAGCGCCTTCTCCGGTCGCATCGGCCAGCGCGTGGCCGCCAAGGGCGTGACCGTGCTGGACGACGGCACGCTGCCCGACCGCCGCGGCTCGCTCAACGTCGACGACGAAGGCGCGGCCAGCCAGCGCAACGTGCTGATCGAGGACGGCATCCTGAAGGGCTACATCCAGGACGCGATGAATGCCCGCCTGATGAAGGTCGCCCCCACGGGCAACGGCCGCCGCGAAAGCTACGCGCACGTGCCGATGCCGCGCATGACCAACACCTACATGCTCGGCGGCAATGACGACCCGAAGGAGATCGTCGCCTCGATCAAGAAGGGCCTGTACGCCACCAACTTCGGCGGCGGCCAGGTGGACATCACGAGCGGCAAGTTCGTGTTCTCGGCCAGCGAGGCCTACTGGGTCGAGAACGGCAAGATCCAGTACCCGGTCAAGGGCGCCACCATCATCGGCAACGGCCCGGACGCGCTCACCCGCGTCAGCATGATCGGCAACGACATGGCGCTGGACACCGGCGTGGGCGTCTGCGGCAAGGAAGGCCAGAGCGTGCCGGTCGGCGTGGGCCAGCCGACGCTGCGCATCGACGGCCTCACCGTGGGCGGCACGGCCTGATCAGCCTGCCACCACCTTCACGCGCAAGGGCGGCAGCCCGGCAATCAATCCTTCCATCAGGTCGCCCGGGACCACGGGCCCGACGTTCTCGGGCGTGCCGCTGAAGATCAGGTCACCCGGCATCAGCTCGAAGGCTTGGGACAGCTGGGCGATCTGCTCGGCGACGTTCCAGATCATCTGGTTCAGGTTGGCGTCCTGCTTCACCTGGCCATTGACCTTGAGCGTGATGGCGCCCGACGTGAAATGCCCGACCTGGGCCACGCGGTGGATGGGGCCGATGGGTGCGGAGCGGTCGAAGCTCTTGCCGATTTCCCACGGCTTCTTCTGGTCGCCCATGCCGCGCTGCAGGTCGCGGCGGGTCATGTCCAGGCCCACGGCGTAGCCGTAGACGAGATCCAGCGCCTTCTCCACCGGCACGTTCCGGCCGCCTTGGTGCAGGGCCGCGACCAGTTCCAGCTCGTAGTGGTAGTTCTTGGTCAGCGGCGGATAGGGGTGGTCGGTCGTCTGGCCGGGCGCCACGAACTGCACGGCGTCGCTGGGCTTCTGGAAGAAGAACGGCGGCTCGCGGGTCGGGTCCGAGCCCATCTCGCGGGCGTGGGCCGCGTAGTTGCGGCCGATGCAATAGATGCGGCGCACGGGGAAGACCTCGGGGCTGCCTGCGATCGGCACCGAGGCCCGCGCGACCTGGAAGGGCGAGGCCGCCTCGGCGGCGGGGGCGGTGCTGGCACAGCCGGCGGCCGCGAGGCCGGTGACGGCGGCGCCCAGCGCATGGCGTCTTTGCATGGCTTGTCTCCGGGCGTTGGATCGTGGATTGACCGCCAAGCGTCCCGCGGGGTCAAGCCGGACTTGCCCGCTGCAGGGGACCGTGCAGGAAGCGGGAGTCACGCCGCTGTCTGTCCTCCAAACCAGGTTCGTGGGGATGCCGAGGTCCGAGTTCCCGGGACTCTGCACACTCCACAGGCTGATCCAGTGAAGTCGGCTGGACCAGGGGACGTGAACCCCGGTCGGCCCTGCCCTCGGCGGTGCGCGTCCTGTCCTTCCAAAAACATCAACGGAGACAGGCAATGATTTCGCAAGTGAACTGGCGCACGCTGGTGCGCCGCTGCATGGCCGTCCTGGCCCTGGGCTGCGCCAGCCTCGGCGCCTCGGCCGACACCTACACCCAGACCCGACACCCCATCGTGCTCGTGCACGGCCTGCTGGGCTTCGATGCCCTCGGGCCGGTGCAGTACTTCTACGGCGTGCCGTCGGAGCTGCGCGCGGGCGGCGCGGTGGTCTACACGGCCAGCGTGTCGCAGAGCAACAGCACCGAGGTGCGCGGCGAGCAGCTGCTCAGGGAGCTGCAGACGCTGAAGGCCCGCTACGGCCACACGAAGTTCAACCTGATCGGCCACAGCCATGGCGGCAACACCATCCGCTACGTCGCGGCCGTGGCACCCGACCTGGTGGCCAGCGTGACGACGATGGGCACGCCGCACCAGGGCAGCAAGGTGGCCGATGCCATCGCCGGCATCACCGGCGCGACCGGCACGACCGGCGCCGTGGCAGCGGTGGTGAACGGCCTGTCCAGCGTCATCGCGACGCTGTCGGGCAGCAGCGGCAATCCGCAGAACGCGCTGGCGTCGCTGAAGTCGCTGTCGTCGGCCGGTGCGGCCGACTTCAACCGGCGCTTTCCGCAGGGCGCGCCCACCACGGCCTGCGGCAGCGGCCCGGCGGTGGTGAACGGCATCCGCTACTACTCCATGGGCGGTACGTCGGTCGGCACCAACCTGCTTGATGTGAGCGACGGCTTCCTCGTCGCCAGCAGTGTGTTCTTCGGCTTCGAGGCGAACGACGGGCTCGTGTCGCGTTGCTCCAACCACTGGGGCCAGGTGCTGCGCGACGACTACGCCTGGAACCACATCGACGAGGTCAACCACGTGTTCGGCCTGCGCGGCCTGTTCTCGTCCGACCCGGTCTCGGTCTACCGCGCCCACGCCAACCGGCTCAAGGGCGCCGGGCTGTGAGGCGCGCTGCTGCGCTGGCCATCGCGGTCGCGGTGGTGGCGGGCTGCGTGGCCTCGCAGCGGCGGGCGATGGCGCCGGCGGCGCCATCGGCTCGCACGGTGCCGCATGCCCCGGTGACTGATGCCACCGCATCGGCGCCCGCACCGCCCGTCGGCGCGTGGGGAGGCCCGCCGTCCGCCACGGCACTGCCCGCCTCGCTGCAAGGCACCGAGGCCGATGGCGCCTGGCGGGCCGATGCGCAGGGCCGCCTCGTCATCGACCGTGCGCTGCGCCGGCGGCTCGACTACTGGCTCAGCACCGTGGGCGAGTGGACGCCCGAGGTCATCGGCCAGCGCATGCGGGCTGCCGCCGCGCGTGACCTCCCGCCGCCCGCGCTGACGGAACTGCAGTCGGTGTGGGACCGGTACCTGGCCCTGCAGCGCCACGGCTGGCAGCGGGCGGTGATCCCGGCGGACCCGGCGAGTTGGCGCCTCGCGCTGGAGGAGCGGCAGTCGGTGCGCCGGCTGCATCTCGGGCGCGCCACGGCCGAGGCCTTCTATGGCGACGAAGAGCAGCGCCTGTGGCGCGACATCCTCGCGCTGGAGGCGGGTCAGCCGAAGGGTGACGAGACCGTGGCGGCCGTGCCCGAGCACCCGCAGGCGGCGCAGCGTGTCGCGCAGGTCGAGGCCGAATGGGCGCGCTGGGACGCCCGTGTGGCCGACGCCCGTGCCGAATGGGCCCGCCTGCAGAGCGCGGCGGCGCTGTCCGCGCCTCAGCGGGAGGCGGCCTGGGGCGACTGGCTGGCGGCGCGTTTCGATGCCTGGGAGCAACTGCGGGTGCGGGCGCTGGTGGGGGGCGGGAGCGGGTCGGGCTGATGGGGCCGACAACCCGCGCTTGCCCGCTGCCGAAAGCTCGCCGGCGCGGTCGTGCTAGATTTCAGTCTATGTCCCGCGCTGTGTACTTTCGCTTTTGGTTTTTTCCCCGCCCCGGCGGTGGAGAGATCTGAGCGCGCGCGCTGACCCCAGACTCCCCCAAAACCGCCGGGCCTCCAAAGCCCGGCGGTTTTTTTTCGCTTCCTCCGCGTCCTGCGTTTGCCCCGAAAGGCTGATCCGATGAATGCCAAGCTCAACTCCGTCGAACCTGAAGCCCAACGCTGGTACTCGCAGGACGACAAGACCAGCGCGACCGATGACGAGCGCATCCTCGACATCACGCCGCTGCCGCCGCCGGAGCACCTGATCCGCTTCTTCCCCATCCGCAACACGCCGATGGAGCAGCTCATCAGCCAGACGCGCCAGCGCATCCGCAAGATCATGAGTGGGGAGGACGACCGGCTGCTCGTCGTCATCGGCCCGTGCTCCATCCACGACCCGACCGCCGCCATCGAGTACGCCCGCCGCCTGAAGGCCGAGCGCGAGAAGTACGCCGGCACGCTGGAGATCGTCATGCGCGTCTACTTCGAGAAGCCGCGCACCACGGTCGGCTGGAAGGGGCTGATCAACGACCCCTACCTCGACGAGAGCTACCGCATCGACGAGGGCCTGCGCATCGCGCGCCAGCTGCTGCTGGAGATCAACCGCCTGGGCATGCCGGCGGGCTCCGAGTTCCTTGACGTGATCTCGCCGCAGTACATCGGCGACCTGATCGCCTGGGGCGCCATCGGCGCGCGCACGACCGAAAGCCAGGTCCACCGCGAGCTGGCCTCGGGCCTGTCGGCGCCGATCGGCTTCAAGAACGGCACCGATGGCAACATCAAGATCGCCACCGACGCCATCCAGGCCGCCGCCCGCGGCCACCACTTCCTGTCGGTGCACAAGAACGGCCAGGTCGCCATCGTCGAGACCCGCGGCAATGCCGACTGCCACGTCATCCTGCGCGGTGGCAAGGCGCCCAACTACGACGCGACCAGCGTCGCCGAGGCCTGCGCCGATCTCGCCAAGGCCCAGCTGCCCGAGCGGCTGATGGTGGACTGCTCGCACGCCAACAGCAGCAAGCAGCACCAGCGCCAGCTCGACGTGGCCCGCGACATTGCCGGCCAGCTGCGCGAGGGCTCGAAGCGCATCTTCGGCGTCATGGTGGAGAGCCACCTGCACGACGGCGCCCAGAAGTTCACCCCCGGCAAGGACGACCCCGCAAAGCTCGCCTACGGCAAGAGCATCACCGACGCCTGCCTGGGCTGGGACGACTCGCTGGCGGTGCTAGAGGTGCTCAGCGAGGCGGTGAAGGCCCGTCGCTGACACAATCAGCCGCATGGACGCCCGCATCACCGTCATCTTCGAGACCGGCTCCCCGATCGAGATAGCGCTCGACGGTGCTGAAGTGCTGAGCTTCGAGGCGGCCCGGCGCTGGCTGGACGAGCAGTTCGTGCGGCTGGAGTGCGAGCCCCTGCGTGGCAGTGGCAAGGTGCTGCTGGCCGACAAGCTCATCCAGGTCGCTGCCGGCGCCGGGCCGGGCGGCTTTGCCGATGCGGCTTGGGCGCTGGACTACGCTCGCGCGGCCGCTGGCGCCCTGTCCAAGGCGCTCATCAAGGTGGACGTGCCTCGCCAGGCGGTGTCTTACTGAGCCTTGGCGGCCTCGGCGCGCAAGGCGTCGAGTGTCGGAAAGCTGCTGTGGCCTGCACCCACAGGCGGGAAGTACATGACGTCGCTGCGGAGCATGTACTTGGTGCCCGAGGTCACCAGCGATCCGCGATGCCGCAGCCGGTGCGGGAAGAACACCACGTCGCCCTGCTGGCCGCGCACGTCGATGAGCTGGCCGTCGACATCGAAGGTCGTCTCGCCGCCCGTGTAGTCGCCGCCGAGGTAGATCAGCAGCGTGAGGTGGCTGCGCTCGCCGTTGCTGCGCTCGTAGGGGCCGTCCACATGCCAGTTGAAGCGCTGCTGCTCGCTGTAGCGGTAGAAGCGGAAGCGCTCGTTCAGGCCGGCGATGCCGCGTGCCATCCAGACCTCCGGCAATTGAAGCGCGATGCGCCGCCAGATGGCCAGGGCCAGCGTCGGGCTGTCCAGGATGACGCGGTCGTTGTTGCGCACATCGGTCGCCAGCCGCGTGCCACCCAGCGTGTTGATCGTGGCCGGCTCGAAGCCGGCGCGTTCGGCCTGCTGGATGAAGGCCTCGCATTCGGCGGCCGGGAAGACCTGCGGCACCCGGTGGATGCCGTGGCCGAAGTTGTTCGGGTTTTCCATGGGTTGAGTGCGGGCCGTCGGCCCTTGAAAAGGCAGGGGCTCGCCCCAAGCTGGCCGCCCGTCGGGCGGTTTCGCCCAAGTGCTCTCATTGTCCATTGCCATGACCAAGCAAACCCACGCCTTCCAGGCCGAAGTCAAGCAGATCCTGCACCTCGTCACCCACAGCCTGTACTCCAACAAGGAGATCTTCC
>RXJW01000143.1 GCA_003963005.1 Burkholderiales bacterium
GGCGAGCCGGAGGTCCTTCTCTCTTGCCTCGGCAGATTTGCGCGAAACGGTCTTGGCCGAAGCCTTCTCGGTGGCTGTGCTCATGCGGCGAACCCTTGCGGCTCTTGGCCAAGCTCCCTCAGTACCGAAGCGCATCGCTCCATGTCGCGTTGGACCAACTGCTGCGCGCCGGCGCCAATATCGTCCAGAAGCGCTACTTCCTTGAGATGGTCGTAGAGCCCGCGGTACAGCGAAGCGTGGACGTGTCCAATGACCGACTTGTCGCAGCCGCTACAACGGGTGCGCTCAAGGTCATTGCCGACGCACAGGTTGTCGTCCGCCGTGCACCATGCATGGCCATTGCTCCTGATAGGCGTGCTGCTGGCCAACGCCTTGACCATGTGGCGATGCGATTTGAAGATCGTCACGGCCTCGCTACCTCGCCAAGCGACGATGTTGGCTCCATAGCCCCCAGCAAGCGGCGCATCCGCCTTCAGCCAGGTGTCGACCAATCCGGCCTTGATGTCTTCGAGACGATCGTGGATCTCAAGGTACAGCGATAGGTCCTGCGATTCGTCGAGGGCATAGCCCAGGGTCATGTCCATCGACCAGTGCTTGAAGTGCTCCTTCAGATACCGAAGATCACCGAACTGGCTTCTCGCTGCGTAATGCGCGAACGTGCGACGGAACTGATGGCTAGCCAGCTTCCAGTCCAATCCGCATCGGATCTTGGCGAAGGTGCGCAAATCCCCTATCCAGCTGCGCAGCGATAGCGATCGCGCCATCCCAGAGACGCCTCTTCCGAGGAACAGCGCCTTGCTGTGGCGCTGCGCTTCAGCAATTTCTGGATCGAGCGGGTTCGTTGCCCGCCGCAAGGTAATTTCCTTGGCGATCGCCTCTTGGTACGGCAAGGCCCACCGCTCCATGATGCGGATTGCCTCAACGCCGGCGGGTGGAATCATCCAGGTCGTAGATCCCTCGTCCGTCTTTGCTGAGACTGACCGCATCCACCAGACCACGTCCGCCTCGCCGTCGTTGCCCGGCGTGCTGAAGAGCGAACCGGTCTGCAGCCAGGCCAACTCATGGTTTCTGCACCCTGACACGCTCGCAATCACCACATAGCAAGCGCGTCGCACGTCCAGCAATTCTTTGGCGAGGCCAGACGGGCCCGCATGGAAGCCAAGTGCCGCCAGCCGCTGACACTGTGCTCCCCAAACCGCAAGCGGCTCCAGGGTCGGATCAGCAGCCGCCACCCGGTCCATCTCGTCCCGAAGGTCCATCACAGCTGGTGCACGCTGCACGATGTCCCATGCTTTCTGGAACAAAGTAGCGAAGACGTCGTCGGGCATCACCGGCGTCTTGCGCTGGCGCACGTCTGAGCCGGACAGCCCTGCCATGTGTTTTGCAGAGGTCTCCGGCCACGGATGCGCCTGCATGGGGTCGGTTGAGTGCTGGCTGAGTTCGAACAACGCCTCGACAGCCCGGAGTCTTCGATCAATCGAAGCTGCGGCAAGGGGTTTGCCGTTTGCCATAGCCCACTCCTTGACGAGCTTCACGTAGGACGTGCAAGCCAGTCGCTTCACCTCGTCGAGGCGGGTGATGTTGCAGGCGCTGAGGTGCCTCAGGAAGGGCAGCAAGTCGTTGAACAAGCCCTGGACGGTGCTGGCCCCCGGCCGCTTGCCGCCTGCACGTCCCCGGCAGTAGAAGCGGTACATCACCTGGCGTATGGAGTCTCGCAACTCCTCCTCCACCAGGTCGAAGGTAATGGCGTGCTTGCGATTCGTCGTCTTGCTCAGCAGCTCCCAGCGATCATCACCGTATCGACTGACCACTACCCACTGACCATCTACCCTGCGTGCCGAGATGACCAGCCCATCGCGCTCCTGCGCGCTCAGCCCGCGAACGTGCGACTGCTGCGCGAGCAGGAATGGGGCCATTTCAGCGTCAGCGAGGTTTGCCTGGGCGCTCATGCGGTCCCCCCGACAGACTGAAGATGTTCGATGTCGTGCAAGACAGAGTCTGATGACCAGAATGGGTGAGGTGTGTGGCGAGCCCGCTCTCTGGCCGCCTCCACCTGTGACGCCTTGAACACGCCTCGAGCGATCCCCGCCTCGATCACATCGCGGTCAATCAGCCGGGGGATGTGCGCCATCTGCTGACGCCACTTTCGTCGGTCGACGTTTGCATGCTCGCGCAGGATGCGGAAGTAGAAGGAGAACAGACGCCAGAGATCGTCCCCTGTCACCACGTAGTTGCGGCAGCGAAGACAGTTCAGGAAGCTGCTACAGGCTGATCCGTCACGCTTCGGCGCATATTCGCCACGCTCGGGGTCCGAGCACTGACCTAGAGGGGTGCGAGCGGTGGCTCCGACAGTGCCAGCAAGTAGCTCTTGGACTAGAACCTTACCCATGAAGGCCCAATTGCGTTCCGACGCTACTGTCGGACGAAGGTAGTGCCGTCCCGTAACCTGGGTGCTGTTCCCAGCGGCCGTGGCCACCGCGGCGACGTTACCGTCAAGCAGCTCGTAAAGGCGATTTACGAAGGTCTTGCGCAGCCGGCTCACGTTCAGTTTCAGCGGCTTGCCGTCCGCGTCGAGCAGCTTGTAGTCGTCGACGAGCTTGGTGATGGCCGATGCCAACGCGTATGCCCCCAAGTCGGTCACGCCGCCGGTGGGGGACTGCGAGCGATAGATCCACACGCGGTCGCGAAGTTCAGGAGATGCTTCTTCACGTAGCTTCTCGGTGCCAGCGATAACGCGGCGAAGCAGTTCCAAGACGGTCGGTCGGAGAGTTGGCGTCGATTCAACAATGCGGTTGATTTTCGACTCCCCCCGAAGGATGACCTTACTAGTGGTGTGTCCCCGCCGCTTGTAGACGACCAGGAACGCGGTGTTGTCCTTCGGATGTGCGCGAATGCAGTCAATAGGAAGTTCGAGGAGCGGCGTCGTGTTGCGGCCCGTGTGTAGCGCAACGACGAGAAGCGCATAAGCGACCAACTCCCCAGTGGGTTCGCAGCCAGGCGTGAACCAGGGCATCACTGCGGTCTTCACTGCTGCCGTGAACGCCTTACGCTCAGCAATCGACAGTGGCGTCTCCCCTTTGTACTTCCGGTCCACCCCAGGGAATGGATTTGCTGGGAACGTCGCGTCATCACCACTTGAGACCAAGTTGAAGAGACGCCGCCGCCCCAAGGCTTGCAGCACGGGCTTCGTGTTCTTGTAGTACGTCTTCTGGGAGGTGGTGCTTAGCTCTAGATCTCGGAGCGACACGAGGTACGAGTCGATGACCGGCCGACCGATGTCGGCCAGCGTAAGGTCGCGGTTGAGCGCCACACGCAACACAGCGAGATGGTCCAGAAACTTTGCAAGGCCTTCACAGTAGCTAGCGACTGTGCGCGGCTCTACCTGGGAGTCCTGCTTGAGCAGGAAGCGCTCGACCTGACGCTGGCAGGCGTAGGTGACAGCGTCGATGCCAAGTCCGTACCAGGGTCCGAACTTGAAGTTCACCCTACGCGCAGGGTTCGGGGGGAACTGCACCGACGTCACGGACGGCGGCATCGCATCGGCTGGAACGACAGCATGGCCAGCAGCATCTGCCTCGTGTTCGACACACGGAATGGAGAGGTCGGTCTTAACGAACTTCTTGGTCTTGGGCATGGGGCGGTTGCTCACTCGGCGAGCTCAGGGCTGTCGAAGCACTCGTTCAGTTCCTCGTCGTAAGCAAGCACTGCTTCGTCGGCAAGTTCGTTGACCAGGTGCAAGTAGGTCATCGTGGTTTGGATTGAGTTGTGCCCAAGCTGGCGCTGGAGGAAGACCAACGGCTCCACGCGGTTGCGGTCGGTCTGACGCTGTAGAGCGAGCAAGGTTTGAGTCGCGTAGGTGTGCCTCAGCAGGTGCGGCCAGGCAGGGAAGCCGGCCTGGCGTCCCAACTCGCGAACGATGCGTTCGAAGCCTTTGCCGCTTGCGGCGTAGGGCTCACCCGCCTGATTGAGGAACAGCGCTTTGTGGGCGGAGCCGAAGCCGCGCTCTCCGCGATGGTGCTTGGCGTAATGGTGCAGGTCCCTCATCAAGCCACGGGGCATGTAGATGTCGCGGGGCTTGCTCCCCTTGGTCTTCATGCCGGACCCGTCATGCGGGTCCAGGTGTACCTTGACGTTGAGAGAGCTGCAGCCAGCTCGATCAGGATCGGAGACATATGCCAACGGGAACGTTGCCAGTTCGCACCGCCTGAGACCCGTGCCCAGTGCCAAACGGATCACGACCCGATGATGGACATTTGTCGCCAGGGCCAAGAGCGCTTGAGCCTGATCCTTGGTAAGGAACTTCGGGAGCGTCTTGATTTCCCGTGGCATCACGTCGCGAACGGTGACGGCGCCACCGGATGCGTCGACGTGGGCAAGGAAGCTTTGGCTGCGATCGATGCGACGGATCTCGTTGTCGAAGGGCAACTTTTCGATCCACGCCTGACGCTGGGCGAATTCATAGAACTCACAAACGTAGCCAAGGCGCTGCCTGATCGTTGCCGGCGCTAGCTCGACATGGTCTCGGCAGTAGTCTCGGTACGCTGCCACGAGCGATTTCTGCTCTCCCCTATCGACATCGTCCCAGGCGAGCTCGTGGGCCTGCAGGAACCCGAAGAAGTCGTAGATGCTCTGCCCGATGGCGTCCCATGAGTTCTGGGAACCGATCGCACCCCTTAGCAAGTAGTTGCGAAGGAAGGTGTTGGCCTCCCTGCAGCTTTGCATGTTGTCCCAGAGCAAGATCGGGAACCCAGCGTAGGGGACCCCGTTGATGACAAGCTGTGGCGTTGCTTTGACCAGGCGCAAGTGAACTTTCGAATGAGGTCGGACGCAGTGAAGCTGATCAGCGGTCACCCACCTGCTGAAAAGTCACTGTGTGTTTGAGGGTTGGACCATGAGTACATGGCCCAACCGGGGGGCGCCTCCGGCGGCCTTGCCGGGGGCTCTCTCTAAATCCTTGATAACAGAATACCAATCCTGTTAACTGATCAAGGGCCCCATAGCTGAGCAGGAGCGTCGGCGTGATGACAGCGTCGAAGCTTTATGGCCCCGGCTCTTGCCGGGGCCGCGTTTTTTCTGCCTCGCCTGGACGCCCGCCG
>RXJW01000120.1 GCA_003963005.1 Burkholderiales bacterium
GCCAAGTACGAGGCCGTGCACGGCAAGGGGTCCGTCTCGACCTTCGGCGGCCACGCCTGGGACGCCGGTCTGCTGCTCGCCGCCGCCGCACCCGAAGCGCTGAAGAAGGCTCAGCCCGGCACGCCCGCCTTCCGCGCCGCGCTGCGCGATGCGCTCGAGAACGTGAAGAACGTGGCCGGCGCCCACGGCGTGTTCAACATGTCGGCGCAAGACCACCTCGGCCTGGACCAGCGCGCCCGCGTGATGGTGCAGATCGACAACGGCGCCTGGAAGTGGATCAAGTGAGCACGCTGCAAAGCTACATCGCCGGGCGCTGGGTCGGGGAGCGGGCGGCCAAGCCGCTGCACAGCGCGATCAACGGTCGCCTCGTGGCCCACACGCACGAGGAGGGGCTGGACTTCGCCGAGAGCCTGGCCTACGCCCGCGGTACGGTGCTGCCCGGGCTGCTGCGCACGCACTTCCAGGACCGCGCCCGCGTCCTGAAGGCGCTCGCCGCTTACCTGCTGGAGCGCAAGGAGGCGCTTTACGCGATCAGCGCGCACACCGGCGCCACGCGCAGCGACTCGTGGATCGACATCGAAGGCGGCATCGGCACGCTCTTCGCCTACGCCTCCATCGGCGGCAAGGACCTGCCCAGCAGCAACGTGCTGCACGAAGGCCCGCCGATGCGGCTGGGCGCGAACAACCACTTCATCGGCAGCCACGTGCTGGTGCCCAAGCGCGGTGTCGCGCTGCACATCAACGCCTTCAACTTCCCGATGTGGGGGATGCTGGAGAAGTTCGCACCGAGCTTCCTCGCGGGCATGCCTTGCCTGGTCAAGCCGGCCACGGCGACGAGCTATGTCGCCGAGGCCTGTGTGCGCCTGATCGTCGAGTCAGGCCTGGTGCCCGAGGGGGCGTTGCAACTGATCATCGGCGGCACGGGCGACCTGTTCGAGCGGTTGGACGAGGCGGACGTCGTCACCTTCACCGGCAGCGCCGACACCGCGCTGATGCTCAAGGCCCACCCGAACCTGCTGAGGAAGAGCATCCCGTTCAACGCCGAGGCCGACAGCCTGAACTGCGCGATCCTCGCGCCCGACGTGACGCCGGACGACCCGGAGTTCGACCTCTTCATCAAGGAAGTCGCGCGCGAGATGACGGCCAAGGCCGGCCAGAAGTGCACGGCCATCCGCCGCACGCTGGTGCCGCGGCCGCTGGTCGACGCGGTCGCCACGGCGCTGAAGGTGCGGCTGTCCAAGACCGTGGTCGGCGACCCGGCGGTGGAAGGTGTGCGCATGGGGGCTCTCGCCAGCAAGGCCCAGCAGGCCGACGTGGCCGAGCGGGTCGCGCAGCTGGCCCGGCAGTGCGAGTTGCTGCTGTCCGAGCGTGATGGCTTCGCGCCCAAGGGCGAAGGCGTGGGCGAGGGCGCGTTCTTCGCGCCGACCCTGCTGCTGGCACGCGACTCGGCGGCGAGCGACGCTCACCACCTGGAAGCCTTCGGGCCCGTGACGACGCTGCTGCCCTACGGCGACTTCGAGGAGGCGCTGCACCTGGCCACCCTCGGCCGCGGCAGCCTGGTCGGCACGGTCTGCACCAAGACGCCTGCACTGGCCGCCCAGGCCGTGCCGACGTTTGCCGCCTGGCATGGCCGCATGCTGGTGCTGGACCGCGAAGCCGCGCTCGAAAACACCGGCCACGGCTCTCCGCTGCCCAAGCTCAAGCACGGCGGCCCGGGCCGCGCCGGCGGCGGCGAGGAACTCGGCGGCCTGCGCGCCGTCAAGCACTACCTGCAGCGCTGCGCGGTACAGGGCTCGCCCACGATGATCTCGGCCGTGACCGGCGAGTACCAGCGGGGCGGCGCCGTCACCGAGAGCGAGGTCCATCCCTTCCGCCGCTATTTCGAGGATGTGGAGGTGGGCATGAGCCTCCTCACGCACCGCCGCACCGTGGGCGAGGCGGATATCGTCGCGTTCGGCGGCCTGTCGGGCGATTACTTCTACATGCACTTCGACGAGGTGGCGGCCAAGGAGTCGCCCTTCGGCAAGCGCATTGCGCACGGCTACTTCGTGCTGTCAGCGGCAGCCGGCCTGTTCGTGAGCCCGGCACCCGGCCCGGTGCTGGCCAACTACGGCCTGGAGAACCTGCGCTTCGTCACGCCGGTCGCGATCGGCGACACCATCCAGGCGCGGCTGACCGCGAAGCGCAAGATCGACCGCCCGCCGCGGGACGACCAGCCGGCCCAGGGTGTCATCGGCTGGGACGTGGCCGTGACCAACCAGCGCGGCGAGCTCTGCGCGAGCTACGAGATCCTGACCCTCGTCGCCAAACGGGTTGCCGGATGACGCCGGTGCAGGCCCGCGCCTTGGCGCTCGGCCTGCCCGGGGCGGTCGAGAAGCCGCATCACGGGCTGACGTCGTTCCGGCTGCCAGGCGCCAAGGGCCGCATCTTTGCGACGATGACGCCCGACGGAGCCGAGCTTCGTGTCTTCATCAAGGACGACGACGCGCGCGATGCCTGGATCGCTCGTGAGGCGGCTGCGGTCGAGCCGCTCTTCTGGGGCGCCAAGCGCTGCGGCGTGAAGGTGCTGCTGGCGGCTGCGAAGCCGTCGTGGGTGAAGGAGCTGCTCGCGCAAGCCTGGCGCGAGAACGGCGGCGCCGCGAGTTAGCGAGCGGCGGAGGTTTCGGCCGCAGGCTTCAGGTCTGCCCGGCGGGCGCCGGTGAAGCGCTTGGCCCAGTAGGCGTCGCGCATGTCCTCCACGCGCACGGCGCTGCCGGTGCGGGGGGCGTGGATGAACTTGCCTTCGCCGACGTAGATGCCCACGTGGCTGAAGGTGCGTTTCATCGTGTTGAAGAAGACGAGGTCACCGGGCTTGAGTTCGTCTTGCCGGATGGCCAGCAGGCTGCTGTCCTTGGCCTGCTCGTCGGCACGGCGGGGCAGCACGAGGCCCACGCTCATCTCGAAGATGTGGCGCGTGAAGCCGCTGCAGTCAAAGCCGTTCTCGACCGAATTGCCGCCGCGCGTGTAGCGCACGCCGAGGAAATTCATGGCCGACAGCACGAGGTCGGACGCGGTGTCACGCACGCTCGCCAGCAGCCGGGACGACGCCCCCTGCTCGACGCTGTTGAGCAGGCCGCGTTCGCTCAGGAATCGGGTCACGGCGTCCTGCCCCGTTGCCTTGGCGGCAGTGGGTGAGGGTGCGGTGGGGGCAGTCTGGGCCGCAGCCTTGTCGGCGGCGGCTTGCTGCTGCTGGAGGCTCTGACCGTAGGCCCCGGTCATGGTGCCCGGCGGTGGCGTCACCGTCGCGGCCTGGGCGCTGCCCTGTGCATGCGCGGCGCAAGAGGCTGCCAGCAGGCAGGCCGCCGCGAGGCGATTCAGCAGGGACACAGGGGCCAGGAACATGCAGACGGGAACGGAATCGGGAACCAGGGGCGGACCGCAAGCGGTCGCGATAGCGGGGTGGCGAGGTGCCGGAACAGCGGCTCGCAGGTTAGGGATGGCGCCGGGCAGCGTCAACCCAAACGGCGGGTAAAGCTTGTAATTTTCAGGGCAAACCCGGTCTTGGTCTGGGACGAGATCCGTAGAAACCCGAGATTTTGTCACGTGCGCCACGGGGTCAGACTGACGTCAGTGCCCCAGGCCCACACTGACCGGCATGGACACCTACGCCGACTTCCACCGCCGCTCGCTCACCGACCGTGACGCGTTCTGGGCCGAGCAGGCCCGTCGCATCGACTGGCAGACGCCGCCGCAGCAGATCTGCGACACGAGCCGGCCGCCGTTCGCCAAGTGGTTCGTCGGCGGCACCACCAACCTGTGCCACAACGCGGTGGACCGCCACGCAGCCACGCGGCCCGGTGACGCAGCGCTGATCTGGGTGTCGACCGAGGTCGGCCAGGAGGTCGTCTACAGCTTCGCGCAGCTCCAGGCCGAGGTGGAGACCCTGGCCGCCATCCTGCAGGCGCAGGGCGTGGGCGAGGGCGATCGGGTGCTCATCTACATGCCGATGATTCCGGAGGCGGCGTTCGCGATGCTGGCCTGTGCGCGCATCGGTGCGATCCATTCCGTGGTGTTCGGTGGCTTCGCGTCGGTGAGCCTGGCCAGCCGCATCGACGATGCGAGCCCGAAGCTCATCGTCAGCGCCGACGCCGGCAGCCGCGGCGGCAAGGTCGTGCCCTACAAGCCGCTGCTCGATGAAGCCATTTCACTCGCCGCCCACAAGCCCGAGCACGTGCTGATGGTGGACCGCGGCCTTGCCGCCTTCACGCCGGTGGCGGGCCGTGACCTGGACTATGCCGCGCTGCGCACCGCGCATGCCGGCGCCAAGGTGCCCGTCGCCTGGCTGGAGTCCAACAGCATCAGCTACACGCTCTACACGAGCGGCACCACCGGCAAGCCGAAGGGCGTGCAGCGAGACGTCGGCGGCTATGCGGTGGCGCTGGCCGCCAGCATGGACTTCATCTTTGGCGGCAAGGCCGGCGAGACCTACTTCTCCACCAGCGACATCGGCTGGGTCGTGGGCCACAGCTACATCATCTACGGCCCGCTGATCGCCGGCATGGCCACGCTCATGTACGAGGGGCTGCCCGTCAACCCTGACGCGGCCATCTGGTGGAGCCTGGTCGAGAAGTACAAGGTCACGGTCATGTTCAGTGCGCCCACCGCCGTGCGCGTGCTCAAGAAGCACGACCCGGCGCTGCTCAAGCGGCATGACCTGTCGTCGTTGCGCGCGCTCTTCCTGGCCGGCGAGCCGCTGGACGAGCCCACCGGCCGCTGGATCGCCGAGGCCCTGGGCGTGCCGATCATCGACAACTACTGGCAGACCGAGACCGGCTGGCCGCTGCTGACCGTGGCCAACCACATCCCGGGCGTTGCCCCGGTGCCGACCCGCTTCGGCTCGCCCGGCCTGCCGATGTACGGCTACGACGTGAAGCTGCTCGACGAGCAGACCGGCGAGCCGCTGACCGGTGCGAACCAGAAGGGTGTGCTCGCCATCGAGCATCCGCTGCCGCCGGGCTGCCTGCAGACGGTGTGGGGCGACGACGACCGCTTCGTGCGCACCTACTGGAGCAGCGTGCCGGGCCGGCAGGTCTACTCCACCTTCGACTGGGGCCTGCGTGACGAAGACGGCTACACCTTCATCCTCGGCCGCACCGACGACGTCATCAACGTGGCCGGCCACCGTCTGGGCACGCGCGAGATCGAGGAAAGCATCTCCAGCCATCCGGCCATCGCCGAGGTGGCCGTCGTGGGGGTGGCCGACCAGCTCAAGGGCCAGGTGGCCATCGCCTTCGCCGTGCTGCGCGACCCGGCGCAGGCCGGCATGGCGCTGGAGGGCGAGGTCATGAAGCATGTCGACGGCCAACTCGGCGCCGTGGCGCGGCCCGCGCGTGTGCACTTCGTGAGCCTGCTGCCCAAGACGCGCTCCGGCAAGCTGCTGCGCCGCGCCCTGCAGGCCGTGGCCGAAGGCCGCGACCCCGGCGACCTGACCACGCTCGACGACCCCAGCGCGCTCGCGCAGGTGAAGGCGCTGCTGGCGCGCTGAGAAGCGCACGCGGTTGTAGCAGGGATCGCCCGGCGTGACGGATGGCTGACCGCCCGGCGGTCGCGAAAATCGCGGTTTGCCACAAGGAGATCCAATGCACCCCTCGATCACGGCCGGCGCCCTGCTGGCGCTGTCCTACTCGCTTGCCCAGGCGGCGCCCGCGCTGCCGGGCCCCAATTTCCCCACGTTCAAGTCGGTGGCCGAGGTGGCCAGCCGCTGTGATGCCGGCCTGAAGGGCGCCAAGCAACGTGTCGTGGCGCTGGAGCGTCGCAGGGTCGACGCCGGCTGGCTCGCGGCCTTTGACGACCTCACCGTGTACCTGGAGGACCACCAGGCCCCGAACGACTTCGTGCTGAATGTGCACCCCGACAAGGCCGTGCGCGACGCAGCCCAGGCCTGCTCGTTGCGCTGGGCCGACTTCGGCTCCAGCCTCGGCCAGAACGAGAAGCTCTACCGTGCGCTGCAGAAGGCGCCGCAGCGCGACGGCATCGATGCCGAGCTCGTGCGCCTGGCCTCAGGCCAGTTCGAGGACAGTGGCGTGGCGCTGCCAGGCCCGAAGCGCGAGCGGGCCAAGCAGATCCTGGACAAGCTCACCGAACTGGACCAGCAGTTCAACAAGAACATCCGCGATGCCGGTGTGCGGGTGGCCTTCACCGAGGCCGAACTCAAGGGTGTGCCCGAGAGCGTCTGGGCCAAAGCCAAGCGCGACGAGCAGGGCCGCATCGTGCTGGGTGTCGACTACCCGAGCTATGTGCCGGTGATGCGCAGCGCCGAGAGCGGCGAAGCGCGCCGCCGCATGTGGCTGGCCAAGACCAACGAAGGCGGCACCGCCAACCTCGACTTGCTGGCGCAGATCGTCACGCTGCGTGGCGAGTACGCCAAGCTCTTCGGCTTTGACAACTACGTGGACTTCAACCTGCGCCGCCGCATGGCCAAGGATGGCGCCACGGCGATGCGCTTCCTCGACTCGGTGACGGGTGCCGTCAATGCCCGCGAGAAGGACGAACTGCAGGAGCTGCGTGCCGCCAAGGCCCAGCACCTGGGCACGCCGCTGGAGCAGGCGACCGTCGAGCGCTGGGACGCCGGCTTCTACGGCGAGCGCGTGAAGCTGCAGAAGTTCAGCGTCGACCAGAACGCCTTCCGGCCCTATTTCCCGCCGCAGGCGAGCCTGGAATTCGCGCTGCACGTCATCGAGAAGATGATGGGCGTGAAGTACGAGCGCATCCCGAACAAGCTCTGGCATGACGAGGCGCAGACCTACGTGGTCAGCGATGCGGCCACCGGCAAGGCGATCGCCCAGCTCTACGTCGACCTCTACCCCCGTGACGGCAAGTACAACCACGCCGCGGTCTGGCCGCTGCGCGGCAGCGCGATGCGCATCGGCCGCACGCCGGCCGCGGCCCTGGTCGTCAACTTCGACCGCAACGGCCTGACGCTCGACGAGGTGGAGACGCTGCTGCACGAGCTCGGCCATGCGGTGCACGTGAACCTGTCCAACACCCGCTACGCCGCCACGGCGGGCACGACGGTGATGCACGACTTCGTCGAGGCGCCGTCGCAGATGCTGGAAGACTGGGTGTACGACAAGGCCGTGCTGAAGCTCATGCAGGACGTCTGTTCGACCTGCAAGCCGGTGCCTGACGCGCTGGTGGCCCAGGCCCAGGCGGCCAAGCACTACGGCAAGGGCGGCCAGTTCGGTCGCCAGCATCTGTACGCCAGCTACGACCTTAGCCTGCACCAGATGGCCAAACCGGAGCCGCTGCCGCTGTGGGCCAGGATGGAGGGCGCCACGCCGCTGGGCCACGTGCCGGGCACGCTGTTCCCGGCCGGCTTCGCCCACATCGCCGGTGGCTACGGCGCGGGCTACTACGGCTACCTCTGGAGTCTCGTGGTCGCCATGGACCTGCGCACCGCGTTCGCGGCCGACAAGCTCGACCCCGCCGTGGGCAAGCGCTACCGGGAGCAGGTGCTGGGTCAGGGTGCCCAGAAGCCGGCGCCCGCGCTGGTGAAGGACTTCCTGGGTCGCGACAGCAACTCGCAGGCGTTCTTCGAGTACCTCAAGAAGTAAGCGTCGACTTCCAAAGACAAGGGCCGCATCGAGCGGCCCTGGGTCATGGCAGGTCCCGCGTCAGTGGCCGCAGCTGCTCGACCCGCAGCCGGCAGCAGGAGCCGCCTCGGCGGCCGCCTCACGTCGCTCGCCGGTGGCCGGGTCATAACCGAGCTGCTCCATGGTGAACACCAGGGCTGCGTCCATCATCTCGGCATGCTGCGGGAACCAGCCGGCCAGCTCGGTGCGCAGGATGTTCAGCGGCTCGCGGTCATTCAACTCGGTCGCGTAGCGCAGCGCCTCGCGCATCACGTTCAGCACCATCTTGTGCTGGCTGGCGTGGCAGTTGGCCGGATCGAAGCCGCAGCGGGCCATCCAGTCCTCTTCCATCGCGAAGTGGGCTTCGGTGTGGGTGAGCAGCGCGTGGTAGGCCGGCAGGGCGTCCTCACCGGCATCCAGGGCGGCGCCGAAGGCATTCAGCAGGCCGACGAACTCTTCGTGGGTGGTGTCCAGCTGCGGCTGGTTCAGGACGAGCTTGTCGTTCCAGGCGAGGGTGGTCATGGTCGGATGCTAGCGGGGCAGGGCGCTGGGCGGTTGATGGGCGTCAAGGGTCACGTGGACGGCGGGCTTTCACCTCAGTCCGGTTTCTTGAAGCGCGGCAGCAGGCGACGCACGATGGCTGCAGCATCGGCCTGCTCCTGCGCCGTGTAGGGCGGCGACACCGCATCCCCGGGCATCAGTGCGCCCATCATCGGGGGCAGCAGCTCCCTCTGCACGAGGTGGTCGGTCAGCTTCTGATAGGCCAGCTGTTCGGTGCGGCTCTGGCCGAGCGTGGAGCGGGCCAGGATGGGCACCGCCAAGGCGAGCCCCTGTTCGGCATCGGCCTTGAGGCCCGGCAGCGCCCGCGCCCGTTCGGCGTCGGTGCGGTTGTCGCGGTCCAGCGACTGGAAATAGGCCAGGCCTGCGCCAGGCAGCTTGGCGTCCAGGGCCCGCGAGGCGAGCGTCCGGTACTGCGCCATGAGGTCGGGCGTCACCGTCTGGCAGTGGCGTTCGGTCTGGCGCACGTTCTCGATCCATTGCCGGCGGACCGTGTCGGACACCTGGATGCGGTACTTGGCGTGGCTGCCGTTGAGCATGGACTCGACGTCCTGGTCTGGCAGGCAGGCGGCCAGCCATTGGGCGGCTTCCAGCGCGTCCTTCGGATCGCCGCTGTCCAGCGCGCGCTGCACGAGCGGGGCGATGCCCCGCGAATCCAGGGCCGGGCTGCTGGCAGCGGGCAGTGCGGCCAGGGCGGAGGCAGCGCCGACGGGCACGGCCACCGCGGCGGCCACGCTGCTGGCCGGGCTGGGCAGTGCCAGATGGCTTGCCGTGGCCAGCCCGTCGGTCGCTGGGCCCTGGACCTGGGGCTCCCGCCCGCTCAGTGCCACGGCTACCGCCACGGCCACTCCCGCCGCGACGGCCACCAGGCCGAGGGCCTTGCCTTTGCTGGCAGGGCGCCTGCTCATGCCAGCCGGGCGCGGTGCCGTTCGACCTGCGCGAGCACCTGCGCCGGGGCGGTGCCGCCCAGCACGTTGCGGGCGTTGAGCGAGCCTTCGAGCGAGAGCACGTCGAACACGTCAGCCTCGACGCGGGCATCGAAGGCCTGCAGCTGTTCCAGCGTCAGCGCCGCGAGGTCCACGCCCTGCTGCGTCGCCGTCTTGACGGCATGCGCGACCACCTCGTGCGCGTCCCGGAAGGGCAGGCCCTTCTTGACGAGGTAGTCGGCCAGGTCGGTCGCCGTGGCATGGCCCTTGAGCGCCGCGGCGCGCATGGCCTCGGGCTTGACGGTCAGGCCGGCCAGCATGTCGGCAAAGATGCGCAGCGTGTCCTTGAGCGTGTCGACGGTGTCGAACAGCGGCTCCTTGTCTTCCTGGTTGTCCTTGTTGTAGGCCAGCGGCTGGCCCTTCATCAGCGTGACCAGGCCCACGAGGTGGCCCACCACGCGGCCCGTCTTGCCGCGGGCCAGTTCGGGCACGTCGGGGTTTTTCTTCTGCGGCATGATCGACGAGCCGGTGCAGAAGGCATCCGGCAGTGCGATGAAGCCGAAGTTCTGGCTCATCCACAGGATCAGCTCCTCGGACAGCCGCGAGATGTGCAGCATGACGAGCGAGGCGGCCGCCGAGAACTCGATGGCGAAGTCGCGGTCGCTCACGGCGTCCAGGCTGTTCTGGGCGCAGGCTTCCATGCCGAGCGTGCGCGCCACGCGCTCGCGGTCCAGCGGGTAGCTGGTGCCGGCCAGGGCCGCGGCGCCCAGCGGCAGGCGGTTCACGCGGCGGCGGGTGTCGGCCATGCGCTCGGCATCGCGGGCGAACATTTCCACGTAGGCCAGCAGGTGGTGGCCGAAGCTGACGGGCTGCGCCACCTGCAGGTGCGTGAAGCCCGGGAGAATCACGTCCGCGTGCTCGGCGGCCTTCTCGACGAGCACCGATTGCAGGGCCTGGAGCAGGCCGCTGATCTCGTCGATCTCGCCACGCAGCCACAGGCGCACGTCGGTCGCGACCTGGTCGTTGCGGCTGCGGCCGGTGTGCAGCCGCTTGCCGGCAATGCCCACGCGCTCGGTCAGGCGGGCCTCGATGTTGAGGTGCACGTCTTCCAGGTCGAGCTTCCACTCGAACTGGCCGGCCTCGATCTCGGCCGCGATGTCATTCAGGCCGCGCTGGATGGCGGCGTGGTCTTCTGCGCTCAGGATGCCCTGGGCCGCCAGCATCTCCGCGTGTGCCAGGCTGCCGGCGATGTCGGCCCGCCACAGGCGCTGGTCGAAGTCGACGCTGGCGGTGTAGCGCTTGACGAGGTCGCTCATCGGCTCGGAGAACAGCGCAGACCAGGCTTGGGATTTGTTGGCGAGTTGGTTGTCAGACATGGGGGGCAGCCGGGGAAAACAGCGCGCACAATGCGCCGCAGCCCGGGATTATCGAACGCCAACCCACAACCCGCCCGGCGGAGCACTGTCATGCTCTTCTTCAAGCGCCGCGCCCAACCGCGCCACAGTGTCTGGCATGAGTCGATGCAGCTCAGCCAGTGGCTGGGTTTCGCCCCGACCGAGTTGCCGGAGCTGCCCGAACTGGCCTCCGCACCCCTGCTCGACCCGCGCCGCGCCTTCGACGTCTGCCACGTGGGGCTGGTGCTGCGCGCGGTGCTCGGTGTGCAGTTGCTGCTGGGCCTGTGCATGGCCCTGGTGGCGCGTGACCTGTCGCAATGGCTCACGATGACGGCGAACGGCACCGTGGTGACGATGTTCGCGGTGCTGTCCTGGCTGCTGACGGTCTGTGCGGCCAAGGGCCTGTGGCCACGCCTGCCGGAGCCGGCGCAGTGGGTGTCGTTGATGAGCCTGGGCGGTGTCTGCGCGCTGATGGGCTTCGGGCTGCTGAACCTGACGAACGACGAGCCCGCGAGTGCCTGGCGCATCGGCAGCGTGTCGGCGGCCGGTGCAAGTGGTGCGGCGATGCTGCTGGCATGGCTCAAGCTGCGCGAGCACACCCAGCGGCCTGCCGACGCGCTGGCCCAGCTCGTGGAACTGCAATCGCGCATTCGGCCCCACTTCCTGTTCAACACGCTCAACAGCGCCATCGCGCTCGTCCAGGTCGACCCCGCCCGGGCCGAGAACGTGCTCGAAGACCTCGCGGAGCTGTTCCGCGTGGCGCTGGCCGATGCGAGCGAGTCCGTCACGCTCGCCGAGGAGGTGGACCTGGCGCGCCGCTACCTCGCCATCGAGCAGATCCGCTTCGGCAAGCGGCTGCGCATCGTCTGGCACCTCGATCCCGAAGCCGATGCGGCCCGCGTGCCACCGCTGCTGCTGCAGCCGCTGGTGGAGAACGCCGTGCGCCATGGTGTGGAGCCGAACGACGATGGCGGCCAGCTGACCGTGAGCACGCTGCGTCGCGGCGCCGAAGTGGAGATCCGCATCGCCAATACGGTGGGCGCGCCGTCGCGCATCACCGGGCACGGCCTGGCGTTGCGCAATGTGCGCCAGCGGCTCAAGCTGATGCACGACGTGGCTGCGCAATTCGAGATCGAACAGACCGAACACCGCTTTGCATTGCGGATACTCGTGCCGTTATGAACGGACCCTTGCGCATCCTCATCGTCGACGACGAACCCCTGGCCCGCCTGCGCCTGCGGGGCTTGGTGGACGCCATCCAGGAGCCGCGCTGCGAGGTCCTGGCCGAAGCGGCCACGGGCTCGCAGGCGGCAAGCTGGCTGCGTGATCACCGCTGCGACATCGTGCTGCTCGACGTCCAGATGCCTGGCGCCGACGGCCTGCAGTTCGCCGACGGTCTCGCCCAGCGCCTGCCGGGCGGCCAGGCCCCGCTGATCATCTTCGTGACGGCGCACGCGATGCACGCCCTCCGGGCCTTCGAGCTGGAGGCGCTCGACTACCTCACCAAGCCCGTGCGCCGCGAGCGGCTGCAGGCGGCGCTGGCGCGCGCGGCACAGCGCCTTGCCGAACGCGCAGCCGCGCAGGTCGGGACGCCTGTTTCAGAAGGTGAGCGGGCGCTGGTCCCCGAGCCTGCAGACTTCATCACGATCACCGATCGTGGCCGGCTGCTGCGCATCCCGGTGTCGGAGGTGCTGTATTTCAAGGCGGAGCTGAAGTACCTGACGCTGCGCACGGCGAGCGCGAGTCATGTGATGGACGGTGCCTTGTCCGACCTGGAGCAGCGCTTCGGCGAGCGCTTCCTGCGGGTGCACCGCAACGCGCTGGTGGCGCGCTGGGCGGTGCGCGAGCTGGAGCGGCATGCGCCGACCAACTTCGGCGAGCTGGACGGTGGCGACCCGAATGCCGAGGTGGCCGACACCTGGGCCGTGCGTGTCGTGCATGTGGACGAGTGGCTGGCCGTCTCGCGCCGCCAGGTGGCGGCCGTGCGGGAGGCGCTGGCCGGTCAGCGCGGCTGATGGCACGGCGCTGGGTGGCTGGGCTGCTGGGCCTGGGCCTGGTCGGTGTGCTGGGGTGGCAGGGTCTGCGGCCGGCGTCGGGGCCCGGCGAGTCCGTGCAGCCGGGCAAGCAGCTTGCCCCGGCGGTTGCCGCGCCGTCAGCGCCGGATGGCAGGCCGGGCCCCGGTTCGCGCGCTGCCATTGCGCCGGCGGCGGCGTCGGCATCCGCTGCGGCGGCGGGCCTCGCGGGACTGCACATTCCCCCGGAGGGCTTGGAGATCTGCGGCATCGGCCGCATGTCCGCGGAAGAGATCCGTCGCCTGCTCCAAGACCCTGACGCGGACTCGCGCTGGGAGCGCAAGCAGGCCGCGCTCATCCAGCGCGGTGATGCCGCCCTGGCCCGCATGGCCCTGCGGCTGTCATCGGGCAGCGACCGGCAGCAGGTCGCGGCACGCCTGCTGATGGGGGATGTCGATGGCGCGGCCTTGCTCGCGGCGCCGAGTGCCGATCCGGTCGCCTACCAGCTGGCCCTGACGGCCTGCTCGCCATGGATCTCGGGCGGCCCGGTGGCCCGTTGCAGCCAGCTGTCGGCACAGCGCTGGGCGCAGCTGGACCCGGCGGATGCCCGCCCGTGGATCCACATGTTGGATGCCGCCCGGCAGCGGGGCGACCCGGCGGAGATCGACACCCTGATGGCCGAGGTGGCGGCGCGCACGAAGCTGTCGCGCGGGGCGTGGCTGCTGGTGTCGGAAGTGGCCTCGGTCATCGAGACCGAGACGGATGACGCCGCGCGAGGCCATGCCAACGTCAAAGTCATCGGCCTGGATGCGGCAATGGTCCACATCGGCCTGCTCAGCGTGATGAAGGCCTGCGACAGTGCAGACCCTGCCCATGCCCGCCGCGCGCCGCATTGCCGTGCGGCGGCGACCCAGTTGCTGGCCGCGTCCAGCGACCTGCTGGAGGCCTTGCAGGCCCAGAAGCTGGCCGACCGCCTCGGTGTGCCGAAGTCGGCGCAGGCGCATGATGCGGCCACGCTGAAAGCCGCGGGTGAGGCGCTCAACGAGCGCACTTCGGCGGTGGTGGGCTTGGACTGCGCGTCCATGGTGTCGTGGACCCGCTTCAGCCGCGAACGCGGGGAGATGGGAGAACTGGCGCAGGCTCTGTCCTTGGTGGAGCGCCGCCCGCCGCGCTGACCCGACCCGTGCGCCTGCTGCGTTCAGCGCCGCTTGGGCAGCAGTTGCTCGTAACGCCGCCTCAGGGGTGACTCGCGCACCAGCGCCTGGGCGGCCGGGGCCAGTTCGGCCAGCAGGGCGTCGGCACGGACGGTGTCGCGGGCCTGCAGCAGCGCGGCATGCCGGCGCAGGCCCGGCGCCACACGACCTGGGTGGCTGGGCGGCAGCATGGTGCTCGTGGCGGCCCAGGCCTCTTCGCCGAGGGTCAGGGCCTCGCTCTCGCGCTGCTCGCCGCGAGCCTGGTCGGCGCGCAGCTGCAGCCAGAGCGCGCGCTGCACGCCGAACAGGGCCCGCTGGGAGTCGCCCAGCTCCGCGAGCATGCCGGCAGCATCGGGCCAGCGACCTTGAGCCTGGGCGTGTTGCACGCGCAGCAGCAGGGCGGCCAGGCGATCGGTGTCATTCGCCTCGCGCTGGCCGCGTTCACGCCAGAGCAGATCGAGTTCGGTGCTGGCCGCATCGTGGCGGCCCTGGCTCAGCAGCCAGCGGATGTAGGCCGCGCGGGTGAGTTGTGTGCCCACCGCTTCCGGCTGCCCGTGCAGCTTGATGCGCTCTGCCAGCGCGGTGCGCAGGAGTTCGTCGGCGCGGGGGTCCTCCTGCGCAGCGCGCAGCCGTGCCAGTTGGTGGCGGGCGTTGGCCAGCGCAATCGTGGACTTGCCGTCGGCGCGGGTGATCTGGTCACGCAGCGCGCTTTCCAGCAGCGGGGCAGCCTGGTCGAGCAGGCCGGCATCCACGAGCAGGGTGCCAAGCTCCCCTCGCATCTCGGGCAGGAAGGCGCTGGTGGGGCCGTAGATGCGCTCGTAGGTGGCCAGCGCCTCGCGCGCCAGTTGCAGCCCGGCGTCGAACTCGCCGCGCTCCACCAGCAGCCGCGCCAGCTGGCGCTGCGAGGTGAGCACCGAGTCGTCGCCGGAGCGGATCTCGCGCTTGATGGCCAGCGAGCGGCGGAAGAGCCGTTCGGCATCGGCCAGTTCGCCGGCCCGCCAGTCAGCCCGGGCCAGGTTGTGCATCACCTGGGCTGCGTTGAGGCTCATCTCACCCTCGGTGATGACGCGGCGCTCGAGCGACGATTCCAGCAGTCGGCGGGCCTCAGCCAGACGCCCGAGGTTGGTCAGCGTGATGCCCAGTCGGTTCTCGGCGTTGGCGATGCGGCCCAGGTCGGGCGGCTGGCGCTGCAGGGCCAGCGCCAGCGCCCGGCGCCCAGGGGCGATCGACTGTTCCGGGCGGGTGGTGTTGGCGTAGGCCAGGGCCAGATTCGCCTGCAGGCGCTCCTCCTCGTCGGGCGCGAGGTCCGGATTCTTCAGCCCCTGCTCGAACATCTCCGCGGCGCGCGGCATCTGGCCGAGCTTCTCGTACACCTCGCCCAGCACCGCCTGCAGCCGTGCGCGCTGGGCGGGCTGGTCTTTCAGCGAATCGGCCAGCTTGTCGCGGCCCTTGTCGATCAGCTCCAGCGCCGTCACGTCGTGGCGTGAGCCGGTGGCCGGGTCGGCACCTTGGAAAAGGGCGATCACGAAGCGGCTGACCTCGCGCGTCGTGCGGGCCTCGGCTTCCGCGCGGTCGCGCTGGGCGATCAGGCTGAGCGTGAAGCCCGCCGTGCCCGCGGCCATCGCGCTGCCCACCAGCACCCACGGCCAGCGCCGGCGCAGCCACTTGCCGGCGACGTAGCCGGTGCTGCGCGGCAGGGCGGCCAGCGGCAGATGCCCCCGAAAGCGCCGCAGGTCAGCCTGCAGGCCACTCACGTCCAGGTAGCGGTCGGCCGGCAGGGCCTCGGTGGCGTGGGCCACGATGGCGTCCAGTTCGCGGCGGCGCGCCAGCGGGGCCAGAGGCCGCAGCAGTTCTTCGAGCATGCGGCCCAGGCTGAAGATGTCCGAGGCTGGCGTGGCGGCCTCGCCGGCCTGCTGCTCGGGGCTGGCATAACGCGGCGTCAGGCCGGCGCTTGCACTGTTGTCGTCACCATCCTGGCCGTCGAGGTGTGCAATGCCGAAGTCCAGCAGCATCGCGCGGCCGTCGGCACCCACGAGGACGTTGCCGGGCTTGATGTCGCAGTGGACGATGAGCTGGCGGTGCGCATGTGCGACCGCGGCACAGACCTGCTCGAACAGCGCCAGCCGCGCCTCGAGCCCCAGCCCCTGCTCGTCGCAATAGCGGTCGATGCGCTGGCCGTCGATGTACTCCATCACCAGGTAGGGGCGGCCCCGCGGCGTCGTGCCACCGTCGATCAGCCGGGCGATGTGGGGGTGGTTCAGCGAGGCGAGGATCTGCCGCTCGCGGGCGAGCTGCGCCAGCGCGTCGGGGGTGGACCAGCCCAGCAGCAGCTTGATGGCCGCGCGCTGGCGGTAGTGGCCGTCGCTGCGCTCGGCGAGGTAGACGCGCCCCATGCCGCCGTGGCCGAGTTCGGCCGACAGCGTCCATGCGCCGAGGCGGTCTCCGGGCTTCAGCTCGGGCGCCTCGGCTTCCAGCGCGGCTTCCTTCAAGGCCCTGACCGGGGCGGAGAAGGCCGTCGCTTCCGCACGGTCGGCTTCCAGCATGGCCCACACGCGCCGCCGCACCGACTCGTCCGTCTCCTGGGCCTGGAGTTGGGCGAATTGTTCAGCCGGGTCTTCCAGGTCGCAGACGGCGTTGAACAGCGCTTTCACCCGCGCATGTTCGCTGGCGGACGTGGTCATCAGGCTTCCAGCTCGCGGCCCAGTCGCTCGGCCAGCCAGGCACGTCCGAAGCGCAGCTCGCGGTCGATGGTGCGGGTGGAAACCTCCATCACCTCGGCGATGTCGTCGCGGCTCAGGCTCGTGAAGTAGGTCATTTGCAGCACCTGCATCGCGCGCGGGTCGATGGCTTCGAGCTCCTGCAGCAGCCGGTCCAGCGTGAGCACGTCGGCCGCCATCGATTCTTCACCGACCGACAGCCCGCTGAGCGTGAGCTTCAGCGCGCCGCCACCGCGCTTGTCGCGCAAGCGGGCGCGGGCGTGGTCGCAGAGCACGCTGCGCATCGTGAGCGACACGGTGCCGAAGAAATGGGCGCGGCTTTGCCAGTCCTGCTGGGGCGTGGCCATCAGGCGCAGCAGCGCCTCGCTGACGACGTCCCCGCGGCTCAGGGAGGCATCGTTGGCGGCGCGCAGCCGCGAGGCGGCCATGCGCAGCAGGTCCCGGTGCAGCGTGCGGACGAGCCGGTCGAAGGCATCGCTGCTGCCGCCCTTCCAGGCTTGCAGCAGTTGGGTCAGGTCCTCGGTGTCGTCAGCCGCATCCATGCGGCGCTGAGTTTAGTCAGCCGCAGAGGCCCCACAGGTCCCGTGTGGGAGTGACTTGCGAGGGCCTGCAGCCTAGGGAGTTCCCGCGGTGCAGCGGCGCAGCGGGCGTTCGGCGGCTCAGCCCGTGTTGCGCAGTCCCGCGGCAATGCCGTTGATCGACAGGTGGATGCCCCGCTGCACCCGTTCCATGGCCGGGTCATCCGGCTGGGTGCGGCGGTAGCGGCGCATCAGTTCGACCTGCAGATGGTTCAGCGGATCGATGTAGGGGAAGCGGTGCTCGATCGAGCGCGCCAGGGATGGGTTGGCGGCCAGGCGCTTGTCGTCGCCCGTGATCAGGCTCAGCGCAGCCTGGGTGCGTTCGAACTCGGCCTTGATGGCGCTGAAGATGCGCCTGCCCAGCTTCTTGTCCTCCACCAGTTCCACGTAGCGTTCGGCCAGGGCCAGGTCGGCCTTGGCGAGCACCATGTCGAGGTTGGAGAGCACCGCACGGAAGAACGGCCAGCCCTTGAACATGCGCTTGAGCAGCGTCAGGTTCTTGGCCCGCTGTGCGGGCTCGTCACCGAGGAAGGCTTCCACGCCCGACCCGAAACCGCACCAGCCGGGCAGGGCCACGCGGGCCTGGCCCCAGGAGAAGCCCCAGGGAATGGCGCGCAAGTCCTCGATGGCACGCGTGGCCTTGCGGGAGGCCGGGCGCGAGCCGATGTTGAGTTCCGCAATTTCGCGGATGGGCGTCGAGGCGAAGAAGTAGTCGGCGAAGCCCGGGGTGCCGTACACGAGGCCTCGGTAGGCCGCGAAGCTGGCGTCCGACAGCGCCTGCGCCGCCTGCAGGAAGCTCTTGGGTGCGCTTTGGGTGGGATGCAGCAGCGTGGCTTCGAGCGTGGCGGCCACCAGCGTCTCCAGGTTGCGCCGGCCGATTTCGGGGTGGGCGTACTTGGAGGCGATGACTTCGCCCTGCTCGGTCAGGCGGATCTGGCCGTTCACCGTGCCCGGGGGCTGGGCCAGGATGGCCTGGTAGCTCGGGCCGCCGCCCCGGCCCACGGTGCCGCCGCGGCCGTGGAAGAGGCGCAGCGTGAGGGGCCCTACGCGGCGGAGTTCATCGAACAGCTCCACCAGGGCGATCTCGGCGCGGTACAGCTCCCACGACGACGTGAACATGCCGCCGTCCTTGTTGCTGTCGGAGTAGCCGAGCATGATGTCCTGCTCGCCGCCGGAGCGGTCGACCATGCCGCGGATGCCGGGCAGGGCATAGAACTCGCGCATGATGTCCGGCGCCACGCGCAGGTCGCCGATGGTCTCGAACAGCGGCACGATGATCAGGTCGCTGGTCGCGTACTCGGAGAGCACGCCGCGCAGCAGGCCGGTTTCCTTCAGCAGCAGGGCCACTTCCAGCAGGTCGCTGACCGACTCGGTGTGCGAAATGATGTAGTGGCGCAGCGCCTCGCGGCCGAAGCGGGCGAGCGCCTCGCGTGCGGTCTCGAAGGTGGCGAGTTCGAACTGGGTCTTGTCCGTGTAGGTGGCCCCGATGACGCGCAGCGGGCGCGCGTCGTTCAGCAGGCGCAGCAGCAGTTCGCGCTTGTGGCCTTCGTCCAGGGCCGAGTAGTCGCCCTCGATGCGGGCGGTGGCCAGCAGCTCGGCGATGACGAGCTCGTGCTGGTCGCTGCTCTGGCGCAGGTCGAGCGTGGCGAGATGGAAGCCGAACACCTGCACCGCGCGGATCAGCGGCGCCAGGCGCGGCGCGATCAGGGCCTGGGCGTGGTGGCTCTTGAGCGAGGCCTCGATGGTGCGCAGGTCGGCCAGCAGCTCGTCCGGATTGCGGTACGGGTCCTGCGGGGCCACGGCATGGCGCAGCGCCTCGGTGCCCGTCAGCTCGTGCAGCGTGGCGGCCAGCCGGGCGTACATGCCGGTGAGCGCACGGCGATAGGGTTCGTCCAGGCGGTGGGCGTTCTGGTCGGGGCTGCGCTCGGCCAGCAACTGCATCTCGGGCGACACCCCGGTCAGGCGCAGCGAGATCGACAGCTCGGCGCCCAGCTCGTGCAATTCGGTCAGGTAGTGGCGCAGCGCGACTTCGCTCTGCCGCTGCATGGCGCGCCTGAGCGTGGCGGCGCCGACGTTGGGGTTGCCGTCACGGTCGCCCCCGATCCAGTGGCCCATGCGCAGGAAGCTGGGCAGCGGTTGGCCCGGCAGATGCTCTTCGAGCTCTGCATAGAGCTTGGGGATCTGGCGCAGGAAGGTGGACTGGTAGTACGACAGCGCGTTCTCGATCTCGTCAGCCACCGTCAGCTTGGAGTAGCGCAGCATGCGCGTCTGCCAGAGCTGGGTGATGCGGGCGCGCAGCAGGCTCTCGGTCTCGCGCAGTTCACGCTCGGTGTTGGCGCGGTCCCGGGCTTCGAGCAGGGCGGCCACGGCGCGCTCGGCGTCCAGGATGCTCTTGCGCTGGACTTCGGTCGGGTGGGCGGTCAGCACCGGCGAGATGAAGCCGCGCTGCAGGACCTCGGCGATCTCGGCCGGGCGCACGCCGGCTTCGTGAAGGTGCTCCAGGCAGTAGGCGAGCGAGCCGGGCTGCAGGCTGCCGGCTCTTTCGTGGATGTCGCGGCGGCGGATGTGGTGGCGGTCTTCCGCGATGTTGGCCAGGTGAGAGAAGTAGCTGAAGGCGCGGATGACGCTGACCGCCTGCTCACCGGACAGGCTCTTGAGCAGCTTGTCAAAGCGCTTGCCGGCCTCCTTGTCGTGCTTGTGCCGGTAGGCCACCGACAGCTGGCGGATGCGTTCCACCAGCTCATAGGCCTCGCGGCCTTCCTGCTCGCGGATGACGTCGCCGAGGATGCGCCCCAGCAGCCGGATGTCGGCCACCAGGGGCTCGTTCTTGTCGGAGTCTTGGCGGGCGGGGGCGGCGCGAGGAGGCATGGCGAGGCGTCCGGAGGAGGAATTGCTATAGGAGAAGTAACAGAGTTACTTCCCATGGACTCTAGCAGTTTCCTTCTCCGCGCGCGCGTTCTTCACGGTGCTGACGGCGCGGCGCTGTAGCCGTCACTCAGTGTGCGCAGGAAGGCGACGATGTCGGCGGCGTCCTGCGGCGTGATCGCCGGCGGCTGGCCGTCGCGCCGGAACGGTGCGCCATGGTGCACGTTGGTGCGCAGGGCAGGCGGCAGGTCGTTGTAGCGCTGCACCTGGCCGTTCACCACGGGGTACCAGCGGGTCGGATCGATGTCGCGGGTGGCATAGAAGGCCACGACGTCTTCGAGCGACGCGAAGCTCGCGTTGTGAAAGTACGGCGCGGTCAGCGCAACGTTGCGCAGGCTGGGTGTGCGGAACAGGCCGCACAGGTCCTGACGACCGGCCAGGTCGCGGCGCTGCGGGCCGCACAGGCCGAGGTCGAAGAAGGCCGGGTTGCCTGTGGCCTGGCTCTTGTTGCGTGGCACGCCCAGCGCGTGGTAGCTGAAGTTGGTGAAGAGCGCCCGGCCCAGGCCCGGTGCCGGGCGGCTGTCGTGGCAGCTGGCGCAGTTGCCGCGCTGCGGGTCGTTGAAGGCGGCCAGGCCGCGCTGCTCCTGGGCCGTGAAGGTGGCGCGACCGTCCTGGACCGCGTCGAACTTGCTCGTGAAGGCGTGGAACTTGGTGTCGTCCGCCTGGTAGCGGGCGATCGCGGTGACGGCGGCGTCGACGAGCTGGTCGTCCGTGGCGGCCGCAGGCAGGCCGGCCGCAGCGCGCAGGTCGGCCGCGTAGGGCAGGGCGCGCAGCCGGGTGGCCAGCGAGGTGACGTCGGCGTTGGCCATCTCGTCGGCATTGAAGAGGGGGCCGCGAGCCTGCTGCACGCGGGTGTCGGCCCGGCCGTCCCAGAACAGGCCGCCATGGGGGCGGCCCTGAGCGTCGAAGCGGAAGGCGCCGGCCTGGTCGAGGTAGCGCACGCTGGGTGAGCTGCGCAAGCCCTGGCGGGTGCCGTCGAGGCCGCCCAGCGGCAGGAAGCCGCCGGCGGCGTCGGCATGGCCCTGCGTCGGCACGTGACACGAGGCGCAGGCGAGCTTGCCGCTGGCCGACAGGCGCGTGTCCTCGAAGAGCCGGTCGCCGACTGCCGCCAAGGTCGGCACTGCCGCCGGGGCGGGTGCAGGCGGCCGCGGCGGTCGCACGGCAGCGGCGCTGGCCGTGACCGTGGCGTCCTGTGCGGAGGCGATGGCCTCACCGGTGGCACTGCTGCCCCCGCCGCATCCGGCGAGCAAGGCCAGCAGCCAGGTGGCAGACAGGGTGTGGCGCGGGAACGGGGGCATGGCGGTCTCCTCGGTGTGCAATGGGCGACAGCTTGCTGACCGAGCTGGCGGCCAGCATGGAGAAACTGTGGAGATCCTCTCCACAGTTGCCCGGCAAGATGTGCGCATGCGACTCGTCCACCAGTTGTCCCTGCTGCTCATGGCCACGGTGCTCGCCGCGGTAGCTGCCGTCGCGGGCCTGGTGGTGTGGAACCTGCGTGCCGGCTTCTCGGACTATCTGCAGATCCAGGAAGGCGAGCACCTGACGCGCCTCATGGAAGTGGCGGAGCGCGACCTGGGTCGACGTGCCGAGTTGCCTCAGGACTGGCGGCCGGTCCTGCGGGAGTGGCTCGACACCGTGCGGACAACGTCTGCGCGAGGTGCGTTCGGCGACAGCCCGCCGCCGGAGGCCGAGGGCCCACCGCCGCCACCGCCGCCACCCCGGGAGGCGCGCGGGGCACTGGAACCCGAGGGGCGCCTGCCTGCGGCTCGCCGCGATCCGCCACTGGGCCGACGGGATCCGGCCAACTTCGGGCCGCGTGTTGTCCTGCTCGGTGCTGACGGCGTCACGCCGCTGGCGGGTCGGCGTGAGATGCTGAGCCGGCCGGGGCAGACCCGCGCCATCAAGGTGCGCGGCCAGACGGTCGCCGTGCTGCGCCTGACCGATCGCACCGGCCCGGTGGAGGGCGTGGACGCCAGCTTCCTGCGTCGGCAGTACGTCGGCCTGGCCGTCGTGGCCGCCGGGGTGCTGCTGATTGCGCTCGTGCTGGCGCGGTGGGTCGCGGTGCGCTGGGCGCGTCCGCTGGCCGAGGCCCAGGTGGCGGCCCGGCGCATTGCTGACGGCGCGTTCGACGTGCGCCTGCCGCTGCCGCGCGAGGGGGCGAGCGCCAGCGAGATCGAGGGCCTGCAACGTGACATCAACGCGATGGCGGCGTCGCTGTTGCGCCTGGAGTCGAGCCGTCAGCGCTGGCTGGCCGAGCTGTCGCACGAACTGCGCACGCCGCTGGCCGTGCTGCGCGGCGAGGTGGAGGCGCTGGTGGATGGCATCCGGCCGCTGGACCGGCCGGCGCTGCTGTCGCTGCAGGAGGAGGTCAAGCGACTGTCGCGGCTGGTGGAGGATTTCCACCTGCTGGCCACCTCGGAGCTGCGCGCCTTGCCCTGCGACTTGCAGCCCGTGCAGCCGCTCGACCTGCTGCGCGAAGCCGTCGAGCGCTTCACGCCGCGTGCGGCGGCCGCGGGCCTCGTGCTGGAGGCGCTGCTGCCTCGCGTGCTGCCCGACGTGCGGTGGGATGCCGTGCGCGTGTCCCAGTTGCTCGCGAATCTGCTCGAAAACAGCCTGCGCTACACCCAGGCGCCAGGGCTGATCCAGTTGAGCGCACGTGCCCTTAGGACCGTGCTGGAGATCCGCGTCCAGGACACGCCGCCCGGCGTGGCTGCACAGGATCTGGAGCGGCTGTTCGACCCGCTTTACCGTGCGGACGCCTCGCGCAGCCGCGAGTTCGGCGGATCGGGCCTGGGCCTGTCGATCGCCCGCGCGATTGCGCGGGCCCACGGGGGGCAACTGCGCGCCGAGTCTTCATCGCTCGGCGGCCTGGCCATGGTGCTGACCTTGCCTCTGGAGCCGTCATGAGCGACCTCATCCTGATCGTCGAAGACGAGCCCAAGCTGGCGGCCCTGGTGCAAGACTACCTGCACGCCTCGGGCTTCCGGACCGAATGGCTGGCCGACGGCTGCCAGGCGCTGGAGCGGCTCAAGGGCGGGCCGGTGCCTGCTGCCGTGCTCCTGGACGTGATGTTGCCGGGGCTGGACGGGCTGGAGGTCTGCCGCGCGGTGCGGGCGTTCAGTGACGTGCCCATCCTGATCAACAGCGCCCGTGTCGAGGAACTGGACCGGCTGCTGGGCCTGGAACTCGGCGCCGACGACTACGTCTGCAAGCCCTTCAGCCCGCGGGAAGTGGTGGCACGGGTGAAGGCGCTGCTGCGCCGCGCCCAGGGGCGACTGGCGCCCACGACGCTGGTGTCCGTGGGCGGCGGCTTTGGTGTGGACGAGGCTGGGCAGCGCATCGTCTGGCGCGAGCAGACGCTGGGCCTCACGCCGGTGGAGTTCCGCCTGCTGCGGCATCTGCTGCAGCAGCCCGGGCGCGTGTTCGAGCGTGGGCAACTGCTAGACCTCATCCATGAAGACTTCCGCGATGTGTCCGACCGTGCCGTGGACAGCCACATCAAGAACATCCGCCGCAAGCTGGCTGCAGTGGACCGGCAGGCAGCCTGCATCACTTCGGTTTATGGGGTGGGCTACCGCCTCGACCTGACGTAAAACGCGGCGGAGGGGTCCGTACCAGCGCCGCGCAGAGACGCCGGCATCGGCGGGACCGTATCGCCTGCGGGAAAACCACAGACCCCCAAACCATTGAACGGAAACTCGGAATCGTCTATCGTAGACAACGTTGTCTATTTCGATTCTTCCCACGGGGTCGCAACCGGATGTGGCGTTGTTGAGAACGCTACCAATCGGTTTCGTCTCAATGTTGCAATGCATCAAGCGGGCCTTGCAATGTCCGGGTGAACGGAAGCGGCGGCGATCGATCCGGATGGCGCGAAACCGCAACAGCGAGCCGCGTAAACCCTAGGTTGTCTGGATCGTTCAGAAAAATACAGTCGAAAAGGCGCAGAGGACCTGACGGTTTGAAGCTTGGTGATATCGCTACCAAGAATTGAAACTGACAGCGCAGTCAAAATGCCTCGGCCTCATAAGAATTCATCGTCAATCGGCTCGACGAGCCGCCAGAGCAAGCAAGGAGACAAATGAAACACCCTCAGATTTCAAAGACCCGGCACGACCTGCCGCGGGCGAGCCGCCTGAAGCCGGTCGCCTGGGCTTCGTCGGTCGCACTGCTGACCGGGGCGGCCGCCGTCCAGGCTCAGCAGGCAGCCCCAGCCACTCAGTCCCTGGAAACGGTCGTCGTCACGGGCATCCGCAAGTCGCTTGACAGCGCTGTCACCCTCAAACGCGAGAGTCGCGGCCTGGTGGACGGGATCGTGGCGGAAGACATCGGCAAGTTCCCGGACACCAACCTCGCGGAATCGATGCAGCGCATCGCCGGCGTGTCCATCGACCGCAATGCCAGCGGCGAAGGGTCCAAGGTCACGGTGCGCGGCGTCGGCCCCGACTTCAACATGGTGCTGTTGAACGGCCGCCAGATGCCGACATCGGCGATCAACCAACTCAACGGCGGTGCCAGCGGTTCGCGCGCCTTCGACTTTGCCAACCTGTCTTCGGATTCGATCGCCGCGCTGGAGGTCTACAAGACGGCGCGCGCCGAGTCGCCCACCGGGGGCATCGGTGCCACCATCAACGTGAAGACGGCTCGCCCGCTGGACCTGCGCGAGCGTGTTGCCAGCGTCGGTGTCAAGGCCAACTACGACGCCTCGGTCACGCGCCTGCCCGACGAACTGAAGGGCAGCAAGGTCACGCCCGAAATCTCGGGTATCTACAGCGACACGTTTGCGGACCGCACCATCGGCATCGCGATCAGCGGCAACTACTCCAAGCGCAGTTCCGGTTCCAACAATGCCTACACGCAGAACGGCTGGAATGCCTCTGCCGCGGGCACCGGTCCGCTGACCTCGGTGGCGCCAGCCAGCAACATCAAGAACGCGCCGACCAGCGGCATCTACGCATACACCAACGACATGCGTTACTCGCTGACCGGGCTGGAGCGAGAGCGGCTGAACGGCCAGGCCGTCCTGCAGTTCGCGCCGAGCAAGGACCTGAAGTTCACGCTCGACCACACGCTCGCCGTCAACAAGGTCAAGGCGCTGAACTCCGAGAACTCCGCCTGGTTCGGCGGCAGCTTCTCCGGCACCCTGGGCAACTCGCCGCCGACGACGTTCACCGGCGGCCCCATCGCGACGCCGATCACCCAGACATCGATCTGGGACGGCACTCACGACTACGCGATGAACCAGGGCCAGTTCGCGCAGAAGACCAAGCTGAACTCCACGGGCCTGAATGCCGCCTGGAAGCTCAGCGACGTGCTGAGCATCGACGTCGACGTTCATTCGTCCAAGTCCAAGACGTCGCCGGACAGCCCGTACGGCACCTACGCCATCCTTGACCTGGCCTTGTTCAACCAGGGCAACACGACCGGCTACTACGATCAGAAGCTGCCGATCATGTCCTCCCCGGGCATGACCTACGACCCCAACAAGACGACCGTCACAGGCTCGCAGTTCAACAGCAACCTGGCCGACCAGTCGGTGGACCAGTTCCAGACGCACGCCACGTACAAGCTGGGTGCCGATGACAAGCTGCTCGCCGGCCTGGGCTTCACGAAGCTGAAGAACCGCGCGGCCAGTGCGAACAACTTCCACGGGGACTGGGGCGGCATCGGTCCGCAGGGATCGTTCAAGAACGTGCCGGTGTCCACGTCCAGCCTGGGGGGCTACTTCAGCCAGATCCCGGGCCATGATGATCCGCGCCTGTACGCGAACTTCTACGTGCCCAACTTCGATGCGCTGCGCAAGCAGGCCGTGCTGAACGCGCAAAAGTACGGCACGTCGAGCACGGGCAACGTCCCGCTGTCTGCCGCAGCCGCCGAAGCCTATTTCAGCGCGCTGCCCGACTACAGCACGGGCAATGACTGGCGCACCACGGAGAAGTCCACGTCGGCCTTCGGTCAGTGGGACCATGCGTTCGACACGTCGATCCCGATGAACGTGTCGGTGGGCTTGCGCTACGAGAGCACCAAGGTCGACTCGGCCTCGCAGGTCACGTCCTATTCGGGCACGGACTGGAACGCCGAAAACGAGGTGCAGCTGACAGGGGGCAAGAGCACCTTCGGCAGCAAGTCGGGCAAGTACACCTACTGGTTGCCGAGCATCGACTGGGATGCCGATCTCGCGGACAACGTGAAGGTGCGCGCCAGCTACGGCGTGAACATCGGCCGCCCGGGTTGGGACCAGATGCTCGGCGGTGTGTCCCTGAGCCCGAATGCCCGCTACAACATCGGCGGCACCGGCTCCACAGGTGACCCGGCGCTGAAGCCCCTGAAGTCCAAGAACCTGGACCTGTCCGCCGAGTACTACTACGCCAAGTCGTCGTACGTGGCGGCAGGGGCCTTCTACAAGAAGATCACGGACTTCGTCAGCACGACGGTCGTCAGCACGACGGTGGCGGGCCTGAACCAGCCGGCCAGCGGTACCTACTGGCAGGCAGCCCTGAATTCCGGCCTGACACCGGACAAGGCCAAGGCGATCCGGAACTACATCTTCAAGAACTACAGCGGCCAGCCGGATGTGACGATCACCGATGCCAGCGATCCGACCTTCATCAAGGGCGACATCACCGGCGCGGTCGCGGGTGCGCAGCCGATGGTGTTCCAGATCACGTCCTATGCGAACGGGGCTGGTGACAGCATCAAGGGTCTGGAGTTCAACTTCCAGCACATCTTCGGCAACAGCGGCTTTGGGGTGTCAGGCAACTACACCGCCGTCAAGAGCGGCCTGAAGTTCGTCAACACCAGCATCGGCACGCAGTCTGGCCTGGTGGGCATCAGCGATTCGGCCAACCTGGTGGGTTTCTTCGAGAACGAGACGTGGTCGATTCGCGGGGCCTACAACTGGCGTGGTGAATTCCTGGCCGCCCGCACCGACGGCGCCGGCAACAACCCGGTCTACACCGAGCCCTACGGTCAGCTGGATGCTTCCATCGGCTACAAGATCGGCAAGAACCTCACCCTTCAGGCCGACCTGCTGAACCTGAACGATGGCTACATCCGCCAGCACGGCCGCACCAAGGAGCAGCTGGTGTCCGCGCTGCAGACCGGCCGTCGCTACCTGATCGGCGCGCGCTACCGGTTCTGAGCGTGCCTGGTGACCCGCGGCACCTGCCCCCCGGCGGCAGGTGCCGTGCCGGTCACCCTTGGCGGCCGGCGCGGGCGTGCTACGCCTGTGCCGGCCGTGCCCGTTGGTGAATATCCCAGGGCGCATGCCGGTCCACCGGCAGGTGGGGCCGGTGCCGGATATGCCGACAATCGCCGGTGCGGCTGCCGGCAGCGCGAACTTGCGTCCAGGTTCTGCGTGCCCGGCGAGCCTGCGTGCGTCTGAACCCCTGATCAAGCCATGCTGCAACTGCTCAACAACATCCAGCACAAGGATCTCCGCATCGTCACCCGGCGCGGGGCCCGATGGGGCGATGACTTCATGTCTGCGCCCGCCACCGTGGACGAATTCCGCAGGCTGCAGGCCCACTATCCGATCGTGTTTCAACCTGACGGCCGGGAGGGCTTCGTGCCCACCGTGCTCTTCGGCCTGGAAGCGGGCGAGAACCTGTTCCTGGACGGCGACAGCTGGGCCGCGGACTACCTGCCCCTATCGGTGCAGCGCATCCCGTTCTCGATCGGTGTTGCCGACGACGAGCTGCGCATGATGATCGACACCGACAGCAAGCGCGTCAGCCGCGGCGCCGAGGGTGAGGCTCTGTTCCTGCCGCATGGCGGCCTCACGGACTTCACCGAGAACGCCAACGCCGTCCTGCGGGCCCTGCACGAAGGTCTGCAGGCCACGACCGACTTCGTGCAGACCTTGATCCGCCACCAATTGCTCGAGCCCCTGGTGCTCGACGTCGAGCGCCCGGACGGCTCCCGCGGGCAGCTGGTCGGCTTTCACGTCATCCACGAGGAGCGCCTCGCGGCGCTGAATGCGGAGACCATCGGCCTGCTGCACCAGGCTGACTATCTGCTGCCCATCTACATGGCGGTGGCTTCGCTGTCCCACTTCAGCTCGCTGATCAAGCGCCATCTCGCCCGAGAGGTCTGAGTGTCATGACGGCAACGGCGCTCGGGTCGATTCCCGATGGCGTGCTGCAATCGTCGCAGCCGGTGCTGTTGCCCGGCCTCGTGGCACATTGGCCGATGGTGCAGGCGGCCCGGCAATCCGATGCCGCCTTCAGCGACTACCTGCGTGGCTTCGATGCCGGCCAGCCGCTGCTGATGTGGCGCGGGCCGCCGTCGATCAAGGGGCGCTTCTTCTACAACGATGATTTCACCGGGTTCAATTTCGCGCGAGAAGGCCAGACGCTGAGTGCCGTGCTGGACGAGTTGCTGGCGGGCTCGACCGATGCGGTCTACCTCGGTTCGACGGCGATCGACAGCGCCTTCCCGGCGCTCGGCCGGGACCACCTTCTGCCGGCACTGGCCGGTTTCAAGCCCCTCGTCAGTCTGTGGCTCGGGAACCAGACCCGCATCGCCCCGCATTTCGATCTGCCCGACAACATGGCCTGTGTCGTGGCCGGGCGGCGCCGCTTCACGCTGTTCCCGCCAGACCAGGTGGCCAACCTCTACATCGGCCCGCTCGACCTGACGCCAGCCGGCCAGCCCGTGAGCCTCGTGGACCCCTCCCAACCCGACCTGGTGCGCTTCCCGCGGTATGCCGAGGCGCTGCGGCATGCCCAGGTCTTCGAACTCGAGCCGGGCGATGCGCTGTTCCTCCCAAGCCAGTGGTGGCACGGCGTCGAGTCGCTGGCTCCGATCAGCGCCCTCGTCAACTTCTGGTGGCGCCAGTCGCCACCGTTCATGGACACGCCGCTCAACACCCTGATGATGGCCCTGCTCACGCTGCGTGACCTGCCGCGAGCCCAACGCGACGCCTGGCGTGTGCTCTTCGATCACTACATCTTCGACGCGGACATCCACACCGCCGCACACATTCCGCCGGCGGCGCGTGGCATCCTCGGCCCCATGGACGAGCCGCGAGCGCGCCAATTGCGCGCCCTGCTGCTGAACCGCCTCAACCGATAACTGACAGGGCGCCACCCCATGACCATGCCCTCCGATTCCAAGCCTGTCCGACGCGTCGTCATTGCCGGTGGCGGTACCGCCGGCTGGATGGTGGCTGCCGGCCTGTCCAAGTGTCTCGGCCAGCAACTCGACATCCGTCTCATCGAGTCCGACGAGATCGGTACCGTGGGTGTCGGCGAAGCCACCATCCCGACGCTGCACCTGCTGCACGAGGTCCTGGACCTCGACGAAAAGGAGTTCATCCAGGCCACCCAGGCGACGTTCAAGCTGGGCATCAGTTTCGAGAACTGGCGCAACGTCGGCGAGCATTACTTCCACTCGTTCGGGCGCACCGGCAAGGGCCACTGGACGGCAGGCTTTCATCATTTCTGGCTGGAGGGGCGTCAGCGAGGCCTCGCGAGCGACTACGGCGACTACTGCCTGGAATTGCGCGCCGCGCTCGACAACCGTTTCGCGCTGCTTCCCGACAACGGGATCAACTACGCCTACCACTTCGACGCCACGCTCTACGGCCAGTACCTCCGCCGCTTCTCCGAGGCCTTGGGCGTGCGCCGCTTCGAGGGCAAGATCGTGCAGGTCCACCAGGCGGCCAACAGCGACATCACCGGGCTGTCGCTGGACGACGGCACGCTGCTGGAGGGCGATCTGTTCATCGACTGCACCGGCATGCGTGGCCTGCTCATCGGCCAGACGCTGGGTGTTGGTTATGAAAGCTGGTCGCAATGGCTGCCCTGCGACAGCGCGCTGGCGGTGCAGACCACCTTGGTCGGCGAGCCGGTGCCCTACACCCGCTCCATCGCCCATCCCTGGGGCTGGCAGTGGCGCATCCCGCTGCAGCACCGGGTCGGCAATGGCCTGGTCTTCAGCAGCCGGCACGTCAGCGACGATGCAGCCCGGGCTGCCCTGCTGGCCCATGTGCAAGGTGAGGTGCTGCGCGAGCCCCGGGTCATCCGCTTCACGCCCGGTCAGCGGGATCGGGTGTGGCAGCGCAACGTCGTGGCCATCGGCCTGTCCAGCGGGTTTCTGGAACCGCTGGAGTCCACCAGCATTCACCTGATCCAGAAAGGCCTGACGCGCCTGGTGGAGCTGTTCCCGGCGGAAGGCATCTGCCAGAGCGACGTGGACGAATACAACCGGCAGGCGCGCGAGTCCATCGAACACATCCGCGACTTCATCATCCTGCACTACCACGTCACCAACCGCTCGGACTCTGACTTCTGGCGACGTTGCCGCGACATGGACATCCCCGCCTCGCTGCAGCATCGCATCCAGCTGTTCCGCGATTCAGCCCGTTTCGCGCCAGTGGCTGGCGATCTCTTTGCGGAAAATTCCTGGGTGCAGGTCATGATGGGGCAGGGCATCGCGCCGCGCAGCCATCACCCGATCACGCGGCAGATGGACAACGCCAGTCTGGGCGAGTTCCTGGGTGGAATCCGCAAGGACGTGGCGCGCACGGTCATGAAGCTGCCCAAGCACCGCGAGTTCATCGACCACTTCTGCCCCGCGCCCGTTCCCTGGGCGAGTGCGGGCCCGGCCAAGGCTGGCGAGGCGGTGTCGCTGGGCATCAACCCGGAGGCCACCTGCGAGACGCTGCGGCTGGACGACGGATCGCGGGTGCTGGTGGTGGACGACTTCGTGCGCGACCCCGACGCGCTGGTCGCCCTGGCCCAGGCCCAGTCGGCGGCCGGGCGCTTCCGGCCGATTCCGGGTCACCCCTATCCCGGCCCGCAGCTGGACCTGCCCGACGGCATGGCGGCCGAGCTGTCCGCGTTCTTCGAGGCGCAGGTGCGTGGCGCCCTGCAGGCCGGCGAACCGCTCGGCATGTCCAGCCGCTTCTCGCGCGTTGTGCAGGACCCGGCGACGCTCGACCCGCGCCAGCGCCTGTGCCACCGCGACGGCTCCGGCCTGCAGCCCGGCGAGGCCATCGTGGCGTCGGTGCACTACCTGTTCCGCGACGAACGGCTGGGCGGTACGGTGTTCTTCCGCTCGCTCATGTCGGATGCCGACACGGCGCAGTTTCTGCGGGATGCCGGCCTGCTCGACGGTCGGGCGTTTACTGAACGCTACGGCATCGCGCCGGGCTACATGACGGCCAGCAACCCTTATTTCGAGGTCATCGGCCGGCTGCCGGCGCGCTGGAATCGGGCCGTCTTCTACGACGGCGGCGTGTTTCACTCCGGCGACATCCAGTGGGCCCATCGCGAGGCTTACCTGCGGGACCCGGGGCGGCTCACCGTGAACGCTTTCTTCAAGCGCCGCCGGGTCTGAGGCGTCACCGCGGCATGGGCCGGCAGCGCCTGGATAATCACCGTATGACCACCGCCATCACCATCGCCACGCGCGAAAGCCGCCTCGCCCTTTGGCAAGCCGAACACGTGCAGGCCCGCCTCGGCGCCGAGCTGGGCATCACCGCCTCGCTGCTCGGCATGACGACCCGCGGCGACCAGATCCTGGACCGCAGCCTGTCCAAGGTCGGTGGCAAGGGGCTGTTCGTCAAGGAACTCGAAACCGCGCTGGCCGAAGGCCGCGCCCAGCTCGCCGTGCATTCGCTGAAGGACGTGCCGATGGAGCTGCCCGAAGGCTTCGTGCTCGCGGCGGTGCTGGAGCGCGAGGACCCGCGCGACGCGTTCGTCTCCAACGACTATGCGTCGCTGGCTGACCTGCCTGAGGGAGCCGTCGTCGGCAGTTCCAGCCTGCGTCGCGTGACGCAGCTGTTGAGCATCCGACCGGATCTGCGCGTGGAGCCTCTGCGCGGCAACCTCGACACACGGCTGCGCAAGCTCGACGAAGGGGGCTACCACGCGATCGTGCTCGCGGCCGCGGGCCTGAAGCGCCTGGGCCTGGGCCAGCGGGTGCGTTCGGTGTTCGAGGTCGACCAGATGATCCCCTGCGCGGGGCAGGGTGCGCTGGGCCTGGAGATCCGTGCCGGCGATGCGTTTCTGGCCGAGGCCATGGCACGCCTCGCACACACACCGACCCGGCTGGCCTGCGAGGCCGAGCGCGCGGTGTCGCGTGAGCTGGGCGGCAGTTGCAGCCTGCCGCTGGCAGCCCACGCCCACTGGCAGGGCGGCCAGTTGTGCCTGAATGCGGCACTGGGACATGCCGAGATTCATGCGTCGCCGCTGCTGCGCGCGAGCGCGGCCGCGGACGTGACTGATGTGACCGGAGCGCTTGACCTGGGCCGCCAGGTCGCGGCGCGCTTGCGCGGGCTCGGCGCCGGCGACTACCTGCCGGCGTGAGCCTGCCCACCTTACTCGTCACCAGGCCGCGCCAGCAGTGCGCGGCCTGGCTCGCACGGTTGCAGGCGTTGGGCGTGCCGGCGCTGGCCTTGCCGCTGATCGACATCCTGCCAGCGCGGGATCCGGCGCCGGTGCAGAAAGCCTGGGCAGACTTGGCTGCAGTCGATCTCGCGGTCTTCGTCAGCCCGAACGCCGTCGAGCAGTTCTTCGTGCATGGCACCGCGCATGCGTGGCCGGCACAGACGCTCGCGGCCTGTGTGGGCCCGGGCAGCGCACAGGCGCTGGCCGAGCACGGCGTGCCGGCGAACCTCATCGTGCAACCGGCGACCGATGCGGTCAGCCTGGACTCCGAACACCTGTGGACGGAACTCGCCCCGCGGCGTGCCTGGCAGGGCGCCCGTGTGCTGCTGTTGCGTGGCGATGGTGGTCGCGAGTGGCTGGCCGAGCGGCTGGCCGAGGCGGGGGCGCAGGTCCAGGCCGTCACGGTCTACCACCGCAGCGGCCCCCGCTTCACACCGGAGGAACGCGCGCTGCTCGCGACCGTGCAGGCGCAACCCGGACGCTACGTGTGGTTGTTCAGCAGTGCCGAGGCGGTGGGCCATCTGCGGGGCATCGAGCCGCTCGGGCAGCCGGCGATTGCGACCCATCCGCGCATCGTCGAGGCCGCACGCGAGGCGGGCTTCGCGCCTGTCGTTTTGGCGCGACCGGCCCCAGAAGCGGTGACGCAGGCCCTTCGGGCGCTCTGACAGAATCTGGCGCACCGTGAGTGAGCCCGAGCTGAATCCCCCCGTCGCCGCCGCAGCCGAGCCTGCTGCCGCCAGCAGCGTCCCTGGCGCCTCCGTGCCAGCCGCTGTCCCTGCCCAACCCGCCCTGCCGAACTGGATGCCCTGGTTGCTCGCCTTGATGGGGGCGGGCATGCTGCTGTGTGTCGTGCTTGCCTGGCAGAGCCTGGCGCGTCAACAGTCCCTGGAGCAGGAGCTGGTGCGTCGGCAGGAAGCCAGCCAGGCGCAGGCGACCGAGGCCCGCCTGGCGGCCAAACAGTCGGCCGACCTGGTACGCGACACGGCGGCCAAGGTCTCCCTGCTGGAAGCCCGTCTGGCTGAGGTCGCCCTGCAGCGCGGGCAACTCGAAGAGCTGATCCAGTCCATGTCCCGCTCGCGCGACGAGAACGTCGTTGGCGACATCGAGGCTGCCATCCGTGTAGCTCTGCAGCAGACCCAGATCACCGGCAGCGCCGAGCCGCTGGTGGCCACCCTCAAGCAGGCTGACGAGCGCCTGCTGCGCTACAAGCAGCCCCGCATGGAAGGCGTGCGCCGGGCCGTGGCGCGCGACCTCGACCGTGTCAAGGCGGTGGCGGTGGTCGATGTATCCACACTCACCATCAAGCTCGACGAGGTCGTTCGCATGGCTGACGAACTGCCGCTCGTCGCCGTCAGCGAAGCCGGCCCGAAGGCGCGTGAGGAGCGCGGCGGCGACCCGGCCAAGGACCGCGAGCGCGCACTGAAGCTGCAGCGGGAGCAGGCCGCCGCTGCCGCGGAGGGCAAGCTGTCGCTGTGGTGGTGGCAGGCCACCCAGCAGTTGTCTTCCTGGACCGCGCTGGTCTGGGGCGAGGCCCGCACGCTGCTGCGCGTCTCGCGCATCGACCACCCGGAGGCGGCGCTGATCTCGCCCGACCAGAGCTTCTTCCTGCGCGAGAACCTCAAGCTCCGATTGCTGAACGCCCGGCTGGCCCTGCTGAGCCGCCAGTTCGACACCGCCCAGTCCGACCTGCGCGACAGCCAGGACATGCTCAACCGCTACTTCGAGGCGCGCTCGCGCAAGGTCACCGCCGTCACGGAGCTGCTGCGGCAGGTCGCCGGGCAGGCGCGCCAGGTGAGCGTGCCGCGGCCGGATGACACGCTCGCTGCGCTCACGGCTGCAGCGGCCGGCCGCTGAGGAGTCGCCGACCATGCGTCTCGTCATCTGGCTTGTCCTGTTGTTCGTCGTCGCCGTCGTGGCGGCGCTCACGCTGGGCTCCAACGACGGTCTGGCCAGCTTCTACTGGGCGGGCTGGCGCGTCGACATCTCGCTGAATCTGTTCATCCTGCTGCTGGTGGCGAGCTGCTTTGCGCTCGTGACGGCGATCCAGGCCATCGAGGCGCTCACCAGCCTGCCCAAGCGCGCGCGCGAATGGCGCCTTGCCCAGCGCGAGCGCAGCGCCCAGGTGGCCCTGCGCGAGGCCCTGGTCGAACTGTTCGGTGCCCGCTACAGCCGGGCACAGAAGGCGGCGCAGAAGGCACTGAACATCCAGTCGGCCACGCCCGAACTGGCCGCCGATCAGGCCTTCATGGCGCTGGCGCACCTGCTGGCGGCTGCGAGCGCGCATCGCCTGCAGGACCGGCGGCATCGCGACGACCAGCTCAACCGTGCGCTGGAGCTGGCGCGCCGGGCCGGTGGCGCGCGGGCCCATGAGGACGGCGCACGACTGCTGGCCGCCGAATGGGCGCTGGATGACCGCGATGCGAGCCGCGCGCTGGCCGTGCTCGGAGAGCTCGCGCCCGGCGTGGCGCGGCGCACGCAGGCGCTGCGCCTGCGTCTGCAGGCATCCCGACTGGCGCGCCAACCCCTGGACGCCTTGCGAACGGCACGTCTGCTGGCCAAGCACCAGGCCTTCTCGAAGGCGGCAGCGCAGAGCCTGCTGCGCTCGCTGGCCTTCGAGGCGCTCGACGGTGCGCGTGATGTCGACCAGCTTCGTTCCGCGTGGCAGCAATTGGATGCGGCCGATCGACGCGACCCGTTGGTGGCCGCCCGCGCGGCACAGTGTGCCGGGCAATTGGGCGCGCCGGACGACGGTCGCGGCTGGTTGCGGCCCTTCTTCGATGATCTCGGCGGTCTGCAGACCGATGACCGCGCCGCGCTCGCGGTTGCCCTGGTGCCGGTGCTCGCCGGTTGCGGGCCGGACTGGCTGCAGCGCCTGGAATCGGCCCAGTCGCGCTTTCCGCGCGAACGCGCGCTCGCCTACGCGCTGGGGCATGCCCTGGCCGAGCGTCAGCTCTGGGGCAAGGCTCGCCTGATGCTGGAGACCGTGGCTGAAGACAGCAGCATGCCCAGCACCGCGCGCCGCCGCAGCTGGCTGGCACTGGCGGCCCTGGCCGAACAGGAAGGCGACGAGGCTCGCCGTGCGCGCAGCTTCGAAGCCGCCGCACGCCTGCCCTGAGCCTGCCGCGCCGGGCACGCTCGAACTTTTTTCAAAGAAATCTCGAAACTCTTGCCGAGGGTCTGAAAATCTGGCTATACTGTGAGGCTTCAGCGGCTGTAGCTCAGTTGGATAGAGTACTTGGCTACGAACCAAGGGGTCGTGGGTTCGAATCCTGCCAGCCGCGCCAATAACAAGAAGAGAATCAACGGGTTAGCACCGCAAGGCGCTAACCCGTTTTCCTTTGTGGGCGCCTGCCCGTCGGCAGGACGCATGGCTTGCCGCGCTGTTACCGAGCGGGTGTACCTGCACGTTGGGTCGCGACACAGCCCCCGGTGCTGCCGGGGTCGCCTCGTGCTTCAGCGGAGCTTGAAGACGCTGACCGCGTCGACCATCCGAACGGCCTGCTGGTTCAAGCTTTCAGCGGCTGCGGCGGCTTGTTCCACGAGCGCTGCGTTCTGTTGCGTGACCTGATCCAGACTCGTGATCGCCTGGTTGATCTGGCCGATGCCGGAGGTCTGTTCGAGAGCGGCGCTGCTGATCTCGCCAATCAGCGTGGCCACGCGGCTGACCTGCGCCACGATCTCCTGCATCGAGGCACCGGCCTCGTCGACCAGTCGTGTGCCCGCCTCGACGCGCTCGACGCTGGCTCCGATCAGGCTCTTGATCTCCTTGGCCGCCTCGGCGGCCCGACCGGCCAGCGTGCGCACCTCACCCGCGACCACGGCAAACCCGCGGCCCTGCTCGCCGGCACGGGCGGCCTCAACGGCCGCATTCAGTGCCAGGATGTTCGTCTGGAAGGCGATGCCATCGATCACGCCGATGATGTCCGCGATCTTGCGGGACGCGGTGCTGATCTCGCCCATCGTGGCCACCACCTGGCCCACGATCTCACCGCCGCGCGTGGCCGCCTGGCTGGCCGTGCTGGCTTCGCGGTCGGCTTGCTGGGCGGTGTCAGCGTTGTTGCGCACGGTGGCACTGAGTTCCTCCACCGAGGCTGCCGTTTCTTCGAGACTGCTTGCCTGACTCTCCGTTCGCTGTGACAGGTCGGCATTGCCGGTGGCGATCTCGCTCGCGCCGCCCGAAATGCTTTCAGCGCCGTCGCGCACCTCCTGCACGAGGCGTGACAGGCTCAGCCGCATCTCCTGCAGGCCGTCGAGAAGTCGTGACGCCTCGTCGCGCCCACTCACGGCGATGTCGGTGGCCAGGTCGCCGCGTGACACGCGCCCCGTCACTTCCACGGCGACCTGCAGCGGCAGCGTGATGCTTCGCGTCAGTTGCCAGGCGACGACGACTGCCACCAGCAGCACCACCACCCCCAACGCCGCGAGCGACCGCACCGTGCGTCGGTGGCTGGCGTTCGCGAGTTCGGTGGCGTCCTGTGTGCGCTGCTTTTGCAGCCGGATGAAGGCCGTCAGCTCGGTGGCGGCCTTGGTGAGCAGTGGGTCGATCTTTTCGGTGATGACCTTGCCTGCCTGCTCGGTGTTGAATTGCGCCGCGAGGTCGACGGCTTCCTTGAAGCGGGCGTTCATTTCGGCGTCGATGCCCTCCAGACGCCCGAAGAGCGCCTTTTCGTCGGCGCTCAGGTTCTCAGCTTCGATCCTGGCCTTGGCGGCGACGTAGGCAGCGCGTTCATCCTTGGCGCGCTTCTCGTCGCGTTGCACGGCATCCACTTCGCTTTGCAGCCCCATGTTGCGAACCGCGACCGCGCTGGACAGCAGATGAGCCTGCATCTCGACGGCAAGTTCCTGCCGTGCGGCAGCCTGCTGCAGGGTCTCCAGCAGCGCACTCCGGCTCGCACCGCTGGCGGTGAGCGCGCCGACGACCATGGCGGACGCGGCGATCAGGATGACACCGAACCCCAAGCCGAGACGGGGGCCGATGTTGAGGTTGCGCAGATTCATCGCTTGCCTGTGTGGAGAAGGAAACGGCCGACGGCAATATCGCTGCCGCGCGCAAGCCGGCGCCTGCCGGCGCCGTGTGAACGGGACGTCAGGGTCAGTCCTTGTAGATGCCGCAGCCGACGAGGGTGTCACCGACCCGTTCGAGGTACATCGACTTGTTCTCGATCTTCTGCGTCACGGGATTCAGGAACTTGTAGCCCTCGACCCACCCCTTGCCCTTGGTCTTGGCCAGGTCCACGAACATCTGGATCAGCGGCTTGCCGTCCGGGTCTTTCAGGCCGATGAGGTTCTTGCCGACGAGCTTGGGATTGGCGCCCTGGGCGAGGTTCTTGCCTTCCAGGTCGTACACGATCACGTAGAGGTCGCGGTCCTTGAACTGCTTGCCGTTGGTGAACTCGTCGTACGCTTTCTCGGGGCCCTTTTCCTTGATGTAGGCAACCGCCCGCTTGACCATGGCCTCGGCCTCTGCGGCGGAGCCGCGGTCGGCGGCTTGGGCCATGCCCGCGAGGCCGACACTCAGGAGAACAAGGCCGATCATGCGGCGGCTGGCGCTGAAGAAGTTCATACGGTCTCCGTGTTGGTTGCACTGGCAGCGCCTCGTGTCCGGCGATGCAAGCCGCCCGGACCCTGCCTCGGCAGGCGCGCTGTGCGTCAGATTCTGCGCCGTGCCGTGCCCAAAGGCATGATTTCTGACACCCCGACTTGTGCTTCCTCTCACGCTTGGCTCGCTGCTCTGCGGCGGTTCGGCGACATCAGCGCTGGCCGCCAGGTCGCATCCGCTGACGATGTCGCAAAGCGTCACACCGACTCGCGCTGCGCCTGATCGACCCGCCGGTCACACCACGCCATTCTCAAATACTGTATAAATAGACAGTATGCCGCCTGCCAGAACCCGAATCGCCGCTGCTCAGCCGAGCCTGGTGCCCGTAGGCTCCATCAAGGGTCGGGGCACGGCCACTGCCATGCCGCATCGGTTCGAGCCCCATCAGCGCGAGCAGCATGACGACGGCTGGGGCACGCTGGACCAGGCCGCCGTCGAGGAGCACCTGGCACCAGCCACCCACGTCATCGAGGAGCAGGCCAAGTCCATCCTCAGTCGGAACCAATCACCGGACATCTCGTTCGACTATTCCATCAACCCTTACCGGGGTTGTGAGCACGGTTGCATCTACTGTTTTGCCCGGCCGACGCACAGCTACCTGAACCTGTCGCCCGGGCTCGATTTCGAGACCAGGCTGATCGCCAAGGTCAATGCGGCCGAGCGGCTGCGCGAGACGCTGGCCAGCCCGCGCTACGAGCCGCGCTCGCTGGTGCTGGGCACCGCGACCGATGCTTACCAGCCCATCGAGCGCCATCTGGGCATCACGCGGCGTGTCGTGGAGGTGCTGGCCGAGACCCGGCATCCCTTTTCGGTCGTGACCAAATCCTCCGGCATCGAGCGGGAGCTCGACCTCATCGCACCGATGGCAGCGCAGGGGCTGGTCTCGGTCTACCTGTCCGTCACCACGCTGGACAACGAGCTGTCCCGCATCCTGGAGCCCCGGGCCGCAGCGCCTGCGCGGCGCCTGCGCACGATCCGCGCGTTGGCCGAGGCCGGCGTGCCGGTCGGCGTGAGCGTGTCGCCCATCATCCCGTTCATCAACGAACCGGAGCTGGAGCGCATCCTCGAAGCCGCGGCCGATGCCGGCGCGACCAGCGCGTTCAGCATTCCGGTGCGGCTTCCCTGGGAAGTGAATCCGCTGTTCCAGGACTGGCTGCAGCGGCATTTCCCCGAGCGCTCTGCCCGCGTGATGGCCCGCATCCGCGAGATGCGCGGCGGCAAGGACAACGACGCCCGCTTCGGCACGCGCATGACCGGGGAGGGCGTCTGGGCGGATCTGCTGCGAGCCCGCCTGCGCCGCGCGGCCGCCAGGCTCGGGTTGCGCACCGAGCGCCGGCCGGTGCAACTGGCGCTGTTCACGCCGCCACGCAAGCCGTCGGCGCAGGGCGATCTGTTCTAGGCGTCTGCGCGGCAGAGCGTGGCGCCCGCGCCGGCGCGATTTGCGGGGCCAGGCCAGGCGCCGGCGAGGCGTGGGTCGGGACCCACAACGAGCCGGCAACGCCGCATGGCCCCGCAAATCGCCCCGGCCAGGCCCAACGCGGGCGCCACGCGCTGCCGCGCAGACTCCTAGCGACGGCAGGCCGCCAGCAGGTCCCGCTCGGGCTTGTAGACGTCGGCCCGCGCGCCGACCCAGCCCATGGTGGTGTGGAAGAGGTTGTCGTGCGAAGCCGGCTGGTCCAGCAGGCCCTTCACGCAGCCCGGCTTGAGTGACGCGGCCAGTGCACCGTCAGCCGGTATCCACAGGATCATCGGCACGTGTGTCTGCTCGCGCGGCGCGATGGCGTAGGGCATGCCGTGCAGGTACAGGCCGTTCTCGCCCAGCGACTCGCCGTGGTCGGACACGTAGAGCATGCCGGTGTCGAAGCGGGCCTGCTGGCCCTGCAGCCAGCCAATGGCGCGTGCCAGCAGGCGGTCGGTCGTCACCAGCGTGTTGTCGTAGCCGTTCACGACCTGCTCGCGCGGGCATTTCTGCAGCTCGTTGCTGCGGCATTCGGGCTGGAAGGCCTTGAGGTCGGGCGGCGAGCGCTTGAAGTAGGCCGGCCCGTGGCTGCCCATCTGGTGCATGACGAGCACCAGGCCGCGCTGCAGTCGTGCGGGGTCGAGTGCCGCGATGCGCTTGTCGAGTTCGTGCAGCAAGGCTTCGTCGAAGCATTCCTCGCCGTCGCACAGGCCGGGCGGCAGCGGTGCGGCGCCGGCCGGGAGCTGGTTCGTGAAGCTGTTGGGCACGCGGTCGCACAGGCCCTTGCAGCCGCTCTGGTTGTCCACCCAGAGCACGGCAAGGCCGGCGCGCTGCAGCACGTCCAGCAGGTTCTCCTGGGGCTTGTCGGCATCGAAGTCGGCACGCCCCTGCGGCGCGAACATGCAGGGCAGGGAGGCCGCCGTGGCGGTGCCGCAGGAGCTGACCTGGCGCAGGCTGTGCAAGCTGTGCGCCGGCAGCTTGGAGAGCTCCGGGTTGGTGGGCCGGGCATAGCCGTTCAGGCTGAAATTCATGGCACGTGCCGTCTCGCCGACGACCAGCAGCAGCAGTGGCGGCTTGCTCCCATCCGGCCGCGCCAGCAGTGTCGCGTCAGCGCCAATAATGACCGGCGGGCCCTTGGGGCCGGACAGGCTGCGCACGCCGACCGCGCTGACCGAATAGACGGCATTCAGCGGCGTGACCATGTAGCGCACGCTCTTGTGGTTGCGCATCGTCGACGACAGCGTGGCGAACACGCTCAGGGCCAGGGCCACCATCACGATGAGGGCCAGCAGGAACGAGGTCAGGTTGCCCGCCAACCGTTGGCCCGCAGCCTGTGCCGGCGCTGCCGGCCGACGCAGCAGCCACCACGCCGGCAGGGCACCCAGCACGGCCAGGCTCGCGGCCAGTCGCCAGCTGAGCAGGTCGCGCGTCTCGCGGACGTCGGTCTGGACCATGTTCACGACCATCGTCGGGTCGAACACGATGCCGTAGGCACCGATGAAGTAGGCCAGCGCCCCGGAGGCCAGCAGCAGGAACGCGAGCACGGCCTTGATCAGCCGCGGCCAGGCCAGCAGGCTGAGCACCGCGCCCGTTGCCGCGATGACCATGCCGGCGAAAGCGATCGTGAAGCCGATGCCGATGCCGGGCAGGGTCTGCAGGTGCATCCACAGCGGCCAGTTGGCCAGCACGCCCATCCAGGCGGATGCCAACCAGGCTTGCGTGAGGGGGCGGGCGGAATCAGGCTGGAACCAGGCCAGCAAGCGCTTGAGCAGGGGCATCGGAGGCGGCAGGAGCGGAGGCGGCGCGCATTCTCACCTGCGCCGTTGAAGGCCGGCGGTCAACCCGTCAGGCGGGGACGGAGGCTGGAGAAGTCCGCAGCACGACACCGCCTGGCGAGTGGGCCTTGGCGGGTTGCAGGCCGGACATCGGTCGCACATAGCGCGAGGCCAGGTCCTCGATCTGCTCGGCGAGCTGCGGCGCCGTGTCGATCTTCTCGGCATGGCGCTTGAGCACGAGGCCGGCCATGTCGATGAGCTTGGCGTTGCGCGTGCGCTCGCCTTGCTGGATGAGGAGTTCCACCGCGATCTGGGCGCTGCCGCGCAGCGAGTGGCGCATCGCCGTCTCGGCGACGTTGAAGATCTGCTGATGGCACTCGCGGAACTGCTCGGCCGCGCCCTGGTGGGCCTCGGCCATCGCCACCAGGATCTCGGTACTCGCCTTGGTGGTGCAGTGGCGCATGCCCAGGCCTTGCAGGATGGGCATCATCTCTTCCAGTTCCACTTCCTGGCTGGACAGGCGGATCCAGAGTGCCGTCAGCAACGAGGCGGCTTCGAGGTCGAAGTTGCCGGCGCTGGCGTGTTCGGTGAACTCGCGCGCAATCACCATGGCCTGGCCGACGCGCCGCTCGAGCAGGCAGGCGAGGCCCCGGAACACCAGCTCGAATCGCTGCAGCCGCACCGAGCCCGCGGCGCGTTCCAGCGCTGCCGACAGCGCGTCGTGCGCGTACTTGAAGCCCTTGAAGTCCTTGTTGTCGAACCGCATCAACCCGATGAGCACGAGGCTGAGCATGTCGAACAGCTTGGAGCGCAGGCCCTGGGACATGGCGCGCTCCAGCATGCGCAGCGCCTCGGCACGTTCGCCGGCGTAGAACCCGAGAGACCCGCAGCGCTGCAGCCGGAGCAGGCAGCCGGGCGTCAGGGTCGCCGCGGTCTGGTAGGTCTTGAGGGCTTCCTGCAGGTCGCCCTGCTCCATCTGCACGTGGCCCATCAGGTCGTGCGAGTCGGCGTAGTCAGGCAACTCGCCGATCAGGTTCTCCAGCGTGCGGCGGGCCGCCTGCAGATTGCCGCTGGCCACCTCGGTGCGGGCCACGCCCAAGCGCGCCCAGGGCACGGTCTTGGCGGCGATGATGGCCTCGTAGAGCTTCTTGGCATCATCGAAACGCTTGAGCCGCAGCAGCAGTTCGGCCCCGATACGCGCCGCATAGAGCCAGTACTTGCCCTTGGCCTGGAAGCGGGCCATGCACAGGTCCGCCGCCGTCTCGAAGTCCTGGTTCTCGATGGCCTCGAAGATGTCCTTCAGGATCCGCTTGCGCAGCCGTGCGCTGGCCAGGCGTTCTGCCAGGTTGGCGCTGGTGTAGGGCTTGATCAGGTAGGCGTCCAGCGCGGCTTCGGCCGCCTCGGCCACCTTGGCGTAGGTGGCTTCGCTGGTCACCATCACGAAGACGGTGGAGTAGGGCAGCAGGCCCTCGCGGCGCAGTTCGTCGAGCAGGTCCTGGCCGGAGGTGTCACTCGTGTCGAAGTGGTAGTCGCACAGGACGATGTCGTAGGTCTGGTGCTCGAGCATGACCCGCGCATCCTTCACGCGCGGCGTCTGGCGGACCGTGCCCACACCCAGGTCGCGCAGCTGGGCGGACATCAGGCTGCGCGAGTTCGCGTTGCTGTCGATGATCAGCGCCGTGGCGTCCTGGATGGTGTCGTCCATCAGGAACATGCGACCTCCTTCCCCGGCGGCAGGCCGTGGCGGCTGATCGAAAGTCGCGGGCAGAAGATCACTTATGAGTCATCGGAGTGACAGTCGCCCGACTTTAGGGCGTTCTTGTGCTGCTGGGGGGCGGCAGCCGCCCGCCAAGCTGGGGGGTGTGATTTCCGCCGCAGGCTGAACGGGCTGCAGGCTTGCAACCCGCGCAAAAAAGCCGCAGGACCCTCGCGGGTGCTGCGGCTTCGCGGTGCCAGGCCGGCTTACTTGAAGAGGTCCTTGACCCGGTCCGTCCAGGTCTTGGCGTTGGGCGAGTGCTTCTCGCCGCCCTTCTTGAGCGACTCGTCCAGCTCTTTGAGCAGCTTCTTCTGGTGCTCGGTGAGCTTGACCGGCGTCTCGACCGCGATGTGGCAGTACAGGTCGCCGGGGTAGCTGGAGCGCACGCCCTTGATGCCCTTGCCGCGCAGGCGGAAGGTCTTGCCGTGCTGCGTGCCCTCGGGCAGCTCGATCTCGGCCTTGCCGCCGAGCGTCGGCACCTCGATGTTGCCGCCGAGCGCCGCCGAGATCATCGACACCGGCATCGTGCAGTGCAGGTCGTCGCCGTCCCGCTCGAAGATGTCGTGCTGCTTGATGCGGATCTCGATGTAGAGGTCGCCGCTCGGGCCGCCGTTCACGCCGGGCTCGCCATTGCCCGCCGAGCGGATGCGCATGCCCTCGTTGATGCCCGCCGGGATCTTGACCTCCAGCGTCTTCTGCTTCTTGACCTTGCCCTGGCCGTTGCAGGTGGTGCAGGGGTCGGGAATGATCTTGCCGCTGCCGTGGCAGTGCGGGCAGGTCTGCTGGATGCTGAAGAAGCCCTGGCGCATGTGCACCGTGCCCGAGCCGCCGCAGGATCCGCAGGTCTTGGCGCTGGTCCCGGGCTTGGCGCCCGTGCCGCTGCAGGTCTCGCAGTTCTCCCAGCTCGGGATGCGGATCTGCGTTTCCTTGCCACGCGCGGCTTCCTCGAGCGTGATCTCCATCGCGTAGCTGAGGTCGCTGCCGCGGTAGACCTGCTGGCCGCCGCCACCACGGCGACCGCCCTGGCCGCCGAAGATGTCGCCGAAGATGTCCCCGAAGGCCTCGGCAAAGCCGCCGAAGCCTTCCGCACCCGGGCCACCGCGGCCGGCGCCCATGTTGGGGTCGACGCCGGCATGGCCGTACTGATCGTAGGCCGCGCGCTTCTGGGCGTCCGTGAGCATCTCGTAGGCCTCCTTGGCCTCCTTGAACTTCTCCTCGGCCGCCTTCGCCCCGTCCCCCTGGTTGCGGTCAGGGTGGTACTTCATGGCCAGCTTGCGGTAGGCCTTCTTGATGTCCTCCTCGGACGCGTTCTTCGCAACGCCGAGGATGTCGTAGTAATCGCGCTTGGAAGCCATGCTCGTCTCTTAAAGCAGCAAAGGCCCGGAGGCGTGGTGACGCATCCGGGCCGCAGTCATCGGATGCTTACTTGCCGTCCTTGACTTCCTTGAACTCCGCGTCCACGACGTTGTCGTCGGCCGGGCGCTTGGCTTCGCCTTGCGGCGCGGCCTGCGGCTGTTCGGCGCCGGCAGCGGCACCGGCGGCCGCCTGGGCGGCCTGCTGGTCGGCGTAGATCTTCTCGCCGAGCTTCTGGCTGGCGGTCATCAGGGCCTCGGACTTGGCGTCGATGGCGGCCTTGTCGTCACCCTTGATGGCTTCTTCCAGCTCCTTGGCGGCGGCTTCGATCTTGTCCTTCTCGCCGGCGTCCAGCTTGTCGCCGTGCTCGGCTAGCGACTTGCGCACGCTGTGCACGAGGCCGTCGGCCTGGTTGCGGGCGGTGACGAGTTCGACCTTCTTCTTGTCCTCGGCGGCATTGGCCTCGGCGTCCTTCACCATCTTCTCGATCTCGGCCTCGGACAGGCCCGAGTTCGCCTTGATGGTGATCTTGTTTTCCTTGCCGGTGCCCTTGTCCTTGGCGCCGACGTGCAGGATGCCGTTGGCGTCGATGTCGAAGCTCACCTCGATCTGGGGCACGCCGCGCGGGGCCGGCGGGATGCCTTCGAGGTTGAACTCGCCCAGCGACTTGTTCGCCTGGGCCAGCTCGCGCTCACCCTGGTAGACCTTGATCGTCACGGCCGGCTGGTTGTCGTCGGCGGTGGAGAAGGTCTGGCTGAACTTGGTCGGGATGGTCGTGTTCTTCTTGATCATCTTCGTCATCACGCCGCCCAGGGTCTCGATGCCCAGGGACAGCGGGGTGACGTCCAGCAGCAGCACGTCCTTGCGCTCGCCGCCCAGGACCTGGCCCTGGATGGCGGCACCGACGGCCACGGCTTCGTCGGGGTTCACGTCACGGCGCGGTTCCTTGCCGAAGAACTCCTTGACCTTGTCCTGCACCTTGGGCATGCGGGTCATGCCGCCGACCAGGATCACGTCGTCGATGTCCGACAGCGACACGCCGGCGTCCTTCACGGCCGTGCGGCAGGGGGCGATGGTGCGCTCGATGAGCTCGTCCACGAGCGACTCCAGCTTGGCGCGGGTCAGCTTGACGTTCAGGTGCTTCGGGCCGGAAGCGTCCGCCGTGATGTAGGGCAGGTTGACGTCGGTCTGCGAGCTGTTGGACAGCTCGATCTTGGCCTTTTCGGCGGCTTCCTTCAGGCGCTGCAGGGCGAGCACGTCCTTGGTCAGGTCGACGCCTTGCTCCTTCTTGAACTCGCTGATGATGTAGTCGATGACGCGCTGGTCGAAGTCTTCGCCGCCCAGGAAGGTGTCGCCGTTGGTGGACAGCACCTCGAACTGCATCTCGCCGTCGACGTCGGCGATCTCGATGATCGAGATGTCGAACGTGCCGCCGCCGAGGTCATACACGGCGATCTTGCGGTCGCCCTTGCCGTGCTTGTCCAGGCCGAAGGCCAGGGCCGCGGCGGTGGGCTCGTTGATGATGCGCTTGACGTCCAGACCAGCGATGCGGCCGGCGTCCTTGGTGGCCTGACGCTGGGCGTCGTTGAAATAGGCCGGCACCGTGATGACGGCCTCGGTCACTTCCTCGCCGAGGTAGTCCTCGGCGGTCTTCTTCATCTTGCGCAGCACCTCGGCGCTGACCTGCGGGGGCGCCAGCTTCTTGCCGCGCACTTCCACCCAGGCGTCGCCGTTGTCGGCCTTGGCAATCGTGTAGGGCATCAGGTCGATGTCCTTCTGCACTTCCTTCTCGTCGAACTTGCGGCCGATCAGGCGCTTGACGGCGTACAGCGTGTTCTTCGGGTTGGTGACCGACTGGCGCTTGGCCGAGGCGCCGACGAGGATCTCCCCGTCTTCCTGGTACGCAATGATGGACGGCGTGGTGCGTGCACCTTCGGCGTTCTCGATCACGCGGGTGGTGTTGCCTTCCATGACCGCCACGCACGAGTTCGTGGTGCCGAGGTCAATGCCGATGATCTTTCCCATTTTTGTACTCCTGAAGAGATTGCTTGGATGCTGTTCGATTTGTGGATAACTCGGCCACCTTCAAGGGCGGCCGGTTGTGAATTACTTCGGCGCGGACACCGTCACCAACGCAGGGCGCAGCACGCGGTCGGCGATCAGGAAGCCCTTCTGCAGCACCGTGACCACCGTGTTCGCGTCCTGGGTGGGTGCCGGCACGACCGAGATGGCCTGGTGCTGGTGGGGGTCGAACTTGGCACCCTGCCCGGGGTTGATCTCGACCACCTTGTTGCGCTCCAGCGCGCTGGACAGCTGCCGACGCGTGGCGTGCACGCCCTCCAGCACGGTCTCGACGCTCGCATTGGGCGTCGCGATCGCGGCTTCCAGGCTGTCCATGATCGGCAGCATGGCTTCGGCAAAGCCTTCGACCGCGAACTTGCGGGCCTTGCTGATGTCTTCGTCGGCGCGGCGGCGCACGTTCTCGACTTCAGCCTTGGCGCGCAGATAGGCGTCGCTCATCTCGGCGAGGCGGCCTTCCAGCTCGGCGATCTTGATCTCGGGATTCAGCTCGGCGGCCGTCGGTTCAGGGGCGGCGCCGGCCGCTTCTTCGGGCTTGGGGGTGTCGGTCGTCATGGCAGAAATGTTCGGAACCGCGCGGATGTGGGGCGCGATGTCCCGGTTTCAAGAGGGGAGATTGAAGGGAATGATCCGGGTCAACCCGGGGATTCATCGTCGATCGAGGCCGACCAGCGGTCCCAGTCGGCCAGGCGCCGGCGGTCCTGCTTGGTCGGGCGGCCCTGGGCGATGGTCGCCGCGGGCTCGGGCGCCAGCCGCCGGGCCTCGGCGGCGGCCTCCCGGGCGGTGATGCTGGCGGGCGTCTCGGCGTAGAGCAACTGGGCCTGGGGCGCCGGGCCGCGCTGGTTGGACAGGCCGCGCACCTCGACCTCGCGGGCGACCACGCCGATGCGGATGCTCAACACGTCGCCCACGCGCACGTCGCGGGCCGGCTTGACGGGCTGGCCGCCCACGCGCACCCGGCCGAGGTTGATCTCGTCCACGGCCAGGGCCCGGGTCTTGTAGAAGCGCGCCGCCCAGAGCCATTTGTCCAGCCGCATGCTGGCCAGCGGCTCGCTCACTGCGGGGCCCCCGCGGCGAGGGCGCGCTCCCGCTGCTGGGCCAGCTCGGCCAGGTCGGGGGCGGCCGTGGGCCAGCCTTGCAGATGGCGCTCGGCGAGGGTCGCCAGCGCGCGGATGCCGGCCGGGTGGTCGTTCAGGCAGGGGATGTAGCTGAAGCGCTGGCCACCGGCATGCAGGAAGGCTTCGCGGGCCTCCTGGTTGATTTCTTCCAGCGTCTCCAGGCAATCGGCCGAGAAGCCGGGACAGATCACGTCCACCGACTTGCAGCCGCCTTGGGCAAGTGCCACGAGGCTGGGCTCGGTGTAGGGCTCGAGCCACTTGGCCTTGCCGAAGCGGCTCTGGAAGCTGACGAGCCATTCGTCCTTGCGCAGGCCCAGCGCCTCGGCCAACAGTCGGCCGGTCTTCAGGCATTCGCAGTGGTAGGGGTCGCCGAGGTGCAGCGTGCGCTCGGGCATGCCGTGAAAGCTCATCACCAGCTTGTCGCCGCGGCCCTCGCGCTTCCAGTGCTCGCGCACGCTCTGGGCCAGCGCCCCGATGTAGGCCGGGTCGTCGTGGTAGCGGTTGATGAAGCGGAATTCGGGCAGGTGGCGGGTCTGCAGCGTCCAGCGGGCCACGTCGTCGATGACGCTGGCCGTCGTGGCGCCGGAGTACTGCGGATAGGCCGGCAGCACGAGCACGCGGCGCATGCCGTCCTTCTTCAGGCCATCCAGCGTGGCGGCGATCGCCGGCTCGCCATAGCGCATCGCCGGTGCCACGCGCACCCGCAGGCCGCGCTCGCCCAACTGGCCTTGCAGCAGCTTGGCCTGGGTCTCGGTCCAGACCTTCAGCGGCGAGCCGTCTTTCGTCCAGACGGTGGCGTACTTGGCGGCGGACTGGGCAGGCCGGGTGCGCAGGATGATGCCGTGCAGGATGACCAGCCAGATCAGCTTGGGAATCTCGATGACCCGCGGGTCGGTCAGGAACTGTGCGAGGTACTTGCGCAGCGCGGGCGCGGTGGGCGCCGCCGGCGTACCGAGGTTGCACAGCAGGATCGCGGTGTCGGTGGCCAGTGGGCCGGCAGGAGCGGCGCCATGGCGCTGCGGCGGTTCAGGCTGAAAGGGCATGCGGAGGAAGCGGGAGAAGGGCCTCAGCGCCGCGAACGCGGTCCGCCGAAGGGCGACTGGGGCTCGGTGTCTGCGAAGTGCAGCACTTCGAAGCGGACGATAGGCGATTGCTCGTCCGTGGGCAGGCCGCCCAGACCAATGACCCCGCTGCCGTGCAGCGTGCAGCTGCCGCGCTTCAGGCTCAGGATTTCGCCGGTGTCGCCAAAGCGCACGTAGGTGCCGTTGTAGGAGAGGTCGGTCAGCTCGAAGCTGCTGCCATGCCAGTCGATGCGGGCATGCGAGCGCGAAACGCGGGCATCGGTGATGCAGTAGGTCGCCTGCACGCTGCGCCCGAGCACGATCGGCATCGCGCCGATGTCGAACACACGGTCCAGGTCATGCCAGATGAGGCGCATGCCGTCCGGCTCCACGGAGCGCATCGGCTCGCCGAACTGGGTGGCCGCGTCGTCGCTGGACAGCAGCGGGCCGCCGTCCATGCGATACACATGGACGGATTCCACGCGGCCGCGCACGGAGATCCGGTCCAGGCTGCGGAAGCGACCCTTGGAGGCATGGTGCAGGCCGGTCAGCACCTCGGCGGTGATGAGGATCTCGCCGTCGCCGGCATGGTCGATGAGGCGAGCGGCGACGTTGACCGCATCGCCGAAGCAGTCCCCGTTGAGCTCGACGACCTCCCCGCGAGCCAGCGCCACCTGCAGTCGCAGGGCGAGCATGGCTGGGTTGTTGGAGCGTCGCGCGCGCTGCACGGTGCGCTCCAGCATCTCCTGCATGCGCTGGGCCGCGCGTACACCGTCACGCGGCGTGTCGAAAGCGGCCATCAGGCCGTCACCGAGCGTCTTGATGAGCTGCCCGCCGCTCTCCAGCACCGCTTCGCTGACCTGGCCGACCGTCTGCGTCACCAGCGCGCTCGCCTCGGCATTGCCGAGGGATTCGTACAGCCCGGTGCTGCCGCGCAGGTCGGCAAAAAGGACGGTGCGCTCGCGGATGGCGGTCATGGGCGCAGTGTAGGACGCAAGAAAGGCCGGCGAACCGGCCTTTGTGGCTTCTCGATCAGAGGTTGTCCAGGTAGGTCCGGAGCTTGTCCGAACGGCTCGGGTGCTTCAGCTTGCGGATGGCCTTGGCCTCGATCTGGCGGATGCGCTCACGCGTGACGTCGAACTGCTTGCCGACTTCTTCCAGCGTGTGGTCGCTCTGCATCTCGATGCCGAAGCGCATGCGCAGCACCTTGGCCTCGCGCGGCGTGAGCGAGTCGAGGATGTCCTTCACCACGTCACGCAGGCCGGCCTGCATGGCGGCCTCGATCGGCGCCGTGTTGTTGGTGTCCTCGATGAAATCGCCCAGGTGGCTGTCGTCGTCATCGCCGATCGGCGTCTCCATGGAGATCGGCTCCTTGGCGATCTTCATGATCTTGCGGATCTTGTCCTCCGGGATCTCCATCTTCTCGGCCAGCGTGGGCGCATCGGGCTCGTAGCCGAACTCCTGCAGGTGCTGGCGCGAGATGCGGTTCATCTTGTTGATCGTCTCGATCATGTGAACCGGGATGCGGATGGTGCGGGCCTGGTCGGCGATGGAGCGGGTGATGGCCTGACGGATCCACCACGTCGCGTAGGTCGAGAACTTGTAGCCGCGGCGGTATTCGAACTTGTCGACCGCCTTCATCAGGCCGATGTTGCCTTCCTGGATCAGGTCCAGGAACTGCAGGCCGCGGTTGGTGTACTTCTTGGCGATGGAGATGACCAGGCGCAGGTTGGCCTCGATCATTTCCTTCTTGGCGTCACGAGAGGCCTTCTCGCCCTCGTTCATCTTCTTGTTGATGTCCTTCAGGTCATCCAGCGGCACCACGGCCTTGGCCTGGATGTCGATGAGCTTCTGCTGCAGTTCCTGCACCGGCGGCAGGTTGCGGCTCAGGATGACGCTGTAGGGCTTGCCGGCAGCCACTTCCTTCTCGGCCCACTTCAGGTTGAGGGCGTTGGGCGGGAAGGTCTTGATGAAGTGCTCCTGCGGCATGCCGCACTTGTCGACCACGATCTTGCGCAGCTCGCGCTCGTAGCGACGCACGTCGTCCACCTGGCTGCGCAGGATGTCGCACAGCTTCTCGATGGTCTTGACCGTGAAGCGGATCGTCATCAGCTCGGAGCTGATGGTCTCCTGGGCCTTGTTGTAGGCGCTGGACTTGTAGCCTTCCTTCTCGAAGGCCTTGCGCATCTTGTCGAAGCCGGCGCTGATGAGGTCGAACTTGACCAGGGCGGCGGTCTTGAGCTCTTCGAGCTTCTTGGTCAGGGCCTTGGAGCCGCCGTTGCCGTCGTCGTCGTCTTCCTCGTCGAACTCGTCGAAGTCTTCTTCGGCGACGTAGTCGTCGGCCTCGTCCTCGGCCACGAAGCCGTCGACGACGTCGGAGATCTGCATTTCGCCGGCGCGGATCTTGCCGGCCATCTCCAGGATGTGGGCGATGGTCGTCGGCGAGGCCGAGATGGCCAGCATCATGGCCTGCAGGCCACCTTCGATGCGCTTGGCGATCTCGATTTCGCCTTCACGCGTGAGCAGTTCGACCGTGCCCATCTCGCGCATGTACATGCGCACCGGGTCGGTCGTGCGGCCGAATTCGGAGTCGACGGTGGACAGCGCGGCTTCGGCGGCCTCCTCGGCTTCTTCTTCCGTCGACGTGGTGGTGGCATTGCCCTGGATCAGCAGCGTGGCGGCGTCGGGCGCCTGCTCGTACACCGCGATGCCCATGTCGTTGAGCATCGAAACGATGGCTTCGAGGATTTCCTCGTTGACCAGCTTCTCGGGCAGGTGGTCATTGATTTCCTGGTGCGTCAGGAAACCGCGCGTCTTGCCCATCTTGATGAGGGTCTTCAGCTCCGTGCGGCGCTTGACGGCTTCCTCTTCGGTCAGGGCGGTCTCTTCCAGGCCGA
>RXJW01000184.1 GCA_003963005.1 Burkholderiales bacterium
CTGAGGTGACCCGTGGCAAAACTCTCGATCAAACAACGTGAGCTGAAGCGCGAGGCGCTGGTCGCCAAGTTCGCCAAGAAGTACGCCGAGCTCAAGGCCATCATCGACGACAGCAAGAAGTCCGATGAGGAGCGCTACGCCGCTCGCCTCGAGCTGCAGAAGCTGCCCCGCAACGCCTACCCCACTCGCCTGCGCAACCGCTGCGAGCTGACGGGCCGTCCGCGTGGCACGTTCCGCAAGTTCGGCCTGGCCCGTAACAAGATCCGTGAACTGGCCTTCAAGGGCGACATCCCTGGTGTCGTCAAGGCCAGCTGGTAATCGGCTGATAGGAGATATCGCAAATGAGCATGAGTGATCCCATCGCCGATATGCTGACCCGCATCCGCAACGCCCAGATCGTCGAAAAGTCGAGCGTTGCCATGCCGTCGTCCAAGCTGAAGGTGGCGATTGCCAAGGTCCTGAAGGACGAAGGCTACATCGACGACTTCGCCGTGCGTGGCGAAGCCGCTCGTCCGGAACTGGAAATCTCGCTGAAGTACTACGCTGGCCGCCCGGTCATCGAGCGCATCGAGCGAGTGAGCCGTCCCGGCCTGCGCATCTACAAGGGCCGCCACGACATCCCTCAGGTCATGAATGGCCTGGGTGTGGCGATTGTGACGACCCCGCAAGGCGTCATGACGGACCGCAAGGCCCGCGCTGCCGGTATCGGCGGCGAGGTTCTCTGCTACGTCGCCTAAGCGAGAGGAGTACCCACAATGTCCCGCGTTGGAAAAATGCCGGTCGTCGTCCCGCAAGGTGTGGACGTGACCATCGGCGCTGAGTCCATCAGCGTCAAGGGCTCGCTCGGCACGCTGGTGCGTCCGTCGAACAAGCTCGTGACCGTCAAGAACGAAGCCGGCAAGCTGAGCTTCGTGCCCGTCAACGAGTCGGCCGAAGCTGACGCCATGAGCGGCACGATGCGCGCTCTGGTGGCCAACATGGTCAACGGCGTGAGCAAGGGCTTCGAGAAGAAGCTGAACCTGGTCGGCGTGGGTTTCCGCGCCCAGGCCCAGGGCCAGAAGCTCAACCTGCAGATCGGTTTCTCTCACCCCGTGGTGAAGGACATGCCGGCTGGCATCAAGGTCGAGTGCCCGACCCAGACGGAAATCGTCATCAAGGGTGCTGACCGCCAGGTCGTCGGCCAGATCGCCGCCGAGGTGCGTGCCTTCCGTCCGCCCGAGCCGTACAAGGGCAAGGGCATCCGTTACTCGGACGAGAAGGTCTCCCTCAAAGAGACCAAGAAGAAGTAAGGAGCAGCGCCATGATGACCAAGAAAGAACAACGCCTGCGTCGTTCGCGCCAGACCCGCGCTCGCATCGCTCTGCAGCGTGTGGCCCGTCTGACGGTGTTCCGCTCCAACCTGCACATCTACGCCCAGGTCCTGTCGGAAGACGGCGACAAGGTGCTGGCTGCAGCCTCGACCGCCGAGAAGTCGGTGCGCGACCAGGTCAGCAACGGCGGCAACGTGGCCGCTGCCACGCTGGTCGGCAAGCTGATCGCCGAGAAGGCCAAGGCCGCTGGCGTCGAGAAGGTCGCTTTCGACCGCTCGGGCTTCGCCTATCACGGCCGTGTCAAGGCCCTGGCCGAAGCAGCCCGCGAAGCCGGTCTGCAGTTCTGACGCATAGGAATACGAAATGGCAAAGTTTCAACCCCGCGGCGCCCAGGCTGAAGGCAACGACGACGGCCTGAAGGAAAAGATGATCGCGGTCAACCGCGTCACCAAGGTGGTCAAGGGCGGCCGTACGCTGTCCTTCGCTGCTCTGACCGTGGTCGGCGACGGCGATGGCCGCATCGGCATGGGCAAGGGCAAGGCCAAGGAAGTGCCGGTCGCTGTCCAGAAGGCCATGGAATCGGCTCGCCGCAACATGGTCAAGGTCCAGCTGAAGAACGGCACCATCCACCACAACGTGGTCGGTGAGCACGGCGCCTCGCGCGTCATGATGGCCCCGGCGCCGGCCGGTACCGGCGTGATCGCCGGCGGTCCGATGCGCGCTGTCTTCGAAGTGATGGGCGTGACCGACATCGTGACCAAGAGCCACGGTTCGACGAACCCCTACAACATGGTCCGCGCCACGCTGGACGCCCTCAAGCGTTCCACCACGGCGTCGGAAGTCGCTGCCAAGCGCGGCAAGACGGTTGAAGAAATCTTCAACTGATCGCCCAAGCGGAGCACAAGATGTCTGACAAGAAAACCGTGACGGTCAAGCTGGTGCGCAGCCCCATCGGCTGCCGCGCCTCGCACCGTGCCACCGTGGTCGGCCTGGGTCTGCGCAAGCTGAACAGCCAGAGCACGCTGGAAGACACGCCCGCCGTGCGCGGCATGATCAACAAGATCGCTTACCTGGTTCAGGTGCTGTGATGGAACTCAACACGATCAAGCCCGCTGAGGGCGCCAAGCATGCCAAGCGCCGTGTCGGCCGTGGCATCGGCTCCGGCCTGGGCAAGACCGCAGGTCGCGGCCACAAGGGTCAAAAGTCCCGCGCTGGCGGCTACCACAAGGTCGGCTTCGAAGGCGGTCAGATGCCGCTGCAGCGTCGCCTGCCGAAGCGCGGCTTCAAGTCGCTCACGCTGAAGTACAACGCCGAGATCACGCTGTCGGACCTGCAAGGTCTGGCCGGCGACGAGATCGACGTGTCGACGCTGAAGGCTGTCGGCCTGGTGCCGCAGCTGGCCAAGTCGGTCAAGGTCATCCTGTCCGGCTCGATCGAACGCAAGGTCACGCTGAAGGGCGTGAACGCCACGAAGGGCGCCAAGGCGGCCATCGAGGCGGCCGGCGGCTCGGTCGCTGCCTGATCCAGCGCACAAGGAACTGATCCAGCGTGGCTACCAACGCGAATCAGCTGGCCAAGAGCGGCAAGTTCGGCGACCTGCGTCGCCGGCTTGTGTTCCTGCTGCTGGCTCTGGTCGTCTACCGCATCGGGGCGCACATCCCAGTGCCCGGTATCGACCCGAACCAGCTGGCCCAATTCTTCAAGGGCCAGGCCGGTGGCATCCTGAGCCTGTTCAACATGTTCTCGGGCGGCGCGCTGTCGCGCTTCACCGTGTTCGCGTTGGGCATCACGCCCTACATCTCGGCGTCCATCGTTCTGCAGCTGATGACCTACGTCGTGCCGACGCTGGAACAGCTGAAGAAGGAAGGCGAAGCCGGCCGGCGCAAGATCACCCAGTACACGCGTTACGCGACGCTGGGCCTGGCGCTGTTCCAGAGCCTGTCCATCGCGCTGGCGCTGGAGCAGTCGGCCGGTCTGGTGCTCAGCCCGGGCTTCATGTTCCGCCTGACCACCGTGTCCAGCCTGGTCGCCGGCACGATGTTCCTGATGTGGCTGGGTGAGCAGATCACCGAGCGCGGCCTGGGCAACGGCATCTCGATCCTGATCTTCGGCGGTATCGCTGCGGGTCTGCCGGGGGCGATCGGCGGTCTCTTCGAGCTGGTGCGTACTGGCGCGATGGGCTACGGTTCGGCGCTGGTCGTGATCTCCCTAGTGGTGCTGGTGACCTACGCCGTCGTGTTCGTCGAACGCGGTCAGCGCAAGATCCTGGTGAATTACGCCAAGCGTCAGGTCGGCAACAAGGTTTATGGTGGCCAGTCGTCGCACCTGCCCCTGAAGCTGAACATGTCAGGCGTGATCCCGCCGATCTTTGCCTCGTCGATCATCCTGCTGCCGACGACCATCGTCAGCTGGGTGGCCACCGGTGACAGCATGCGCTGGCTGAAGGACATTGCGTCCATGATCAGCCCGGGTCAGCCGATCTACGTGCTGCTCTACTCGGCCGCGATCGTCTTCTTCTGCTTCTTCTACACGGCGCTGGTGTTCAACAGCCGGGAGACGGCGGACAACCTGAAGAAGAGCGGGGCCTTCATCCCGGGCATCCGCCCGGGTGAGCAGACGGCCAAGCACATCGACAAGATCCTGAGCCGGTTGACGCTGGCAGGCGCGGTGTACATCACGCTGGTGTGCCTGCTGCCGGAGTTCCTGACGCTGAAGTACAACGTTCCGTTCTACTTCGGTGGCACATCCCTGCTGATCATCGTCGTCGTGACGATGGACTTCTGGGCCCAGGTGCAGAGTTACATCATGAGTCAGCAGTACGAATCGCTGCTGAAGAAGGCCAGCTTCAAGTCCTGAGGGGCGGCGAGCTGACTGAAAGACAAGGTTTCTATTCAACCCACTCCGCAACGTAAGGCATGGCGAAAGACGACGTCATTCAGATGCAGGGCGAGATTCTTGAGAACCTCCCCAATGCCACGTTTCGGGTGAAGTTGGAGAACGGGCACGTTGTTCTCGGTCATATCTCCGGCAAGATGCGCATGCACTACATCCGCATCCTGCCTGGCGACAAGGTGACCGTGGAATTGACACCCTACGATTTGAGTCGTGCTCGCATCGTGTTCCGGGCGAAGTGAGCTGTTTGAACCCCCGGGAACGCGTGAGAGCGCATAAGAGTTAGGCCAAGGAGCAGACCATGAAAGTTTCGGCATCCGTGAAGCAGATGTGCCGCAATTGCAAGATCATCCGCCGCAAGGGCGTGGTGCGTGTGATCTGCACCGACCCGCGCCACAAGCAGCGCCAGGGCTGATTGGCCGCACGACAGGACTAGAGGACCACCATGGCACGTATTGCTGGTATCAACATTCCGCCGCAAAAGCACACTGAGATCGGCCTGACCTCGATCTACGGCATTGGCCGTACGACCGCTCAGAAGATCTGCACGACCTGCGGCATCCCGTTCGACAAGAAGGTCAAGGACCTGACCGACGGCGATCTCGAGAAGATCCGTGACGAGGTCAACAAGCTGACCATCGAAGGCGATCTGCGCCGTGAGCAGTCCATCAACATCAAGCGTCTGATGGACCTCGGCTGCTACCGCGGTTTCCGTCATCGCCGCGGCCTGCCGATGCGCGGCCAGCGCACCCGCACGAACGCCCGCACCCGCAAGGGTCCGCGCAAGTCGGCTGCGACCGGCAAGAAGTAAGCTGCCCGAACTGAAAGAAGGTCAATATGGCAAAGGCACCC
>RXJW01000118.1 GCA_003963005.1 Burkholderiales bacterium
AGGCTCACGCTCGCCCCCGACACGCCCATGACGGCGCTCGTGGCGGCGGTGACCGCGCTGGGCTATCGAGCCCGTGTCGCAAATGGGAATGCCGACCGGCCGCGCGACAGCCTGCTCGGCAAGGCGCGCAGCTGGCTCGGCGGTGGCCAGAAGGCACCCGGCGGGGACGAGGCGTTGCACGTCGCCGTCATCGGCAGCGGCGGCGCCGCGATGGCCGCGGCGCTGAAAGTGGTCGAACGTGGCGCACGCGTGACGCTCGTCGAGCGCGGCACGATCGGCGGTACCTGCGTCAACGTGGGCTGCGTGCCGTCGAAGATCATGATCCGCGCGGCGCACGTGGCGCACCTGCGGCGCGAGAGTCCCTTCGACGGCGGGATCGCGGCGAGCACGCCAGTCATCGACCGTGGTCGCCTGCTCGCGCAGCAGCGCTCCCGCGTCGACGAACTGCGGCATGCGAAGTACGAGGGCATCCTCGAAGGCACTCCGGCGGTCACGGTGCTGCGCGGCGAGGCACGCTTCAAGGACAGTCGGCATCTGGTCGTCCGGCTCAACGATGGCGGCGAGCGCGAACTGGCGTTCGACCGTTGCCTGGTCGCCACCGGTGCGCAGCCATCGGTCCCGCCGATCCCCGGGTTGAAGGACACGCCGTTCTGGACGTCCACCGAAGCGCTGGCCAGCGCCGTCATCCCGCCACGTCTGGCGGTGATCGGCTCGTCGGCGGTTGCGCTGGAGCTCGCGCAGGCCTTCGCGCGGCTGGGCGGCAAGGCGACCGTGCTCGCGCGCCACACGCTGTTCTTCGGCGACGATCCCGCGATCGGCGAGGCTGTGACCGCTGCCTTCCGCGCCGAGGGCATCACGGTGCTCGAACACACGCAAGCCAGCCGGGTGGACCACACCGACGGCGAGTTCGTGCTCGCGACCGATCGCGGTGAACTGCGGGCCGACCAGTTGCTCGTCGCCACGGGCCGCGCACCCAATACGCAGGGCCTCGGGCTCGACGCGGCCGGTGTGACCGTTGACGCGCAGGGCGCCATCGTCATCGACGCAGCGATGCGCTCCAGCGCGTCGCACATCTACGCCGCCGGCGACTGCACCGACCAGCCGCAGTTCGTCTACGTGGCCGCGGCCGCCGGCACGCGCGCGGCGATCAACATGACCGGAGGAGAGGCTGCGCTCGACCTGAGCGCGATGCCGGCCGTAGTCTTCACGGACCCGCAGGTGGCCACTGTCGGGTTGACCGAAACCGAGGCGCGGGCCAAGGGCCTCGAAGTCGACACGCGCACGCTGACCCTGGACAGTGTGCCGCGCGCGCTGGCCAACTTCGACACCCGAGGCTTCATCAAGCTCGTGGCCGAGGCCGGCACCGGGCGGCTGTTGGGCGTGCAGGCCGTCACACCCGATGCGGGTGAATTGATCCAGAGCGCAGCACTCGCGCTACGAGCGCGCATGACGGTGCACGACCTGGCCGATCAGCTGTTCCCGTACCTGACCATGGTGGAAGGGCTCAAGCTGTGCGCGCAGACCTTCACCAAGGACGTCAAGCAGCTCTCGTGCTGTGCCGGCTGAGACGCGTGCCATGGGTGCAGTTGATTGGCCTTGACGTAGAGACTGCTCATGAGAGCCTGAGGCATCTCCTTCCTCGGGGCTCTCCATGCAACCTCTCGCACTCACCCTCAAGGGGTTCCGCGGTATTCGTGACGGGCTGGGCCGCGACGAGATCACGTTGGACCTCGAGCGGCTGACCCAAGACGCGCAACTGATCGCCATCGTCGGGGCGAACGGCAGCGGCAAGTCCACGATCATGGACTGCCTCGTGCCCTACATCGGACTGCCGAGCCGCGCCGCGCTGGCCGGTGCGGGCGGCTTCTCCTACTACGACCACGTGTACCTGCCCGAAAGCGTGAAGGACCTGACCTGGGCGCACGAGGGCCGCTGCTACCGATCGCAGATCGTCGTCCGCCTCTGTGGCCGCCGCCGCACCGAGGCCTTCCTGCACACGCTCGACGATGCCGGGCGCTGGCGGCCGGTGCAGCTCGACGACGGCATGGTGTCCGACGGCCGTGTCGAGACCTATACCCGCTGCGTCGAGGCCATCTGCGGCAGCGCCGAGACGTTCTTCACTTCCGTGTTCGCGGCGCAGGGCAAGCGCCAGCTCAGTACCTATCGCAACGCAGAGATCAAGTCGCTGCTGGCGGACCTGCTCGGGCAGAACGAGATCCAGGCTCTGGGCCAGAAGGCCGCGGAGACGGTGCGCCTGTTGAAGGCGGGGTTGGCGACCATCCGGCAGGAGCTGGTCGGGCTCGACGCGGAGGGGGTGCGCCTGGAGGCGACACGCCGGCAGCTCGACGGAGCAGGCGAGCGCATGGCGGCGGCCGAGCGTGCCAAGGCGGCGGCACACGCCGCCTTGGAGGCAGCGCAGGCGCGGCATGCGCGCGTGGCGGTCGAGCGCGAGCAGTCGCGGGCCACCGAAGCTCGCCGCGCACAGCTCGCGGCCGAACGCCTGTCCACTCTCGACACCAGCGCGCCGGCTCGCCGTGCGCTCCAGTCCCGGGATCAGGTCGAGCGGCAACGGTTGGCGCGACTTGACCAGCGGGTCGCCGGACGGCTGCAACAGGAACGCTCGCGGCGCCATGCCCTGACCCTGTCCCGGCAGCGTTGCCAGGCAGTGCTCACCGAGGCAGGCGCGGTACAGCGTGCGGGTCGGCGGCTGCCGCTGGCGCAGCGCGTGCAGGCGCTGCGCAGCGCGCTCACCGAAGCCTGTCGCCAGCAGACACACGCGCTGACGCGCTGCCAAGGGGCGGTGCGGCTTGCCGAACACCGCGTGGCAGGCATCGAACAAGAGGCGGGGCGGGCCGCGCTGAAAGCCGAGGAACTCGCGCGCCGGTTCGGCCTGACCGGCGAGGTGCCCTGCGTCGGCACGGACCTGCAGGGCCGTTGCAAGCTGCTGGGTGACGCGCGCGAGGCGCAAGCGCTGATCCCGAACGCCCATGCCCAGTTGGCCCGGCTGGCCGTCGAGAAGTCCGCGGCGCAGCAGGAACTCCTCGCCGCGCGCCAGCGCTGCGAAGCGCTGGCCGGCGCACCGCAGAACCTGGCACGGACCGAGCACCGCGAAGCCGTCGCGCGCGAGCGGGTGAGTCGCCTGGCCGTGACGTGCTCGAAGGCGCCGGCGTGCGCACGGGCACAGATGACATTGGTCGAGATCGAACAGGAGTTGCAGGCGCTGGGGCCCGCGGTGGCCGCTGATGCGGCTGCCGAAACCGCCGACGAGCGCGCCGAGCGCCAGCAGATCGCCGCGGCACGCCAGGCGGTCGATGAGCAACTGGAACAACAGACGAGGCAGACCTCGGCAGCGCTGGCGCGCCTGGATCACGCGCTCGCGTCGCTGCCGCCCGCCTTCGACGAGCGACAGGTGACGCAGGCCTCTCAAACGCTGGGTGCCGCTCGGGAAGCCTTCGGCGCCGCCGAGCAATCGATGCTGACGGCGGTGCGCGAAGCGCAGACGATCGAGGAGGTGTCCAAACAAGTGGCCGCGCTGGCCGAGCGCCGCGAGCGCGTTCGCGCGCGCAGCGCTCGCGTCGAGGACGAGCTGGGCAACTGGAACCTCTTCGCGCGCTGCATGAGCAACGATGGGCTGATCGCCCTGGCGATCGACGATGCGGGGCCCGCGCTCTCGGCGTTGGCGAACGACCTGCTGCTGGCCTGCTACGGACCGCGCTTCACGGTGTCGATCCACACCTTGCTGGAGACCGCCAAGGGCGAGCAGAAGGAGGGCTTCGACATCGTCGTGCACGATGGCGACACTGGCGAAAGCAAGAGCGTCAGCTTGATGAGCGGGGGCGAGCGCACGTTCGTCGAGTCGTGCCTGACCCGCGCGATCGCGTTGTACCTGGCGCAAAACACCGGTCGCCGCTACACGACGCTGTTCACCGACGAGGCGGACGGCGCGCTGGACTCCCAGCGCAAGCGCATGTTCATGGCGATGAAACGCGAAGTGCTGCGCCTGGGCGGCTACGAGCGCGAGTTCTTCGTCTCGCAGACGCCGGAGCTGACGGCGATGGCCGATGCCGTGATCGACCTCGACGCGCTGAAGGCGGACCGATGCGACGCGCAGAGGTCCGTGTCCGCGGCGTAGCGGCCGCGGGCCCGAGCCGGCAGCGCCGGCATCGGTCATTGCGGCTCGGCTCGCTGCGTGTGCGGATCGGCCGAGTCATGGTGACCGATTCCACGCAGGTATGCCCGATCGAGCAGGTGCTCAATCGCTGGCTCGCTCTTCGCGAGCAGCTCCAGGGCGCACAGCAGGTGATCCGCAACGCCGCGGTGCTCACTCGCGACGGCCAGGCTGTAGAGCCGCAACAGCCCTCGCGCGAGGCGAAGGCAGGATCCGAGGTCGCTGTTCATCGCAGACCTCCAAGCGGGGCACCACTGCCCCGAGTGCTGGCAGCGTAGAGCTTGCCTCTGTGTCAAAGTCAACCCTCGGCCGCGGGCCCTCCCTGCGGGCGCGATTGCGGCGGCGGAGGTTCAGCGGTGCAGCGCAACCACCTGGGGCTTGTGGGCGGCGCGCACTTCGGCCAACTCCCGGTCGCGCCGCTCGAGCTGCAGCCGCGTCTCCTGCCAGGCTGCGAAGTAGTGGTCGACCAGTGCCGCGAGCTTGGTGAGCTGCTCGCGCAAGGCGGCATTGTCGCGGCGCAGGCACGCAGCGCGCCCGGTGTCATCGGGGTGCCGAAGGTGCTTCTGCTGAGCCGCGTGCAACGCCTGCACGACATCGGGGTGGTAGCGGTACAGCGCGTTGCGCGAGATGCCGGCCAGATCGCATAGCGCGGTGGCGGTCAGTGCCGGCGGCGAGCCGCTGTCGCCTCGCTGTCGAACCATCGTCGTCAGCGCCTCGTGCAGGCGCTGGGCCGCTGCGGTCTTGGTGGCGCCGCGCGCCTGCTTCGTCATGATCGCTCCTTCCCATCGTTGTCGATCGTGCGGATCAGCGACCTTGCCTCATCGACTCGTGCGCGGACGATGCGCAGGGTCTGCCGTGGCAGGGCGGGCTCGTCCAGCAACCGCTCGCAGCGGTGGACTTGCTCGACCCAATAGGGTCGATGCCGCTGCGACACCGCGAAGTTCTTGCAGCGCGCGCAGGTCGACGGCTCGCGGCGAGCGGGGTTCGGGCCGGCCGCGTTGCCGAGGCAGGCGCTATGCTCCTCCCGATAGACGCAGAAGCCCCAGTCGCAGATGCCGAGCACGAGCCCCGCGTCCACCAGCAGGCGCGCGTAGCTTGCGAGGTCTTCCTTCATGCGCTTGCCCCGAAAGCGCGGGCGATTGGCCACGATCTCCTCGCCGGCGCGGCCGCCCAGGCCGGGTGCCGCCAGCATGTGTTCCCACGCGTTGACCGACTGCTGCAGGGTCTCGGCGTCGATCTCCTGGGCGAGCCGGTAGTCGGAGCCGGCGTAGCCATGGTCGGTCTCGGCCCGTTCGCGATGACCGAGTTGCTGGGCCAGCGCGAACAGACACGTGCGATCACGCAACGCCGCGAACCTGGCGAAGGTCTTGCGGCCCTGGTGCGTGGAGAGCCGCCACGGCCGATCCTGGTGCGTAAGGCCCAGCCAGGCGCCAAAGCGCTGCAGCTGGATGTTGATCCGTGCGATCGACGGAATCTCGAGCAGCTCGGGCAGGACCTCGTGCCACTCCGTCGCGCCGTTGCCGTGCCAGCGGCGCAACCACAACTCGTCGCGTCCGGAGACGGCGCGGTGCCCGGCGGACAAGGCTTCGAGCACCGCCACGGCCTGCACCGCGGCAGGAGGTGCAACCCATTCGTGCGGCCGCCCATGATAGTCCGATTGGCGCTTGAAGATCGCCCCGACGATCACGGTGACCGGCTCGCTGGCGCCGTCGGCGCAACGGTGCTGCACGCAGCCGGCCTTCAGATGCAGGATCTCGCTGACGCGCGGGCCAACCAGGTAGGAGATGACGACGAAGCAGGCGGCGTAGAGCAGGTCGGTGCGCAGGACGAGTTCGCGGACCGATCGCACCGGGGAATCACCATCGGGGATGCCGGCGCTGGCGCTTCGAAGTGCCCGTGTCGCTCTTCCGGTGTGGGCATGGCCCGCACCACGACCGCCGGTCGCCGCCTGCCGATACGTCGGCCAGGCACGCAGAATGATGGGAGCGTCGCGGGTGACGATGTCGATGGCCGCCTGCACCAATGCCACGGCGACGCTGTCCGGCGTGTAAGGCCAGGGTCGACGCAGCCCCTCGCGATAGCCGGCGGCCTGGCGCTGATCGTGTCCCGCAAAGGGGTCGAAGCACAGGCTGTCGTCGAGTTCGCCCCGAAAGCGATGGAAGTATGCGAACAGGTACAGGTGGCGCTGCACGGTTCCCGGTGCTCGCTGCGAGGGGTGGCCAGTCAGCGGGCGCGTGCGCAGCCACTGCTGGAATTCCAACAGCGCCGGCGGGTCGAGCGCTCCAAAGCGGCTGAAGCCCTCACCGTCCATCCATTGAAGCAGGCAGCGCAGGGTGTGAAAGTACTGCGCCACCGTGCTCGGACGCAGAGGCAGGCCGGTGGACAGCGAGCGCGATCGGATGAGGGCGACGAGCTGCCTGCTGGTCTCCCGCAGCGCGGCGTAGCGCTCGTCGGTGAATCGTCGGCCGTCTTGCAGATCGAAGTCCCAGCGCAGGCGCACAGGCTGCCGTTCTTCCAGCGCGTTGCCTGGCGCAAGAATCCAGACATCGTCTTCCCACCTCGAGTCGAGTAGGAACCATCCACGATCGCCGGCGCGTTCGCCCGCGGGGACGGCGGGACGGTCGGTGACGATGTGCTGCAGGGCTGGCATGGCAGCGGCCTCAGCGCAGGTCCGGCAGCGGCGGAAGTTGCGACAACAGCGACTCGGCCGCCGCGAGCTCTCGTTCGGCGAAGCGCGGCAAGATGTCCTCCTCGAGGATGCGTAGCTGGGGCGCGTAGAAGGCCTGCCAGCGCGCGGGATGCAGCGTCGCCGCCGCGGCGCGAAGGTGGCCACGCGCCTGGAGCAGACGAGCCACCGTCAGCGGCTCCGGCGCGATCACGGCGTTGGGGCAGGTGAAGCAGCCCATGAAGTTGGTGCAGAGCTCGCCCTGACGTGTACCCGGCGCGGTGCCGGCCAGCGGATCCTTGCAGTCAAAGCCGAACATCGAAACCAGCTCGCTCGATGGGAGCCGCGCGCTCGGCGGTGATGCCGCGGCCGCCGGCGGAGGCGACTTGGTCGACGCCGTGAGGTGCTCGATGAAGGCCTCTTGCAATGCGGCGATGCGCACGTGGTTGTGTCTGCGGACGACCGGCACCTCGACATAGCGGACGGTCGTCGCGATGTTGGCGTGGTTGGCCAAAGCCCGCGTTCGAAGCAGATCGCCGCTGGCGCGGTAGAAGCTGCACAGGACGCTCGGCCGAATGCTCACCAACGAAAACGCAGCAAGGCCATGGCGTTCGCAGAATTGGGCGAGCAGGTGGTGGACCGTGACGGTGGACATCGCGTTCACGGTGAGCAGTCCCTTGAAGATGAAGAGGCGGTTGCGCTGTTCCGGTGGTGCGAGCGGCCGCAACTGCTCGTTCCAGGCGAGGATGTCCCTGACCAGCGCCGGCGGCTCGAACGGGGCGTCACGTTCGAACGTGCGTCGCTGCAGGCGTCCGGCGCGGGCCTTGAACCACACCAGCGCCTGGCGGTTCTCCAGCAGGGGGACGTCCTGCAGGCAGTCGCGCGCGAGTTCGGCGATGGGCTCGGGGTTGCCGGCCGTGTGGATCACGATGGCCAGGTAGTACGGCAGCAGCGAGACGGCACGCGGGTACAGGCAGGGCTCGATCTGCTTGGCGCCGCCCCACCGTCGCACCGCCAGCTGCAACGGATGGTTGCCCCGCCGTTGCAGCTCGAGGCCGCTGGGCACGATGCCGCCGAAGCGTCGATCGACCTCGGCAAGAAGCCAACCCAAAGAGCCGACCTTGTCGCCATCGGTAGCGCGCTGCGCGGCGGCCGATGCGCGCGCTTCCCTCATGGCAGCGATGTCTGCTTCGCAAGCACGCAGGATGGCGCGGAGCTCGCGTGCCGGCAGCGTCGCGCGTGAGGGGCCGTCGCGGCCGCGCCCTGGAAAGGGCGTGAAAGAGTGGTCGATGTGGCCGACGAGATCGGGGCGACAGCGTTCGAGCCAGTGCAGCAGCCGGCGCAACGCACTGTAGACCCCACCTCGCGTGGAGATTGCCCATGGCCTGCCGTCCGAGCGCCGTTGGGCGTTGAGCCACTCGACGTAGCGCACCAGCATCCGTCGGTCCAGGTCCGCGAGCGACGCGACGGCTCCCGATGCGGCCGCGAAGCGGTTGAAAGTCAGCACCGAGGTCCAGCATGACTTGATGCTGCGGGGCGACCGGGCTCCGAGATGACTCCAGAACGCCTGTGCCAGCGCAAGCCGCACGGCCTCTGGCAGGCACAGTGACGAAAAGTCGACGACCGTCTTGCGAACCACACGAGGGGCATCGAAGCGAGCGGGCTGCGCGTCGTGCGCTGGGGGCACCACCGCTTCGTGCGACAGGACCCGACGGATGCTCTGGCGCGGCGACTTCATGGCACCCCCGTCTCCGACAGCAGCGTGTCGAGCACGTCCTTGAGGACGCATGGGTCGACGGCAACGGCGCGAAGGTAGCGGTCGGTGGTGTCGAGGTGCTCGTGGCCAAGCAGCACCTTCACGACGATCAGAGGGTTGATCTTGGCGCCTCGGTCGGCCAGGTGCTCGAGCCGGGCGAGCAGCATGCACGCGAAGGTGGCCCGCAGCAGGTGCGTGGTGGCCGGGAACCCGCAGGCCAGACCTGCCTGGCTTACGGCTCGCTGATAGGCGTTCTTGCCCGCGGGCGATCCGCAGGCGTTGACGAACAATGCCTTGTGCTCGGCAATGCGACCCTTGCGTCGGGCGCGCGCGAGCCAGGCGAAGCGATGGCCGCTGACGTAGCCGTCGGTCTCGTCGAGCAGGCTGGCCGGCGCGATCACGTGGCCGGGCTTGCGGCCCTTGCGAATGACCTCGATCGCGTGATGCAGTGTGGCTGACGCACGGCGATGGCCTATGTCGCTGACGCTGAGGCGCAGCAGTTCGCTGATGCGCAGGCCCGTATACAGCTGCCAGCGTGCCATCAGGTCGTAGGGCGGTGCGAGCTCCGCGAGGAGTTCGCGCGCCTGCTCGGAGACCAACGGCCGCGGCAACGCCTCGTACTGCCGAAGGATGAAGATGCTGCGTTCATGGGTCGTAGCGTGACTGGCCTGCGTCGGCCGCTGATGCCGTGCGAGCCGGAGGTCGCGCGTCTTGTCCGTCAGCGGCGAGGCGTTCAACCATTGCGTCCGAACTGCCCACTCGTAGAACCGAAGTACGCCACGAACGCGATGATTGATGGTCGTCGTCCGGTACGGGCGGCCGGTGTGGGGGCTCGGCTGCGCCATCATGCGGTTCCGATAGGCCACGAGGTCGACCGCGTCGGCGCTCTCCCACGGGATGTCGTTCTGCTCGAGCGTCTCGAACCAGTCGTACAGGATCTCGGCGTAGGTCCTCAGCGTGTCGTCGGTATGGGCGCGCTGGACTGAGTGTTCATGCAGGAAGGCGACCGCCGGTTCGATCAACTGCCAGTGTCTGGTGAACAGAAGCGGGAATCCGGCGGGCCGAGGCTCGCGCACGGCGACAGCGCCCGCCTGTTCGGCAGCGTCGCGCGTTCGCGCGGCCACTTCATCTGGGGTCGGCAGCGAGGCCTTGCGGATGATCTGCACCATGAGGCGCTGCCTTGCGGGTCAGAAGCTTGACTGCGTCGACGAATGGCACATCCAGGAGGTAAATCGCCAAGTCGATGGCGCCACCTCCGCCATGCCTCGCACGTGTGTCGTACCACTTGGGACCCGTGGTCACGATCTCGAAATCGCCGCGGCGAGTGCACAGGTGCCAACGCTCGCTCTGGTCGTCCTTGACCGGCCGATACGTCGGGTCGGACTTGACGTGCGTGGCCAGCAGCGCGAGTGCGTCGCAGGCTGGCATCTGGCGAAGCCTTGTCAACGTCGAGGCACTGAACGAACTGCGTAGTCGGCGCGCGACCATCTCCGCGACCTCCCGTGGCGTTGCTAAAGAAACGCGGGACGCGGCGGGCTACTCGCCTCTGAAAGAGGCCTGGGCTGCCCGGGCGTGAGGTCACTGTAGGCAGCGAGGCTGCTCAAACCAAGGGCGTTGACACTCGCAAATGCAACCTAACATCCCTACCTGGTCATGCCCTCGCGCGCGGGTGCCGACGGCCTGGGCGCGTTCAGCTACTACGACCACGTCTACCTTCCCGAAAGCCAGAAGGAACTGGTCTGGTCTCATCGTGGCGTGCGCTACAAGACCCAACTGGTCTTCCGGGTCAACGGCAAGCGCAAGACCGAGGCGTTCCTGTTCGACTCCGTCGGTGGCGCCTGGCGCCCCGTGGTGCTCCGGGACGGCACGCCCGTGGACGGCAAGGTGGACACCTACGAGCGGGCAGTGGCCGAGATCCTGGGGCCTGCCGAGACTTTCTTCGCGTCGGTGTTCTCCGCGCAGGGCAAGCGGCCGCTGTCGGCCTACAAGAACGGAGAGATCAAGACGCTGCTCGCCGACCTGCTCGGCCTGGAAGAGGTTCGCGCGCGGGGCGCTCGCGCGGCCGAGGTCGCGAAGTTGCTCAAGAGCGGGCTGGGTGTCATCCGTCAGGAGCAGGCCCAGGCGGCGGAGGCTCTTGCGACGCTGGCCCGCCACATCGATGCGGGCGAGGGGCTGGCCGAGAAGGTCGACGCCGCTCGTCAGGGTCGCCAGCAGGCGGCCGAACGAGAGGTCGAGGCCAAGGCCGCCGCGGCTTTGGTGGAAGCCGCGGGTCAGGCCGCCTCCAGCACGGAGGCGCGGCGCGCGGAACTGCAGGCCAATCGGGGTCGCATCGAGCGCGAGCACGGAGCCGCGCTGGCCCGGGAGGATCAGGAAGCCGCGCGCATCACGCAGCGCCTGCAGGCGCTTCAGCAGCGCATCGCCACGCGGCAGCGTGAGCACGGTGCTCGTCGCCAGCGCCTCGACGGACAGGTGAAGCTGTTGCGCCAGGTGGCCGGTCGGGAAGCCCGCGTGCGGTGGGCTCGCCGCCGTTTGCCGCTGGCCGAAGCAGTCGCTGCCGCCTGCGCGGCGCGCGCCAGCCAGGCGCTGGCTGAAGTGGCACGCCTGGAAGGACTGCGCTCGAAGCAAGCCCTGTTGCGGCAAGAGATCGAAGCCATGGACCGCGAGGCAGGCCAGCTGGCCTTGCGACAGGCCGACCTCGCGCGGCGGTTCGGTCTGGTGGAGCGCGTGCCGTGCGTGGGCACGGACCTGCAGGGCCGCTGCCTGTTGCTGGGCGACGCGCGGGAGGCGCAAGTGCTGGTGCCGACCGTGGACGGGCAGTTGTCGGTGCTCGGTGCGCGCAAGCAGCACGCCTGCACGGAACTCCAAGGCCTGACGACCGAACTTGCGGCGTTCGGCGATGCCTGCGAACTCCGCAATCGCTGCGAGGCCCGCCTTGAGGCTGCACAGGCCCGCGCTGGCACGCTGGTCGCGCTCGCGGGCACGGCCGACGAGGTGCGGCAGGCCGCGGCATCGCTGGCGGCCTTGGAAGACGAAATGGCCTCGCTGCCGCAAGAGGCCGCGGCCGAGACCACCGAAGAAGCCGGCGAGCGCGAGGAACACGAGGCATCGCGGCGCCGGTTGGCGGAGGAACGGACGCGCAGCATCGAGGTCCACGCCCATGCGCTGGCGTCGCTGGCGCAGCAGTTGCAGGCGCTGCCCGCTCCATTCGATCAGGATCGCCTTGCCCAAGCCCGCCGCGCCAGTTCAGCGGCCACAGAACAACTTCGCGCGGCCGAGGCCGCGGAACTGGCTGCCGTGCGCAAGCATGAGCAATGGCTCGGCCTGGGGCGCCAGGCGCAGCTCCTGCGGGAACAGCAGACCGCCATCGACGAACGGGCCCGGCACGTCGAGCGCGAGTTGTCCGCCTGGACGCTGCTGGCGAAGTGCCTGAGCAACGACGGCGTGATCGCACTGGACATCGACGACGCCGGCCCGACGTTCTCGGCGCTGGCCAACGACCTGCTGCTGGCGTGCTACGGGGTGCGCTTCACGCTGGAGGTCATTACCCAGACGGCGACGGCCAAGGGCGAATTGCGCGAGGACTTCGACATCATCGTGCACGACGGGCTGCGTGGCGAATCCAAGAGCCTCAAGCTCGTGAGCGGTGGAGAGCGGGTCTGGATCTCATGCCGAGATCGGCATGAGATCCACTATGCCGAGACCCCGGACATGCCGAGTCCGCGATCCGGCCGGCGCCTCCGCCTCTGCAACTGCGCCGCAGGTACCTGCGAAGCGATGCGGCATAACATGTCAGGATCTGCGACGATGAGCCCCGACGCGCGCGGCGGCAAGAGCCTCAGCCTGATGAGCGGCGGTGAGCGAGCTTTCATCGACGCCTGCCTGACGCGCGCGATCGCCCTGTACTTGGCCCAGAACCCCGGACGGCGATTCGACACGCTCTTCTCCGACGAGGCCGATGGGCCCCTCGACCCAGAACACAAGCGCATGTTCATGGCCATGAAGCGCGAAGTCCTTCGGCTCGGCGGCTACCGGCAAGAGTTCTTCATCACCCAGACCCCGCACCTCGCAACGATGGCCGATGCAATCATCGACCTCGACGCCATGCAGGCAGATGCGCATTCAGATGTTGCTCTGGTTGCTGAAGAAGCTCGTAGGTAGACGGGTTCAGTCGACGCACCTCGAAGTTCGACGCGCACCACACAGGCATTGCTCACGCCACGCTCCGAACGTACCCGATGCGCGTAAAGCGAACGCTCGGATGCGAAGGCCGTACGTCAGTGCCCGGCCACAAGCAGCCGTTGGGTGGTGCGTCCGGAAGCGGACGTCGATTACCCAGACCAGCTCATTGCATCAAAGCTTCGATCAATGGGCAGGTGGGCGGAGCGGGCGTCGGCGCCTAGCTGAAGGGTAATCGCGTGTCGCCGAGGGCTGAACCTTCGACATGCGAAGCGGGGCCGGGACGTTAGCGGGCAGCCCCAGCAGTCGCATCTGCCTGGGCGATGAACGCCAGCAACGCGGGCGTCGACTGCTTCTCACGATGCACAACCAGATGACATTGCCGAAGCTGCCGCGGCAATGTCGTGGAGACGCGGCACAGACGTCCAGCCTCCAGCGCATCGTTCACTACCCAGGCGGACAGGCAAGCCACCCCCAACCCTTCCTGAGCGGCACGCTGGATGGCCTCCGAACTGCCTAGCTCGATGCTGCGCCGGTAAGAACGCAGGTGGGGCAGCAAGCTCTGGTCGGTGGCCTCGCGCGTGCCAGAGCCCGTTTCGCGAACCAGCCAGACCGCCTCACGCAGCGTGCGCAGGGGAATGCGATCGCCCGCCCGGCTTGACTGGGCCAGCGCACTGTCGGGCGCAGCCACGACCACCATCTCGTCTTGCAGCCAGGGGGTGATCACCAGCTCCGGCTGGTGGCTGGGCCCCTCGATCAGCCCCACGTCGAGTTCGAAAGCGGTCACGGCATCGCAGATGGCGGCGGTGTTCCCGATAACGACCTTCGACCGCCAGGCGGCGGCGCTGCCGGGCTGCTGTGCCCCCATGAAGCCAGCGAGCAGCTTGGGCAACACGTAGTTGCCAATCGTCGTGCTGGCGCCGATGCGCAGCGACTGCGCCTGCGCGCTGCCGTCGCGCGACATCTGCTCGATGCCTGCGGCGCCGTCGAGCAAAGCCAAAGCCCGCGGCAACAGCGCGCGGCCGTTGTCGTTCAACAGCAGGCGTTTGCCGGCGCGGTCGAACAGGCGCAGCGACAGCAGGCGTTCCAGCTCGTTGACGGCCGAACTGGTGGCCGATTGCGACAGCGCTATCTCAGCGCTGGCCGCCGTGGTGCTGCCGCTGCGCGCCACGGCGACAAAAATCTGCAGCTGACGCAGGGTGAGTCGAAGCACGTCCACGGTGATTGCCTTTGTTATCGATTTCGCAGGTACATCTTAGTCATACAACCCGTTGGACGGGTTGATTGCCAAGCTCTAAATTTGCCTGGCCGCTCGATCACGGGGCGGCGGCCCGCCGCGCCACCACCGGCATCTGGAGCCCGACATGCTGACCCTTGAACGAACAACCCCACGCCCCGCAGCACCCGGCCCGCTGGCCCCACAGGCGCTGCATGCCCTTCAATGGGTTGCTGCCCGGCGGCCAGTGGCGGGCTTCATGGGGCCGACCCGCGACGTGGCCCATGCCGTCTCGACCACCTTGGCCGCCGACAGCAGCATCGACCCGCAGGTGCTGCGCTGGATGCCGGTCGCAGTGCCGATGGCGGCCGTGCTGCTGTGCGCCGGCATCGCCTTGATCTGGGTGCTGGCGTGATGCACGCGCTGTCGACCTCACAAGCCAGCCCTGGCCCGTCAGCCGGCCACCGGGCAGCGCGGTTGCGCTTGCAGTTGGCAGCCCTGCTGCCCGGCCTGGCCTTGAGCGGCGCCCTGGCCGCGACCGGCATCGCGCTGGGCCACATCGGCTGGCTGCAGGACCACGGCTTCAGTGCGCTGACGCTGGCCATCGTGTTGGGCATGCTGGTGGGCAACACGGTCTATCCGCTGGTGCCGCGCCTGGCCGCGGCCAGCGGTGCCGGCGTCAACGTGTCCAAGCAGAACCTGCTGCGCCTGGGGGTCGTGCTGTACGGCCTGCGGCTGACGGTGCAGGACATCGGCCACGTCGGCATCGCCGGCGTCGCCATCGACGCGCTGGTGCTGGGCTCGACCTTCGCGCTGGCCTGCTTCATCGGCACGCGCTGGTTGGGCCTGGACCGCAAGACGGCGATGCTGATCGGCGCCGGCAGTTCCATCTGCGGCGCCGCCGCGGTGATGGCTGCCGAACCGGTGGTCAAGGCGCGCGCCGAGCAGGTAACGGTGGCGGTGGCCACGGTGGTGGTGTTCGGCACTCTGGCGATCTTTCTGTACCCGGCGCTGTTCGAGCTGAACCAGCACTGGGCGCTGATTCCGGGTGGCGCCAACGGCTTCGGCATCTACGCCGGCTCGACCATCCACGAGGTAGCCCAGGTGGTGGCCGCGGCGCGTTCGGTGGGCCCGGACGCGGCCAACTCGGCCGTCATCGCGAAGATGGTGCGGGTGATGATGCTGGCGCCGTTCCTGGTGATGTTGTCGGCCTGGCTGGCACGTGACGACAAACGCCACGCCCACACTTCCGCCGCCACGGGCCAGGCCCCAGGCAAGCTCGCCGTGCCCTGGTTCGCCTTCGGCTTCGTCGCGGTGGTGTTGTTCAACTCGCTGCAGTGGCTGCCGGCCTCGGTGGTGGCGGTGACCACCGAGATCGACACCGCGCTGCTGGCCATGGCCATGGCCGCACTCGGCCTGTCCACGCACATCGGCGCCATCCGCAAGGCCGGTGCCAAGCCGCTGTTGCTGGCGCTGATCCTGTTCGGCTGGCTCATCGTCGGCGGTGCCTTGATCAACCGCTGGGTACCGGCCCTGCTCGGCTGAAGCCTCGAATTCACGGCCCGACGGAATAAACCACGGGCTCTCCTCGTCCACCACAGCAAGCCTTTCCCTCTTTTCTCAACACTCTCCGAAAGACATCCCATGAATACCTTCTTCCGCACCACCGCGCTGGCCTGGTGCAGCACCTTCGTCCTCGTCGCCGCCAGCGTGCCCGCCAACGCCGCCAACGGCGCCGAAGCCACCCCGGCCCGCGTCACCTTCGACGGCCAGATCCGCAACAACTCGCTGGCGCTGAGCCCCGACGAGGCCACCGCCGTGGTGTCTTACAGCGAGCGCCCGGACGTCATCGTCTACGACCTGGCCACCGGTGCCGTGCGCGGTGTGCTGCGCGGCTACGTCACGCCGCGCAACATCGTGTTCGCGCCCGACGGCAAGAGCTTCTATGTCTCCGACAGCAGCCTGGGCACGGTGACGCGCCTGGACACCACCACGCTCAAGCCGCTGGCCACCGCGTCGACGCTGGCGGCCGGCCCCGGCGCCTTCGGCACCGCGCTCAGCAAGGACGGCAGCGCGCTGTATGTCAACAACCAGGCCAGCAGCACGGTGACGCGACTGGACACCGCCAGCGGGCAGGCCAAGGCGGTGATCACCGGCTTTGCGCAGCCGCGCCAGGGCGTGCGCCTGAGCCCGGACGGCGCGAAGCTCTACGTCACCAACTTCCTGGGCGACAAGGTGACCATCGTCGACACGCAGACCGACAAGATCGAGGGCGAGATCACCGGCTTCAACAAGATCCGCGCCATCTCCGTCACCGCCGACGGCAAGACCCTGTTTGCGGCCAACAGCGGCAGCAACGACATCGCGGTGGTGGACATCGCCGCGCGCCGCGTCACCGGCACCGTGCCGGTGGGCCGCGACCCCTACGGCGCCGCGCTCACGCCCGACGGCCGCTTCGTCTACTCGGGCAACTTGGCCGACAACACGGTGTCGGTGATCGACGTGGCCACGTTGAAGGTGGTCGCCACCATCGCCGGCTTCAAGCAGCCGCGCCAGGCCATCGTGTTCACGCGCGACGGCAAGACGGCCTACGTGCTGAACGAGGACCTGAGCATCTCCAAGGTCGAGCGTGCCGGGCAGCGAATCGTCGCCACGGTGGCCGCTGCGCAGGCGGTGGCGGCGTACTGAAAACCGGGAACTGTCAGAGAACCGGCGCACCGCACGACCGAGCCGGGGGCTTGCCGCTTCCGGTTCGCCCCGTTGTCGCCCCGCCCGCACAAAGGATCGAATGAAAACTCTGGCCAACCCCTGCCGGCGCCGCTTGGCGGCACTTTGTCTGGCCATGTGCACGCTGCCCGCCGCGTTCGCAGCTCAGGCCCAGACGGCCGCCCCGCCGGCGCTGGAACTCGTGGTGCTGGGCTCGGGCGGCCCGGGTGCCACCGGCCGCGCGGGCTCGGCCTTCGTGGTGTTGGTGGATGGCGTGGCGCGTGTTTTCGTCGACGCCGGCCCGGGATCTTTCGTGCGCCTGGGTGAAGCCAAGCTGGCGCTGGGTCGGGCCGACATCGTGCTGCTGACGCACCTTCATGTGGACCATGCCGGTGGACTGCCAGGCCTCTTCAAGGCCCGTGCGGTGTCCAACCGCGGGCCGGTCGATTTCAAGATCTTCGGGCCGGCAGGGCGGCGTGCGCTCGATGCCGACGATGCCGACTTCCCGGCCACCAGCCGCTTCATCGACCTCTTGTTCGGCAAGCAGGGCGCCTTCGGCTACCTGAAGGACTTCTCGGCGCCGCTGCGCTTTCAAGTGAACGACATCGACGCACCCGCCACGGCGTCAGCCCTGCCCGAAGTGCGCACGGTGTTCGATGAGGGCGGCCTGCGCATCAGCTCCGTGGCCGGCCACCACCGCGACGCACCGGCGGTGGTCTACCGCATCGACCACGCCGGCAAGAGCATCACCTTCAGCGGCGACATCGACGCCAGCGGGCTGGCGGGTCTGCGGCGAATCGCCCAAGGCACCAGCCTGCTGGTCTTCAACAGCGTGGTGCTCGACCCACCCGGCTCGCCCGACGTGCTGTACACCTTGCACACGCCACCCAAGGCCATCGGCGAAGTGGCCGATGCGGTGCGCGCCGGCCAGCTGCTGCTGAGCCACCTGTCACCTGCGCTCGACGCGCAGCGTGATGCCGTCAAGGCGTCGATTGCCGCGCACTACGCCGGCGGGGTGGTGTTTGCGCAAGACGGTCAGCGGCTGGCGCCCTGAGGCGCGCAGCCGCCGGCGATAGTGCCGGTACCGGCCCCCAGTTCGACGCCCGTGCCCACCGACCCCACGAAGGTGATCACGCGAGCCATGCCGTCGGGCCGCAGGAACACGGCGGCGTCGAACTTCATGCGCTGGCCGACCGATGGGCTGCCGCTCACGAAACCTTCGGTGCCGACACCGCGGTCCAGGCCCCGCAAGTAGAAGGCGCCCTCCGTGGTGCCGAGGGCGTCGGCAAAGGTGCCCGAGAAGCTGAAGGTGTCGCTGGCCGGGTCGTAGCCGGCGAACGCGCTCGCCACATCCACGTCGCCGTTCTGCGGACCGATGTACGTGGGCAGTAGGTTGCCAATGGGGTCGGTGATGCCTTGCGCCAGCGCACCGGTCGCGGCGGTGAACAAGCTGGCCAGCAGCAGGAAGGTCAGGGTTCGCTTCATCGGAGCAATTGGTGGAGCGTGTCGGGCGGGTCAACTGCCGATGGCGTGACAGAAAAAGTTTTTGCGTGGGCCGGAATAGACCGCCTGCCGGCGCCGTCTGCCCTTGTGTCGGGACCTCATGGACCCTTCATCCACCACCGACCACCCTCACTTCACATCAAGCCTTCAACGGAGCCCTCCATGTTCAAGACATTCGCCTTTGCCGCCACCGCCCTGACGCTTGCCGCTGGCAGCGCCTTCGCCGCCCCTTCCGACGACGCCCGCACGCACTTCCAGGCCATCGCTTCGGGCGACACCCAGATCGTGATGCGCGCCTACGCCGACCAGGCCCAGCTGAACTGGGTCGGCGGCCCGCTGGACGGCACCTACGCCACCACCGACGCCATCCGCGGCACCTGGGAAAAGTTCGGCAAGGCCGTCGGCCCGCTGAAGCTCACCATCGGCTCCATCGAAGAATCGGCCAACCCCAAGGGCTCGACGGTCTCCGCCAACGTCGTCTTCGAAGGCAAGATGCCCATCAAGGTGCGCTACGTGCTGACCTACCGCGAAGGCAAGATCGTCAGCGAAACGTGGCAGATCGACCCCAAGTTGAACGTCGCCCCGGCAGCCACGGCCGAAACCGCCGGCAAGACCGCGACCTACTGATCCACCAGCGCCGCGCCGAAGGCGGCCTTGTTCATGCCAGTGCACGCTGCTCTTCAACATCCTGGGCACCGACGACACGCCGGGCGCGGGCGTGACGCTGTGGCTGGGCTGGCACGTGCTTGAATCGCTGCCGCTCGACACGAACCGCTTCAACATCACCACCGCCGTGGTCGACACCGCCGGTCGGATCGGATTCGACCGGGTCTCGATGGCGGTGCTGCGCGGCGGTATCACATCGGGGCAGGCACTGACGCCCCTTCCGATCGATGTGTTCGATGACGGCATCGACGACGCGGACGGACCGGAGGTGACGATGATTGCGCCCCGCGTGCCGTCGCGTGTGTCACCTGGGCCGCAAACCGGCAATCCGACGCCGCCTGCGAATGCATCGCTGTTCTTCATTCAAGTGGCGGCGCTGGACCGCTCGCGTCACGGCATCGGCGTCAGCGAAAACGGCCAAGGCACGGCGGCCCGCTCGGTGTTGGGAACCATCCTGGATGGCAGCCAGATCCAGAACCCGATCACGCATCCCAGCAACGGCACGAACCGCAATTTCCCGGGTCTGAACGTGACCTTCGACGTGCCCTTGCGTCAGCCCAACGGCAACGTGGTGCCGGCGGGCTCGAACCTGGCGCCGATCTTCAACGTTGCCGGCAGCGAGCTGGACGCTGACGGCTATGTCGTGACGACGGCCGATTGGGTGGTGGGGGGATCGCTCCTGATGCCTGCGGGCAAGCGTTCGGTCACGATCACCGCCCGGGTCACCGACAACGCCAACCGCACCCGCAGCGTCAGCCACGTCGTGGGCATCAGCCCGGTCGAGAACGGCCAAAACCTGACGCCCGCACCCTGAGAACGAGGCCGCGCGGCTCCGACCATGGAGCCGCGCTGGACGCACAGGGCAGCGGCAGCCTGCCACCCTGCACAACCAACACCCCATCTTTTTTCACGCCTGCGGAATAAAAGGCCCGAGCGTGCCGTCTGCCCCGATGTGAGCAACATCTCACCCACGCTGCCCGATCCGCCACCACTTCCACGGAGCTTCCCATGTTCAAAACCCTCGCCATCGCCGCATCTGCGGTAACGTTTCTGGTCACTGCCGGCTGTGCCAACATGGTCGAGCCGCCTGCCAAGGCGCCCGCCATGTTGTCTGGTGGCGCGCTCGTCACACCCGCTGGCATGACCCTCTACACCTTCGACCAGGACGTGGCGAACAGCGGCAAGAGCGCCTGCAACGGCGGCTGCGCCGCGCTCTGGCCGCCGATGATGGCCACCGCCACCGACCGGACCACGGGTGCCTACAGCATCGTCACTCGCGACGATGGGTCACGCCAGTGGGCCTACAAGGGCAAGCCGGTGTACACCTACAAGGCCGACCAGAAGGCCGGCGACCGCAGCGGCGACAACTTCAAACAGGTCTGGCACATCATCAAGGAATGACGCCTGTACACCCGCCTGCACACCCAGCTTCGCGCGGGCTCGACCCATCGTCAACATCCTGATGAACGACGACCATCAACTGCTGAGCTGGGTGCCGCGCCTGCGCCGCTATTCCCGGGCGCTGGTGAACAACCGTGACGACGCCGACGACCTGGTGCAGGACACGCTGGAGCGGGCCTGGGCCAAGTCGGGCCTGTGGGGCGGCGTGGCGGACATGCGCGCCTGGCTCTTCAGCATCATGCACAACCTGCACGTCGATGGCGTGCGCCGGCCCAGGCTGCACACCGTGACCATGGACGATGACACCCCCGAGGTGCCGGTGATGCCGACGCAAGGCGACAGGTTGGCGGTGCTGGACCTGCAGGCCGCGCTGGACCTGCTGCCCGTCGAGCAGAAGGAAGTGCTGCTGCTGGTGGCGCTGGAAGACATGGCCTATGCCGACGTGGCGCAGGCCCTGGGCATTCCCATCGGCACGGTGATGTCGCGCTTGTCGCGCGGCCGTGAGCGCCTGCGCGGCCTGATGGAAGGTCGTGCCGAACCCGTGCGGCTGAAGGTCGTCAAATGAATGCATTGCGAAGCACCCTATGAGTACCGATCGCCCATCGCCGCCCACCCTCCCGCCCACCCCCCCGGTCACCGAGGCCGAGCTGCATGCGTTTGTCGATGGCCGTCTGCCCGCAGAGCGTGAGGCCGAGATCGCCGCCTACCTGGCCGCGCGCCCCGACGATGCGCAGCGCGTCGAGGCCTACCGTGCGCAGAAGCGCGAGCTGCACGCCCTGTTCGACCCCGTGCTGGACGAGCAGCCGCCGCAACGCCTGCTGAAGTCGGCGCGCCCGCGCGCCGTATCGCCGACGCCTTGGTACCTGCAGCGCTTGGCCGCCGGGCTGGCTATCGCCGTCATCAGCGGCGCCACGGGCTGGGGGCTGCGCGGCGTCGGACCTGGAACAGCCGGTGACGATGCAGCCCGCATGGCGGCTGTGCAACCGGCCCCAGGTGGTTTGACTTTGGTGTCTGCGGGTGGCTTCGCGCAGCGTGCCGCCGTCGCGCACGCGGTCTACAGCCCCGATGTGCGCCGGCCCGTGGAAGTGGACGCCGCGCACGAAGACCAGCTCGTGGCCTGGCTGTCCAAGCGCATGGGCGCGCCGATGAAACCGCCGCACCTGCAGGCGCAGGGCTACACGCTGGAAGGCGGGCGCCTGCTGCCAGGTGGCCAGGGGCCGGTGGCTCAGTTCATGTACCGCAACGAGCAGGGCAGCAAGCTGACGCTGTACGTGTCCAATGACGTCGCTGACGTGGGCAGCGCCGCGGGCTCGGGCGGGGCCGCGAAACCGGATGCGAAACCGGGTGCGAAGAACGCTGACACCGCCTTCCGCTTCGCGCAGGAAGGCGCCGTCAACGTGTTCTATTGGGTCGACGGGCCCTTCGGCTATGCGCTGTCGTCCGACGCCGACCGCAGCGTGCTGGCGCGGGTGTCGGCCGAGGTCTACCAACAGCTGGGCGCACCGCGCTGAAGGCCACGGCAAGTCCCGCAGCGCAGGCGGTTTGCACCGCCATGGAATGAATTGGCCTGAAGCGCGCTCTTTGCTGCGAGCGCCTGACGCACCGACACAGCCCTTCGTTGGGTGCAAGGTCGCGCGTCACAGGCCCCAGTCCACCTTTGCACTGAACAAAGAAAGCACCCATGACCACCCAACGTCGCGACATCCTCAAATACTCGCTGGCCGCCGCAGCCGCCAGCGCGCTGCCCGCAGCGCAAGCCCAGGCGCCGTCCAGCGCCGCCGCCGCCACCGGCATCGACCCGCGCGACCGCGTCTTCATCACCAACGAAGACTCCAACACGCTGGTCGTGATCGACCCCAGGACCAACACCGTCGAGAGCACCATCAACCTGACCAGCTTCGACGAAGACCCGCGGCCGCCCTTCCGCTATGTCACCGCCGGCGTGGCGCCGACGCACGCGGCGATGATCCACAAGCCGCTGTACCACGGCTGCATCGACGCCCACGGCGCGGTGCCGTCGCCCGACGGCCGGCTGCTGGCCACCAGCGGGCGCGGCTCGAGCAACATCTACCTCGTCGACGCCGAGCAGCGCCGCGTCATCGGCAACACGCCCAACCCGGCCGCTGGCATGACGACCAACCCCGAACGCCTGAGCAGCGGGCTGCTGCTGGGCCGCGAACCGCACGAGCCCACCTTCACGCGCAACGGCAAGGAGCTTTGGGTGACGCTGCGCGGGGAAGACCGCATCGCCATCGTCAACGTCGAACTCGCCCTGCGTCAGTTGAAGGGCACCGACAACACAGGTTCGACGGCCATCCGCCAGTTCCTGCCGACGATCAACGGCCCGGCCCAGGTATGGTTCAACCGCGAAGGCACGCTGGCCTTCGTGGCCAGCCAGAAGGTGTCGCAGGTCGACGTGTTCCGTGTCAACCCGGGCGCCGATGGCCACAGCCAGCCGCAGCGCGTGACGACACTGGACATCAGTGCGCAGGACAAGCCCGGCTTCACGCCCTTCATGAAGACCACGCCCGACGGCGCCGAGGTGTGGTTCTCGCACAAGCTGGCCGATGCGCTGTCTTCTCGCTCGACGCGGGGCGGTTTCGACCTCATTGACAGCGTGCCGCTGGGCATGGGCGCGCGGCCCAACCACGTCGAGTTCGTCAGCAACGCGCGCGGCAGCGTGGTCTATGCCAGCCTGGCGCGCATCGACGACGGGGGCCCCGGCGGCGTCGCCTCCAGCCCCATCGCCATCATCGACCGCAGCGCAGCCAGCGGCCAGCGCAAGGTGGTCGGCACCTTCTTCAGCCACGGCCGCGAATCGCACGGGCTGTGGACCAACCCCGAGAACACGCTGCTCTACGTGGCGCACGAGCAGGACGAACTGCCCGGCACGCCCAACGCCGGCCAGACGGTGTGCAGCGCCTTCGACGTCAGCGACCCGCTGAAGCCGGTCTTCATCGCGCAGATTCCGCTGGGCAACCTGACCCTGCCTTCCGGAGCGCTGCGCAACAAGAAGAGCATCAACCTGGTCTACGTGCGCGTGGGTGCCAAGGGGCAGACTGCATGAAGGGCATGAAGGGCATGAGGGGCGGACACGCCCAACATGGAGTCAGTGCCTTCGAGCGCGAGATGGACGCTTCGATGGCCCGCATGATGCAAGACATGCACGGCCCGGGCTTCGTGGGCCAGGCCGACATCGACTTCCTGGCGATGATGATTCCGCACCACGCCGGCGCCGTCGACATGGCGCGGCTGGTGCTGCAGCACGGCCGCGACCCGGCCACGCGGCAACTGGCGGAGGAGATCATCGCCGGCCAGACCATCGAGATCGAGAGCATGACGCGGCGGCTGGCGGCCTTGCAGCAGCGCTCTAGCGCGGGTTCGGCAGCCGAATTTCCATCGCTGGGTGGCACGCGCGGGCCGTGATGCCCAGCCTGAGGGTAAGCACTGACGATGGCGATGGAATGAACCGCAGCGCTGTCCGCTCTTGATCACCATGCTGTTCCAGTCTGCCGAGTCCCGCTACAACCAATGGGTGCGGGACCATTACCGCTTCCTGCTGCGCAGCGCCTGGGCGCTGACGGGCTCGCGTGACATCGCCGAAGACGTGGTGCAGGACTGTTTTGCCAACGCCTGGAAGCACCGCGAGCAGTTGCGCGATGCGGCCTTGGCGCGGGCCTGGCTGTTCCAGATCATGCGGCGCGCCGCCTTCCGCCAGGCCGCGCCGGGCATGCAGTCGCTGGACGACGACGAGCAGCCCGAGCAGGCCGCCCCCGACGCCGGGCTGGACGACAAGCTGGACGTGGTCAAGGCGCTCGCGCGGCTGGCGCCCATCCACCGCGAGGTGCTGGTGCTGTTCTATTTCGACGACATGCCCACCGCGCAGATGGCCGAGGCGCTGGAGATTGCGCCCGGCACCGTGCTGTCGCGCCTGGCTCGCGCGCGCGACGCGCTGAAGCAGGTGATGGGCGTGCCAGTGCGGGCACCCGGCGGCGCCCAGGTCACGCCCTTGCGGAAGACCCCGTCATGAAGCGCGAACTCCGGCCGCCCGAGTTGCCCGACAGCGCGTTCGACTTGCGCACGCGCGCCGAACTGGCGCTGGCCTTCGAGCCCATCGACGCCCCGCCGCACTTGTACCGCAAGGCGCAGCCGCTAATGGCGCGGCGCAGCTTCCAGCGCGCCGTGCTGGGCCTGCTGCTGGCAGGCAGCGGCACCGGCGCCGTGCTGGCCATGCGCCCGCCAGAACTCGTGCGCGGCGCCATCGAACACGAATACTTCGAGCGCACGCTGCGCGGCACCTTCATGGCCAGCGCGCCCTTGCTGCAGCACCTGGGGCTGGCCGGCCAACAGGTGGTGCCCGGCTTCCCGCAGCTGATGCGGCCTTGCGACATCGACGGCCACCTCGTCTACCACCTCACCACCTTCTTCGAGAAGGGCGGCATGGTCACCGTGTTCGCCTTCGACAAGGCGGTGGCGCTGACGGAGGGCAGCGGCTGGTGGGGCAACGTGCACTGGAAAGTCATCACCTCGCGCGACGGCAAGCCGCTGGTGCTGGTGGCGCAGAAGAAGCAGGCCCTGGCCGTGGCGCAAAGCCAGTTCGGTCCAGCCACCGACATGTCCCCACCGAATTCCACACCGACCCCCAAGGAGACCCGATGAACAAGACCTTGAACTCGCTGCCGCGGCGCCAGATGCTGGCCGGCAGCGCCAGCGCCCTGGCCGCGGCCGGCCTGGCCACTTTCACGCGCGGTGCCGCCGCGGCTGGCGAAACCCCAGTGGCCAGCGCCACGCCCAAGCCGCTGCCCGCCTACGTGGCGTGGAAAGACCCGGCCAGCGTCATCGTGCACAGCAGCACCACCATCGAGACCAAGCGCGCAGCCTTCGGCAGCGGGGTCATCACGCCGGCCGAGCAGCTCTACATCCGCAACAACCTGCCGGCGCCCGACGCGTCCATCGTCGCCGACCGCGACGCCTGGCAGGTGGCCATCGAAGGCGTGAAGGCGCCGCGCATGCTGACGCTGCGCGAGCTGAAGACGATGGGCGTGGAGACGACCGCGATGGTGCTGCAGTGCTCGGGCAATGGTCGCGGCTACTTCCCCAGCAAGCCCAGTGGCACACCCTGGCAGGTGGGCGCGGCGGGTTGCGTGATGTGGACCGGCGTTCCGGTGCGCGTGGTGGCCGAAGCGCTGGGCGGCGTCGTGCCGGGCGCCGGTTACCTGACCGGCACCGGCGGCGAGAAGCTGCCCGAAGGCCTGGACCCGCTGAGCATCATCGTCGAGCGCTCGGTGCCGGCCGCCGCGATGGCCGACGCGCTGCTGGCCTGGGAGATGAACGGCGTGCCGATCTCGCTGGCCCACGGCGGGCCGCTGCGCCTGATCGTGCCCGGCTACACCGGCGTGAACAACATCAAGTACATCAAGCGCCTGGCCTTCACGGCCAAGGAAACCGAGGCGAAGATCATGTCGCACGGCTACCGCATCTCGCCGCCGGGCGGCAAGGGCGAACCCAGCCAGCCGTCGGTGCAGGAGATGACGGTCAAGTCGTGGATCAACTCGCCCGCACCCGACGCAGCTGGCGTGAGGGCCGGCCTGGTGCAGGTGCAAGGCGTGGCCTTCGGCGGGCTGAACGGCATCAAGCGCGTCGAGGTGTCGCTGGACGGCGGCAAGACCTGGAACGACGCGCGGCTCACCGGGCCCGACCTTGGCCGCTATGCCTGGCGCCAGTTCGTGCTGCCGGCCAGGCTGCCGGCCGGCAGCCACACGCTGGCCAGCCGCGCCACCGACACGGCAGGCAACGTGCAGCCCGAACAGCGGATGGAAAACGCCGGCGGCTACAACAACACGAGCTGGGCCGACCACGCCGTGAAAGTGACGGTGGCCTGATCATGCGCAGCACCATCCAGCAGCGCTTCATGTTGCATGCAATGAGGGTCGCGTCGGTGCTCGTCGCCGGCTTGGCGCTGCCCGTTCTACCCGCGCTGGCGGCCGACGACAGGGCGCAACTCGCGCTAGGGAAGAAGCTGTTCCTGCAAGGCGTCGTCCCGTCGTGCGCCGTTTGCCACACCTTGCAGGCCGCGGGCGCCGAGGGCGCCGTCGGCCCGGTGCTGGACGAGTTGAAGCCCGACGCTGCGCGCGTGGCGAAGGCGCTGCGCAACGGGCTGGGCCAGATGCCTTCGTACAAGGACAAGCTCACCGATGCAGAGATTGAGGCTCTGTCGCTGTATGTGTCGAAGGCCAGCGGGGGTGCCAAGTGAGACTTCAGGTGGGTGGAATCTGTGGTGCATCCCCACCGATAAAGGCTCGTCCGCGCGGGCCGCAAGACGCTGACTGGCACCGAAACGCAGGGCATCTTCATCGGTCGCCGCCGTCGGCAGCGACTGCTTCTCAACTCCTCGACAGACTGGATTGGGTCGATCTGGAACAGTCAGGGCGACGGCACGAACGAGCGCGATCTGAGCACAGCAGTCCTTCGCGCGGGTTCCGCCAACTCCCTTCGTGGTCATCGCCAATGCCGAGGCCCTGCGGTCCCAGATGGTTGTTCTGGAGCCCTCATGGACGGTTAGCCGAGGCCTGCCCGCATGGCCGCCGCCGGTACGCACACGGCGGCGGCATGCAACACTGGCAAGCCGATGACGGAGTGCGACCGGTTCAGAGCGCACTGAGGAACGCCATCAACTTGTCCTCCGGCCGATAGCGCCTGGCCTGCACACTGGGAGGCGCAACCGTGTCCAGCACACGCTCCTTCAACGTCAGATCGGCATCGAGGTAAATCTGAGTGGTCTCCAGCGATTCGTGGCCAAGCCACATCGCGATCACCGACCGATCTACTCCAGCCTGAAGGAGCTCCATCGCCGTGGTGTGCCGCAACACATGTGGCGTCACGCGCTTGCACGTCAAGGATGCGCAGGTCCGGCCAGCTGTGGCAACGTGCTTGGCCACAAGGTACTGGACGCCGTCGGCACTGAGGCGGTTGCCTCTGGCACTCGGGAACAGAATGACGGGCTCAGGTCCCAAGTCGCTGCTCATCCATGACCGCAACGCTGCCTGTGTCTGTTTGGCCAGCGGCGTGCAGCGCTCCTTGCGCCCTTTCCCGAGCACGTGGACGTGGGCGCCCGTGCCGAGCCTGACATCGGCGGCTCGTAGACCGGTGATCTCGGACAGACGCAGCCCGGTCTGAACCGCAAGCAACAACAGGGCATGGTCGCGCCGCCCCGCCCATGTGGTCCGATCGGGTGCGGCAAGCAAGGCTTCGACCTCTTCACGTGTCAGATGGCAGACCTGCTTGCGAGTGCACCGCTTGCTGGGAATCGCCAGGACCCGCTGGATCAGGCCTGCATGACCAGGCGATTCAAAGGCGGCGTACTGAAAGAACGACCGAATGGCGCTCTGCCGCAGGTTCCGGCTTCTGGCAGTCACGCCGCGTTCGTGCTCAAGGTCGGCAAGGAACGCCGCGATCAGCGGCGCGTCGAGTTGCTCCAACACCAGCGCGCTCGGGGCAACCTTGAGGCGCTTCTGGGCGAACCGGAGGAAGAGCCGGAAGGTGTCACGATAGGACGCGATCGTATGGGCGCTTGCCTGCCGCTGCTGCATGAGTCTTCGGGTGAAGAACCCCTCCAGCAGCACAGGGAGATTGCCAGTCGCGGCCGTCATGACAGCTTCTCCCAGTGACGCTCGAACCGGGCGAGCGCGTGGCCCATCAACTCGGGACACGCGCTGAGGTACCAGTAGGTGTACTCAATGCGCACGTGACCCAGAAAGGTTGACAAGGTCGGCAGGTGGCGCTCTACATCCTGGCCGGATCTGTACCAGCGCAGCAACGTTTGGATGGCAAAGCGGTGGCGCAGGTCATGCAACCGAGGGCGTGGAGCACCCGCGGAGGCGCGCACCTCCGCTTGGTCGAGCAACTGATAGAAGGTCCGATGGATGTGTCCCGGGTCAAGCGCCGTCCTCCGACCCGAGATGAAGAACTGCGGAGGCGCCAGCCGCTTGGCGAAGCGATCGCGGTGCGCGCGGTATTCCGCGAGTGCTGACCTGGTCGAGTCAGCAATCGGAGCCAGCCGAGACTTGCCGAACTTCGTCTGCCGAATGGTCAGCAAGCCTTGGTCGAGATCGACATCGCCGACCTCGAGACGGATCGCCTCACCGAGCCGCATCCCGGTGACGCTGAGCAGCCCCAAGAGGCAGTGGTAGGTCGCCCCTCGCAGGCCATCTGTAGGAGGCAGCGTCAACGCGCAAGCCATCAAGCGAGCAAGCTCATCGTCCGAGTACAGGTACGGTTGTCGCCGATGCCGATGTGAAGGAAGGAGGTTGGCGGGGGTGACCTCCGTGGCAGGGTCGAGCAACCGGTGGTGGAGCGTGAAGCCGCGAATCCGACGCAGCCGATCGGCGGCGAAGCCAGGGCGCGTGGATGGTTTGCTCAGGGCCCACTCTACGGCTGCGGCGGCCGTGATGGTCGTGACGCCGCGCCGGTCGAGAAAGTCCGTGAACTCGATCAGCGCATCTTCGTTCGCCCGAAGCTTGAACCCGAGCGCTCGCCGGAGTGCAAGGTAGTCGGTGGCGGCCTGTCTCAGCGGCGTCATTGCGCACCTCCTGGCCAAGAAGGAGCGATGGCCCGCAGGGAGGGAAAGTCCACCTTCGCATAGATCGTCGTTGTCTGCTGCTGGCGGTGACGCAGCACTTCGCCGATCTCGGGCAGTGACGACCCCTCGCGCAGCAGTCGTGTGGCCAACGTGTGGCGGAGCACATGCGCCCCCTTGCTCGGCGCATCGATGCCGGCACGCTGAAGCGCGCGGCGGACGATCGCTGCAACAGCGGTCCCGCTGGAGAACCCCTCCATCGGTGCCTGTGCTCGGAGGAAGACCTGTCGGGAGGAACAGCGTGGCCGGGCCTCGCTCAAGTATTGCGCCAGCGCTTGGCCCACTTCGTATGGAAGCGGGAGGCGATCGACTCGGGTTTGTCCATTGCGAACCAGTAGCTCGCCGGCGTGCCAGTCGATGTCCTCCAGTTGTAGAGCTACCACCTCGCCAGCCCGCAGCCCGAGCCGCGCAAGTAGGAGGATGACCGCGTAGTCACGACAGCCACTCGGTGTAGCCTGATCGCATTGAGCGATGGTGCGCAGAACCTGATCGTCCTGGAGCGAGCGGGGAATCGATGACTGCGACCAAACAGCCGGCGCCGGTATGTGCGAAGACATATCGGTGTCGAGCCAGCCGCGGTAAAGCGCGAACCGTAAGAACGCCCGAACTCCACCGACGACTCTGCATGCAGAGTTCGGACGGCACGTCTTCGTCGCCAGCCTGACGTGGGCGATGACGTCTCGCGCCGTAACGGTGTTGAACGTCAATAGTCCATCGGCGAAGAGGAACTTCAACAGATTCCTGGCCGTGATCCGATTGGAGTGAATGGTTGCAGGTGCCAGATTGCGCTCGTGGCGCATGTAGTCGACATACTCGGCCTCGATCTGCTCAACCGCTGTTGGAGTGCGCTCAGGCGAGTGTGTGCAGATGATGCCCTCTGTCGCGAGATGCGCGAGCAGCCGCAGCAGCGTCGAACGGTCTTCGGCCCTCGGGGCGCGACGGCGCCTGCGGCCTCGCAAGAAGGCATCGACCAAGTCTTCGGCTACTGCCGCGGCGGCCACGCCGCGTCCGTCCAACCACCGGCTGAAGTCTCCAACCAACCATGCGGCGCGGCGTCGCGAGTCGCGGCTATAGCCCTTTGCTGCCAACGAGTCGATGAAGGTATCGATGCACACGCCCAGCGGGCCTTCGCGCATCCGCATCAGTGCGCGCGGGCGCACAAACAACTCTTCCATGAGGGTCTCCTTCCGGGGAAACCGTCCCCGGCGGAGTCGAACATATGGCAGTGAGGCGCTACTCGTGAACCCGAGTAGTTCGTGTCACCGATGGGCAGCATCGATGCCCGCTCGCGGCTCGCCCTGCATGGCGTCGAGGTCGATGATTGCATCGGCCATCGTTGCGAGGTGCGGGGTCTGGGTGATGAAGAACTCCTGCCGGTAGCCACCGAGCCGAAGGACTTCGCGCTTCATTGCCATGAACATGCGCTTGTGCTCGGGGTCGAGGGGCCCATCGGCCTCGTCGGAGAAGAGCGTGTCGAATCGCCGTCCGGTGTTCTGGGCCAAGTACAGGGCGATCGCGCGCGTCAGACAGGCGTCGATGAAAGTCCGCTCCCCGCCGCTCATCAGGCTGAGGCTCTTGCCTCCGCGCGCGTCGGGGCCGATCGTCCCGAATACCGACGTGTTATGCCGCAGCGCTTCGCAGGTACCTGCGGCGCAGTTGCAGGGGCGGGGACGCCGGCCGGATCGCGGACTCGGCATATCCGGGGTCTCGGCATAGTGGATCAACGAGTGTCTCACCCGTGCCATTGCCCTCTACCTGTCCAGCAACACCGGGCGCCAGTTCGGCACGCTGTTCTGCGACGAGGCCGATGGTCCCCTGGACCCGGAGCACAAGCGCATGTTCATGGACATGAAGCGTGAAGTGCTGCGCCTGGGGGGCTACAGCCGGGAGTTCTACGTGTCGCAGACGCCAGAACTCAATGCGATGGCGGACTGCATCATCGACATGAATGGGCTGGTCATGGAAACCGCGACGACACCTTGAGGGTGAAAGCCAACCAAGGTCGACGGTTGGGCGCCTTCATGGCGTGATCGCCACCTTCAGCACGCCGTCGCGCTGGTGCCCGAAGAGGTCGTAGGCGGCCGCGATGTCGTCGAGTTTGTAGCGATGCGTCACCATGGCAGCAAGGTCCACGCGCCCGGACTCGATCACGGACATCAGGCGGCGCATCCGTTCCTTCCCGCCCGGGCACAGCGTGGTGACGATCTGGTGGTCGCCCAGGCCCGCCGCGAAAGCGTCCAGCGGGATCTTCAGGTCGGTCGAGTACACGCCCAGGCTGGAGAGCGTGCCACCGGGGCGCAGCACGCGCAGCGCGGCTTCGAAGGTCTGCTGCGTTCCCAGTGCCTCGATGGCGACGTCGACGCCGCGGCCGCCCGTCAGGCGCAGGATCTCGTCGACGGGATCGACCTGACTGGCGTCGATCACATGGTCGGCACCCAGGCGGTTCGCGATCACCAGCCGGCCGGCCAGCCGGTCCACGCCGATCACGACGCTGGCGCCGCTGAGCTTGGCGCCGGCCGTCGCGCACAGGCCGATCGGGCCTTGCGCGAACACGGCCACCACGTCGCCGATGCGAATCTTGGCACGCTCCGCGCCGCTGAAGCCGGTGGACATGATGTCCGGGCACATCAGGACCTGTTCATCGCTGAGCGCATCGGGCACTGGCGCGAGGTTGGTCATCGCGTCGGGCACCAGCACGTACTCGGCCTGGCAGCCGTCGATGGTGTTCCCGAAGCGCCAGCCGCCCAGTGGCTTCCACCCATGATTGGTGCCGGCGCCGTCCTGCGAGCAGTAGCCGCACAGGCAGGCGTTGCTCCACCCGCTGGGCGTGATCGCGCCGGCGATGACGCGCCGCCCTTCCTCGTAGCCCTGCACGGCGGACCCCAGCCGTTCGATGACGCCGACGGGCTCGTGACCGATGGTCAGGCCACTGGCCACCGGGTACTCGCCCTTGAGGATGTGCACGTCGGTGCCGCAGATCGTCGTGGTGGTCACGCGCACCAGTGCGTCCAGCGGGCCGACCTCGGGGATGGGCTTCTCGCGCAGCTCAATGCGTCCAGGCTCCACGAACACGGTGGCTTTCATTGTCTGCATGGCATCCTCCTTCAACGGCTGACGGCACGGCGCCTCATGGCCACCGCTCGCCCCATCTTCGCGGAACGCCAAGCGTGCGACTTGATCGAGATCATGCCGACGCGGGGACCAACCATGTGGGTGAGAAACATTCGACAGCCCCCTCAGGCAAGCTTGAGGAGTCCGTCGAGCGGTCGCCGGATAGAGCCGGGGTTTACTGTTTCATCCGCACGTGTAAATGCACGAAGCCAGAGGCGTCGGTTGCCTCCTTGAAATCGAGGTACGGCTGATTCCGAACGAGGTCGCTGAGCTTGCTGAAGCCGTAGTTCCGGGCGTCGAACGAGGTGTTGTTCTTCCCGATGAAGCCCCCGACCGCAGCCAGGGAAGCCCATCCAGTGTCGCGCAGTGTTTCGCGGATCGCATGAGCTAGAAGGCCCTGCAGAGCAGGGACATCCTGGACCTGCACGTGGGCCTGTGTCGCAGCGCCGGCAGCAGGCTGCTTCAGCACTTCGGTGAATATGAACTTGTCACAGGCGGCGATGAATGGCTCCGGGGTCTTGCGCTCACCGAAGCCATAGACGACTTTGCCCGCTTCACGCAAACGCGTCGCGAGCCTGGTGAAGTCGCTGTCGCTGGAGACGAGACAGAAACCGTCGACGTTGCCGGCGTAGAGCAGGTCCATGGCGTCGATGATGAAGGCACTGTCCGTCGAATTCTTGCCCTTCGTGTATGCGAACTGCTGCATCGGCTGGATCGCGTGGCGATGCAGGTGTTCTTTCCAGCCGACCAAGTTTTGTGTGGTCCAGTCGCCGTAGGCGCGCTTCACGGTCAGGGTTCCGTACTTCGCGACCTCCTCAAGCAACTCCTTGGTGACCGCTGCGCTGGCGTTGTCCGCGTCGATGAGTACGGCCAACCGAAGTGCATCCTGTGCCATTGATTTGTTCCCTCCTGGCAGTAGCGTACTGCACGGTGGCGACCGCTCCGCGGGTGGAAGCGAGCAGTCTTGTCGATAGGCATCTCGCTCAGTGCAGCACTGGTTCGGTCTGAGATTTGGAAGACGAGTGGCTAGGGCGAGGGCAGCGCGCCCGCACCTGGATCGATCTTCGCCGAGTGCGCTGCCGCGACTTGATCGAGATCGCGCTGTCGAGAAGGATCCCTATCGCAGAGACCACTCGACAGTCACCAAGCCAGGATGGCGGAGGCTGTCGGTGGCCCCGGACCGAAGTCCGGGGCGCGGGGCGGCGTGCCTGAGAAGGCTGCGCCGATGAAAGTGCCTACAACGGGTAGGCGGCAAGCAGTTCGTGGAACTTCGCCTCGTGCGGCAGGCTCGGCGGCGAGGCGGACGCGTAGTGGGCCGGCACCTCGCCGGGGGCCAGGCGCTGCTCGCTGACCGCGTTGGCGTAGGCCTCGCGGCGTTCGTACCAGGCCAGCTCGTACTGCGCGATGGCATCCCAGTGCAGCGGCGACTCCGACTCCACGCGGAACGCGTAGTCCGAGGGCGCGGCGCTGATGCCGTGGCCGTCGCGCGAGCCGTAGGCGACGCAGACCTCGAAGTAGCTGCCGAAGTCGTGCGGGTACTTGCGCACGGTGAAGCGCGCCTCGACGCCTTCCGGCACCGGGAACATGCGCTCCAGCATGCGCTTGTAGACGCCGCATTCGCGGCGAGCATCCCGCTCGTAGTCGGGTGCGCCGACCTGGGCGCAACTCTCCTCGGCGGGCACGGGCCCGAGTTCGATGTAGTTCATGGCAGTCTCCTTAGGGCCGGCCAGTTGGCCGGCGTTGGATGGAGGTCAGAGCAGCCCGGCCTCGGCGAACGAGGCACAGGCCGAGCCGGCCACCACCAGGTGGTCGATCAGGCGCACGTCGATGCAGGCCAGCGCGGCCTTGAGGGTGTCGGTGAGGCGCTGGTCGGCCGGCGAAGGCGTCGGATCGCCGGACGGATGCGAGTGCGCGCAGATCAACGCGGCCGCGTTGTGCTGCAGCGCGCGCCGCACGATCTCCCTCGGGTAGACCGAGGTCTGCGTCAGCGTGCCGGTGAACAATTCCTCGGTGGCCAGCACGCGCATGTGCGCGTCCAGGAACAGCACGACGAAGGTCTCGCGCTCGGCGCCCGCGAAGTGGACCTTCAGGAAGTCCTTCACGAGGGTCGGCGAGCCGAGGATGCTGCGGCCCTGTACGGCCTGCGAGGCCACGCGGACCAGCAGTTCGTGCGCCGCAGCCAGGACGTGGCGCAGGCGGGTCGAGCGCACGTCGCCCGGAGGCGGCAGCAGCTCGGCCGTCAGGGCCTCCGAGCAGCGCAGGGGTTCGGCCTCGGTGGCCGGGGGCGTCAGGATGATCGCTTCCAGTTCGGCGCGATCGAGTTGGGCCAGGTTCATGGCGGTCTCCAGTGGAGGTGGGCCGCATCCCCTCGGGGTTGCGGCACCACGAGGGGTTGGATGAACGTCGCTGCGGTTGCGGCGGGTGGTTGGCGGCGGGTTCAGACGCCGTAGTGCTGGCGCACGAGGCGGCGCCTGGCGAGGTAGCAGCGGCCCTGGGTGACCTCCAGCGGCGCCAGGTGGATCAGCCAGCGCAGCGCCGCGACCCGAAGCAGCAGGGGATGCCGCTGCTCGCGCACGATGGGGATCAGGTCCGGGACGGTGCAACGGCGCAGGCCGGCCAACAGGTTCAGGAAACGGCGCAGCCGATGCGTGGGCATGGCCGGCTCCCGCTAGTCGATGGCGCGGAGGATCACCGCCCGGTCGGGGTGATGGCCGATGTACTCGAGCAGCTGCTCGTACTTGTCGTTGAGCTTGTCCAGGCCCTGCCAGATCAACGCGTTCAGCGCGAAGACCGTGGCGATCAGGCCGGCGGTGTCGGCCGACACCTGGCCCTCGAAGCCGTTGCCATCGACGCTCATGTCGAAGGTGTCGGCGCCGGTCGGGACCATGTAGCCGCCGTCGTTGGACAGCTCGATGAAGTTCCAGTGGCCGCCGTTGTAGGCTGGGCACAGGCGCTGCATCCAGGCGTAGATGCTCATCTCGACGCGCAGCATGCCGACCAGGCCGAACTTGGACGGCAGGAACTGCATGCGGCGGTCCTCGGGCACGAGGCAGGCGGTGATCACGTTGGGCGTGCTGTCCGCGCCTTCGTCGGCACGGCCGTCAGCTTCCAGGAGGGCGGTGGATGTGTCGTGGGTCATGACGCTTCCTTTCAAGCGCATGAGCACGGTCCTCCCGGCTCGGGAAGACCCGAGCTCGGGGTGGGTGGATGCAGGACTGGCCTGCGAGGTGTCAATCGAGCCGGCTAAGCCGACCGATGGGTGGGTAGCCCCGTTGGGCGGGGCGGGCTGTCGTCGCGCCGTGGCTGGCGCGCAAGTCCCGTTGATCGGGACGGATGCGGGGGCGGGTCTCGACCGCTAACGCCGCTGCGCAGGGGCAGCAGATGCCTCTTCTTGCGAGGCTGGCCACGGAAGGGCCACGAGGTCCCGGCCAGTATGGCGCTCGCCGGCGGCCGCGCGCAAGGCCGCGCCGCAAGCGTCGCATGCACATGCGTGCGGGGACAGCGGGATGGGCGGATGCCGCGGGCTTGAAGGGCAGCGCGCGGCCGGGAGCATCGACGCCATCTCCTTCAAGCCCTCCACCGTGGACACATCGGCACCACCTCCGGCCGGCTCGGTTCCGGTCCTGACTTCCGAACAAGTGCGGCGGCTGCGCGCCGCGCTGCTGGGACGGCTGGTGGCCCTGTGCTTCGGTGCCGGCGTCGACTCGACGGCGCTGCTGGTCGCGCTGCACGAGGCCGGGCTGCGGCCCCACGTCATCACCTTCGCCGACACGGGCGGCGAGAAGCCCGAGACGCTGTTGCACCTCGACCGCGTGAACGCGTTGCTGAGGCCGTGGGGCTGGCCGCTGGTGCAGACCTGCCGCAAGCTCACGATGGCCTCGACCGGCTACGCCGACCTGTACGGCAACTGCTGGGCCAACGAGACGCTGCCCTCGCTCGCCTTCGGGCTCAAGTCCTGTTCGATCAAATGGAAGACCGACTGCCAGGACCAGTACCTCAAGGGCGTGACGCGCGGGCCGGCCGCACGCCCGTCGCATGCGCTGTGGCTGGAGGCGCAGGCCAAGGGCGAGCGGATCGTGAAGCTGATCGGCTACGACTGCGGCAAGGCCGACATGCGTCGCTCGAAGGTGCCGCGCGAGGCCGACGCGGACTTCGACTACCTGTACCCCCTGCAGCTGATCGGCTGGGACCGCGCCGACTGCGTGCGCGTCATCGCGCAGGTGCTGGGGGCGGGCATGGTGCCCATCAAGTCGGCCTGTTTCTATTGCCCGGCCAGCAAGGCCTGGGAGCTGTGGTGGCTGGCGGCCCACCATCCCGACCTGCTGGAGCGCGCGCTGCGCCTGGAGTACCGCGCCCTGACCGGGCGCCACAGCCGGTTCGACGAGGTGGAGTTCGGCGCGACCTGGGAGGAGCTGGTCCGCACGGCGGATCGATTCCCCAGCACCAGCACCACGGTGGGCCTGGGCCGCAGCTTCGCCTGGAATCAGTGGGCCCGGGTCAATGGCGTGGTGGATGCGCAGTTCCAGGTGCGCCGCGATGCGCAGAGCCGCGCGCGCTTCATCGCGGTCGCCGAAGCGATGCGCGACGGCGGCGGCAACGCGCTGGACGCGCGCGGTCGGGTCATCCCGATCCAGGTCGTTGCGGCCCCGGCGACGGGCTTGCAAGAGCAGCGCCTGCAGGCGGTCGACCTGTTTGCGGACTGAGCCCGGATGCATGCCGGCGCGGGGTTGATGCGGCAGGGGTGCGCGGGACCATGACTCCGTGCCCTCAGCAGGCGCAACCCACAGGAGGCTAGATGCAAGATCAAGTGCAACCGACTCTGAAGGTCCGCCAGATCGTGTCGGGTCCGAACCACCGGACCTACTACGACCCGAAGAAGATGGCGGAACTGGAAGAGGGGCTGCGCGCGGCCGGCAAGGTCACGCAGCCCATCCAGGTCCGACCGCACCCCACGCGGGAGGGCGTCTGGGAAATCATCGCCGGCGAGCGCCGCTGGCGTGCGGCGCGCAAGGTGTTCGGCGAGGACTACGACATGCCCGTCGTCGTCAGCGAGGCGAGCGACGCCGAGGTCCGCGCGCTGGGCATTATCGAGAACCACTACCGCGACAACCCGAGCGACATCGAGCAGGCGCGCGGCGCAGCCGAACTGCTGCAGTTCAACCGCGACGACAAGGATGAGACGGCCAAGCAGCTGGGCTGGGGCGTGGAAACGCTGGAGCGCCGGCTGCTGCTGCTCAACTGCGCGAGCGAGGTTCAGGAGGCGCTGATCGAGCGGCGCATCAAGCTCGGCCATGCCGAACTGCTGGCAGGCCTGCCCAAGGATCGTCAGGTCAAGGTGCTGGCCGGCGTGCTGGAGCACCGCGTGCCCGTCGAGGTGCTGAAGAAGCAGCTCGGGCAGTTCGCCAAGCGGCTGGCCGACGCGATCTTCGACACCGCGCAGTGCGCCTCGTGCCCGCACAACTCGGCGCAGCAGGCCGCGCTGTTCGACGAAACCATCGGCGACGGCTTCTGCCAGCACCCGACCCACTTCGACGAACTGACGATGCTGGCGCTGGAGTTGCGCGCGACGCCGCTGCGCGAGCAGTACCATGTCGTGCGCATCGTGCGCGCCGTCGATGCGTTCGTGCCGCTGCTGGTGGGGCCGGACGGTGAACTCGGTGTGGGCGCCGAGCAGTACGGGGACTGCAAGTCCTGCGCGAGCTTCGGATGCTCGCTGTCCGCGATCCCGGGCTCCTATGGCCGGCTGGAGGAGTCGCTGTGCTTCGATGCGCAGTGCCACTCCACCAAGGTCGCGGACCGGCGGCGCGCGGAGCGTGCGGCCGCCCGAACCGCGCAGGCGGACGCGGCCCCGGAGGCCGGCAGCGGCGGCACCAAGAAGGCGCCAGCCAAGGCCGCAGCCCCCGCCGCGCCCAAGCGGGCCAGCAACACGACGCCGCCACGCGTGGCGCAGTACCGCACCGAGCGGTGGCGGACGTGGGTGGCCCGGGGCCTGATGGCCGATGCGCCCAGCAGCCACCGTGTGCTGACCGCGTTGATCACGTCGAGCAACCTGCAGTCCTTCACGCCGCTCAAGTTCACCGAGGCGGTGGGCAAGATCGCCAAGCCCGCGAAGTTCGGCATCAACGGCTTCAAGGGCGCGCTGGAACTGGCCGACGCGATCGACGCGGCCAAGCTGCCCACCATCGTGCAAGCCGTGGCGGCGTGCGCGGCCTACGGCGTCAACCAGGGCGACCTGGACGTGCTGCTGAACTACCTGGAGGTCGACGAAGCGCGCCACTTCAAGCTCGGCGCCGAGTACCTCGAACTGCTCACGGTCAGCGAACTGGAAAGCCTCGCCGACGAGTTGAAGCTGCGCAAGGCGATGGGCGATGCCGCGTTCAAGAAGGCGCGCGCCGGCACCAAGGCCAAGTTCATCGAGGCGCTGCTGAACATCGAGGGCTTCGCCTATGCGGGCGCGGTGCCCAAGGCACTGCGCTACCAGCGCCGCAAGCTGCGGATCGCAGCGGGTGCCGAGCCTGCCGCGGCTGATCCCGCTGCTGGTGCCGATGCCGCCGAGCCTGCGCTTGCATCGGCCTAGACAACGAGGAGTCCCTTGAGACGATGAGTTTCAGAGGGCTCCCCTTCCTCTCTCACCCAAGGAGATTCACACCATGACCATGTTCAGCGAGTTGTACCGGCTGGCCCTGGGCGCGACGCTGACGCTCACCATCAGCGCCGACGACAAGACCGGCCGCATGACGGTCAACGTCATCCCGAAGCCGCGCCAGGACGCGGGCGAGCCGGCGTTGTCCACGCCGCTCGTGCTGACCGCCACGCCCGAGGAGTTCGATGCCGAGTTCGTCGGCGTGCTGACCGGCTACCGTGCCTCGCACGCGAGCCTGGCCGAGCAGGCCCTGGCGACCCAGGAGCTGCTGGACGCCGCGAAGTCGGCGTCGGCGAAGAAGGCCACCGGCGCGGTCGCCAAGGCTCAGGCCAAGACCACCCCGGCGCCCGCAGCCGCCAAGCCTGCGTCCGCGCGCTCCGGTGATGACGATGACGAGGGCGGCGGCCCGGACGACGAAGGCGGTGGAGGCAGTGCCGGTGGCGCTGCGGCGGCTCCCGTGGCTCCGGCCCCGGCGCCGGCCGAGGACGACCGCGAACCCCAACTCTTCGGCTGAAGGAGTGCGCTCATGTCCATGCAAGTCCAGATCATCACGCGGCGCTATCTCTACAACGGCATGACGCTGCCCGACATCCCGGGCCACGAGCCCAAGGAGGTCCGCGACATCTACAGCGCGCAGTTCCCCGAACTGCTGAGCGCCGACATCGAGGCCGGGGAGGTCAGCAATGGCGTCCAGGAAATCACCTTCAAGCGCGCCGTCGGCGTCAAGGGCTGACCCTGCGGCCGCCTTCCGGCGCGCGCTGGATCGAGCGGCCCAGCGCGGCCAGGGCAGCCTGCAGGCGGCCTTGATGGACGCTCTGGTGTCCAAGCCGGCCCAGCGCGCGGCGCAGGCCCTGGTGCACACCGCCGAGGCCGCCGTGCGTGTCGCGCGCGAGGACTACCGGCCCGAGCGGCTGACGGCACCTTCGGAGGCCCTGCCTCCCTTGCCCTGACGAACACAATCATGGACACCATCTTCCAGTTGCCGGCGCTGTGCACGGCCATCCCTGTCGAATTCAGGCCCGATGCCGGCGAGGAGCGCGCCGTGGCCCTGGCCCGCTGCCTGCTCGATGCCGGCGTGATCCACGGGGCGGTGAGCGCGCGGCGCGCCGGCGATCCGCTCGGCACCAGCCGCCTGTACCTGGAGCGCTGGGTGGCCGAGCGCCTGCAGGGCCTGCGTTGCCTCTTCCCGGCCTTCCGCCTCGTGATGGAAGGGGCCTCGGAAATGTGCAACCACACGCGCCCGCGCGAGCCGGGGCAGGCCACCATCGTCTGGTACACCGAGTGCAGCGCATTCGCCGTGGGCGAGGCGCTGGAGCGGCTGGAGCAGGTTCACCCTCGGCTCGGCGCGACGGTGCTGACGGTGATCGACCGCCTCGGCCCGCGCCTGATCCCGACCTTCACGCCCACCGACGTGATAGGCACGGCCCAGGAGTACTACTGGTACGGCGAGCAGGACGAGTCGGCGGCGCTGGACGAGCAGTGCGGCGAGGACCCGGCCGAGCGCGAGGCGATGCGCGAGGAAATGGTGACGCGCGAGAAGATCGACGCCGCCTTCCCGGCCTGGGCCACGCAATGGCCCGGCCAGCGCAAGCGCCTGTCGCGCGCCGCCCTGCAGCGCATCGCCAAGGGTGCCCGCAGCTGCCGCGTGCGCCAGCTCGTGAGCGATGTGCTCGCGCTGGAGAAGCTCAACCTGAACGACGAGTTCCGCCCCAACGGCGATGGCTGGTTCGTCGGGTACGGCGCCGTGCTCACCTGGAAGCCCGACGACATCGCGGTGCGCGTGTTCGACGACTTCGCCAACGACGCCGTGCAGGGCGACTTCGTCGACTGGATGGGCGAGGCGGAGTTCAGCATCGGCGAGCCCGAGACGCTGCGGCACTGGATGGCCGACATGGAGGTGCGCCTCGCCGGCATGCGGCTGCTCGATGGCTTGATCCACGAACTCTCCAGCGGAGACTGGCATCGAGTCCCGAAAGGAATGCGATGAACAGGGCAGGGAGATTCGAGATTGCAGCCGGGCGCGAAGCGCCGCTGAAACTCAGCAAGGCCATCCTGCTGTACCGGGGTGGCAATGACGCGGCCTTCGCCACCGTCCACGAGATCGGCATGCAGGGCAACGCGCCGCTGATCCTGGAGGGCAAGGCGCTGACGCCGAGCGCGGCGGTGCAACTGGCGCTGAACCTCGCGAAGAACGCGAACCGCGGCGGCTTCGTGCCCGAGTGCCTGCTGTACCTGGACGGCGACACGATGGCCTGGTGGGTGCCACCGGCACGCCGGCACATCGCCTTCCGCTCGGCCGACCTGGGAGCGCCCGAGCGCGGCGAGGTCGTGCCTCATCCAGGCCTCGTCTTCCGCGTGAACGGCCGGCGTCACTGGCATGTGTGGGCCGTGGCGGGCGCAGCGCGGCCAACCGAGAGCACCCCGCTGCTGCAGGCCCCGTACTTCAACGTCTACGGCGACGGCGGCATCTGCACCGGCAATGTGACGCTGCCGGACGGCACCACGGCCGAGCGCATCGAGGCCTGGAACCGGGTCTTCTTCGGTTCCTTCTTCACCCATCCGAACGTGAACGGCAAGCTCGTGACCTACCGGGGCGGTGCCTACAAGTTCTGGCGCGACATGCTCGACGGGCGGCACACGGAGTTTCCGGAGCGGGTGCTGGTGCCTTCGCGCAAGACGCTGGGCGAGGTGCTGGCGCACCGGGATAGCGGGACATGAGCGCCGATCCTCGCGACCTCGCGCTGCAGGCCATCTGCCCGTGCGTGCCCGTGCCGCGCTTCGGCGCGCTGACGGACCTAGCGCCGGGGCAGCGCACGCTGGTCGGCCGCAACGGCGTCTTCCTGGAGATGCGCCGGCCCTGGCTGCGCTGCGTGCTCAAGCTTGCCGACCTGCCGGCGTCGCCGCCGCTGCCGTACGGCGAGGTGTGCGAACGCATCGAGTTCTCGTTCGGCGTGATCCCGCTGGCGCTGCTGGAGCAGTTCATCGCCCACGGCCGCGAGCACCTGCCCAACGAGGTGGCCGGCGCGCTGATCTACAACGCCGGCACGCAGCGGCTGCGGCTGCAAATCCACGAGTCGATCGAGGCAGGGCCGGCCGGCGTGCGCTACCGCCAGCCCGATCTGGCCGCCGACGAATGCCTTGCCGTGGACCTGCACACGCATGGCCGGTTGCGGGCCTTCTGGTCGGGCATCGACGACGAGGACGACCAGGGCGTGAAGGTGTGCGGCGTGTTCGGCTCGCTGCACCGCGAGCGTCCCAGCGCGGCCTTCCGCCTCGCCGTCAACGGCGCGTTCAAGGGCCTCGCGCACCCCTGGCAGGAGGAGGCGGCCGACGACCTTGATCTGGCGGAACGGTGTCCCACACTGGCTTCGATCGGATTCGAGGAGGTCGATGCAACATGGAACACCTGATCAAGCCCGAACTGCTGTCGCGGCGCGTGCGCGTGCACCTGGTGGGCGTCGGCGGCAACGGCGCACAGATGGCCGGCTGCCTGGCCCGCCTGGACATCGCGATGCGCGCGCTGGGGCATCCGGGCGGCCTGCACGTCGTCGCCTTCGATGCCGACGACGTGAGCCCGTCCAATGTGGGCCGCCAGCTCTACAGCCCGTCGGACGTGGGGCAGAACAAGGCGCTGCTGACCATCCATCGCCTCAACCTGTTCTACGGGCTCGACTGGCAGGGTCGGCCCTGGCGCTATGAGCAACTGCGGCCCAACGATGCGGTCGCCGACATCGTTGTGTCCTGCGTGGACAGCCGCTCGGCGCGCCGGGCGCTGCATCAGGTGCTGAGCCACCCGGCCTGCTGCACCCGCTACTGGCTGGACCTGGGCAACACCGAATCCACCGCGCAGGCCGTGCTCGGCGAGCCCAGCCGCGCGGGGCGTGGTGCCGACGAGGTGCGACTGCCTTGCGTGACGGAACTGTTTCCCGAACTGCTCGATGCGGACGTGCCAGACGACAACGCGCCGTCCTGCTCCGTGCGCATGTCGCTGGCCTCGCAGGGCCTGTTCGTCAACGACGCCGTGGTGCGCTTTGCTGCGCAGTTGCTCTACGAGTTGTTCTCGCGTGGCCGGCTGGCCCAGCATGGCGTCGTGATCAATCTCGCCAGCAAGCGCACCGGCCCCATCGACGTCAACCCGGAGGTCTGGCGGCGCCATGGCTTCGATCCGGCTGCGCCGGCCACGAAGCGCAAGGCCAGGCCGAAGCGCACGACGGGCCGACAGGCCGTGGCGGCATGAACGGCCGGGCCGAGCCCGCGCGGCGCGCCAGCCCGGGCCTGGGAGTCGGGCGGCCCTTCGCAGCGGCGCCTGCGGCGCCCGGATTTCCGGTTGGCGGGCAAGTCGCCGGCCGCGGAGCATGGCGGCGTCCATCACCTGCCGGGAGACGCGCGTGAGCGAGCACGATCCTTGGGCGCACGACACGTTGCGCCTCGACATGACGCTCTCGGCCTGCCCGCTGAGCGGGAGGCAGACCCTCACCATCGTCATCGCGGACGCCCCGGGTAGGTCCATGCTGGCGCTGGTCGCGGAGGCCGTCCTCGACACGCTCGAAGGCGCGCTGTCCGAGGAGGAGCCGCGGCCCGCTCCCGCAACGCTGCATTGAGACGCGGCATGCGGTTCGAACAGTTCGCCGCAGGCATCGGTCTCCGGCGAAGCCTGCGCCGCGCGGGCGCCGGGGCAGGGCAGATGGCCCTGGAGGTGGCGCGATGCAACTGACTGCCGAGCAGGTGTGCGTGGTGCGCTCGCGCGCCCGGCGCCTGACGGTGCAGGCGGGTGCCGGCGCGGCGAAGACCACAACGCTGGGCGCCTATGCCGACGCCCGGCGCGGGTCTCGTGTGCTGTACCTCGCCTTCAACAAGGCGATCCAGTTGGAGGCGGCCGCGCGGATGCCGTCCAACGTGACCTGCCGCACCACCCATTCCATCGCCTGGCGCAAGGCCCGGCAGCTCTTCGGCGAGCAGGCCGGCGACCGGATCGGAGCGACCTACCCATCGACGGTGGCCAAGGTGCTGGGATGCAGCGCCCTGGTCGCGTCGGGCGCGCTGCAGGCGGTGCAGCGCTGGTGCGGCTCGCTGGACCCGCGCATCGAACTGGAGCATGTGCCGTTGGACATCGCGATGAGGCTGGCCGACCCCGCTGTCGCGGTGCGGGTGGCACGCGAGGTCTGGCTGCGCATGACGGACGCGTGCGAGCGCGACCTCAAGCTGCCCCATGACGGCTACCTGAAGCTGTTCCAGATGGACCGGCCCGCGCTGCGCGGCTACGACGTGATCGCGGTGGACGAGGCTCAGGACCTGAACCCCTGCACCTTCGACATCGTGCGCTCGCAGAGCGTGCCGATCGTGATGGTCGGCGATGCGGCCCAGGCCATCTACTCGTTCCGGGGGGCGACCAACGCGCTCGCCTTGTTCGACGCGCAGGAACGGCTGCCGCTGACGCGCAGCTTCCGGTTCGGCCGCGGCATCGCCAGTCTCGCCAACTCGCTGCTGTCGGGGTTCAAGGCAGATTTCAGCCTGCCCCTGGTCGGGGCTGGCGAGCCCCAGGAGACGCGGCTTGCCATCGACACGCGGCGGCCCTTTGCGCTGATCGCCCGCACCAACGCCGCCGTCTTCGAAGAAGCGGTGGGTTTCCTGGCGCTGGGCCGGCGCTACCACTTCGTCGGCGGCATCGACGGCTACAAGCTGGAGAAGATCCTCGACGCCTACCAGCTCTGGATCGGCGAGCGGGCGCTGATCCGCGATCCCTACCTGCGCTCGTTCAGCAGCTTCGACGAGCTGTGCGAGCTGGCCGAGGACTCCGACGACCGGGAGCTGAAGCACCTGGTGCGCGCGGTGCAGGACTACGGCCACCAGGTTTCCGGGCTCGTCGAGGAGATCAAGGCGCGGCATGTCGATGTCCGCAAGGAGGACTGGCGCCAGTTCGACGGCATCTTCCTCTGCACTGCGCACAAGTCCAAGGGCCTGGAGTTCGACCAGGTGTGGCTGGCCGACGACTACATGCGCTTCTTCGACAAGGGGCGCGAGCTGGAGGCCGACGAGGTGGAACAGGAGGAGGTGAACATCCTCTATGTCGCACTCACCCGGGCCAAGGCGGCGATCCGGCTGTGTACCAGCTTCGAGGAGTGGCTGCTGCACCGGGACCTGATGCCGGCGTGAGCTTGAAGGCGCGGGGAACGGCCCGACGATGCCGCTTCAGGAGGATGCTTTTGTGAAGCCCGTGATTCGATTTCTGCGCATGCGCTGCCGCAGCCCCGACGCGTCGCCCGAGCCCCATCGCGACGGCGTGCTGGCGGTGGCGTCCGTCAACGAGCGCGCCGGCCTTGCGCGTCTGCTGCTGGTGGACATGGGTCCATGGGGCCGCAACGACGGCGCCAGCGTGACTAACGCTTTCCAGGTGATCGTGCCGGCGGCCCATCGCTGGCTGATCGGCGGCTTCGGGGTCAGTTTGTCGGAGACCCTGATCGTCGAGCTCGATGGCGCCGGGCACTTCGACCTGATCGGCGACCTCGGGGACGACGCGGGATTGCGGCACATGCCGCTGCCGGCTGCGCGAGGCACCAGCACGCCGCGCACGCGTGCCGCGTTCATGCAATGGGCGGGCGAAGCGGCCGTGCCGATGCTGAAGGCCGTCGACGCCATGCGGGAGGGCATGTGGGCGGGCGTGGAGGGTTGATCGGCATCGCCAGAGGGTGATTCTGGTCGCATACACAGAGCAAGGAGGTGTGCCGTGGACATGAGACATCCAATTCGAAGCCTGACTTGGGCCCTGATGCGAGCGCTCGAACAAGACCTCGCCGGCAGCGAGTCAGACCTTGTCAACGAACTGCTGCGCACCGAGGGCGGCCCCGTCACTGTCCGGCCGCGTGTCGAGGATTGCACGGTGGTCCTGTTCTCCCAGGTCTGGCGTGCGGGCGACCTCGGCTGGATGAGGGGTGACGAGGAGGAGCGCATCGAAGCGGAGACCGTCGTCATCACTGGCCCGGCCGGTGACGCCTGTGTCTATGTCTCCACGCAGCTGATGTATCACGTGGGTCACCCGAACCGCCGCTTCTTCCTGGATGTGGCTGCCCAGTGCATGCGTGCTCGGACGGAGAGCAGGACCTACGAGGGCCGCGACTCGGCCGACCTGGAGGCCCTCGACTTCGAGGTGGCTGGTGCCCTGGCCCGTATCAGCGGTGCGCTGTACGGCATGGACCAGCCGGACGCGGCCCGCGTGGCGCGGGCACTGCGCGATTGCGTCTCGCAGGTCGAGGCCGTAGCCGGCCTGCAGCAGGGGCTTCCGGCGACGGCAGTGCAAGCCGTGTCAGGATGACCCTGCCGTAACGAACAAAGGGAGCCGCATCATGCGCAATCTCTGGATCGGCCTGGTGCTGGCCGCGATCATGGGCACCGCAACTGCGGACGACGCTGCGCCGCCCATCGAACAACAGCTGACGGTCCCCGCTGACGCCGCCAAGGCACTGTCCGAGCTGAAGTCCAACCCGTTCGTGCTGCGTGCGCGCCGGTACGCCGGCAACGGCGCCTCGGAGGCCGCCTACCGCCGGCTCGACGCGGCACTGACCGACCTCGCAAAGTCGCGGGGCCTACCGGTGGCCAACGACGGGGCAGCGTCCTATGTCGTGGAGGTGGACTCGACCTTCTATGTGTACACGAGCAAGTTCAATGCGCGCCTGGTGCGTCTAGCGGACTACACCGACGCGCAGATGGCCGGCACGGCGGACAAGGTGGCGACGGCCCAGCAGCCCCTCGATGCGCTGCGCATCGCGGCGGGCGCGCTGGGCATCGTGCGCGGCTGGATTTCGCCGTCGTTCGGCAGCTACATGATCGCGGGCGGCGCGGCGCCGGTGCTGTTCGGTTCCGGCGAGGCACCGCGCAGGCTGTTCGTGGCTGGCCGCGAGCGCTACGAACGGGGCGAGCAGGAAGTCAACACGAAGCTGCGCGTGCTGAAAGACGGCACGGTCCTCGCGACGGCTTCGGTGCGGCACTGGACCCGGGGCGACGAGCCGCCGTTCAGGATCGACGAGCTGGTCACCGCGAACTGGGACGAGGTGCTGCGCCAGCTCGGAGCCGACGCGTCGCGAGCCGGCGCGGAGGGCGGCAAGCCGGTCCCTTGACCAGGGCATCGCCCGAGGGGGCTGTATAAAGTGTCCGCATGGAACTGACCGTCATCATCGACGACGACCTCTATAGCGAGGCGATGGAGCTTGCGGACCCGGACATGGACAAAGACGACCTCGTTCGCGAGGCGATCAAGACGTTCGTGCGGGTGCGGGCCGCCAAGCGGCTCGCCGCAGTGGGCGCTTCAATGCCTGAGATGCGTGAAGTTCTGCGTCGTCGCGAAGATGCACAGAAATGAAGTCCGCTGACACCGGTCTCAAGAACCAAAGTGGCGTGCGGTGCGATGCGGCCCGGTAGTTCTTGATTGCGGTTAGAAAGAAAAAGCCCCGATGTAGACCGGGGCGGTGAGGGTGTCTGGGTCAGCGCGGGCCCGGCTTCGCGAGCTGGCAGGTGACCTGTAGATGAACGAGGCCGGCGTACTGCTGGCCGAAGTCGTCGAAGGTCGCGCCCACGGCGCGGTACTCGGGGCTCACGAGCGCGGCATGCCCGCCCAGCCACTCGGCTGCGATGAACTCGGCCAGCGTCGTGTCTTCGGCGCGCGCGAGTTGCGCCAGCGGCACCTTGGCCGTGAAGGTCGCGAGGACCTCCCGCGTGACGAAGGGCTCGAGCTCGGCCGCCGTGAGCGGCTGGCCGAGCGGGTAGGGCACGTGCTGGTCGTTCTGGTATTCGGACAAAGCGCGGCGATCGCCCATGAGGCATTGCGCGATGAATTCCATTGGGATCCTCTTGTCGGTTGCGCAAAAGAAAAAACCCCGGCAAGCCGGGGTTCAAGTCTTGGAGCGGGCCTTCTGTCGGCCACGGAAGTCGAGGAAGAGCGGGTGCCGCGGTGGGTGTTCCATCGCGGCGCGCTCTTGCACCCGGCTGCCGTAGGCCAGGACCACAGCAAACGCTCCCCAGATCACGATCGCCAACCACGCGATGGCCAGGCCGGCCAGGTCAGGATCGGAGTTGAGTGCGCTTGCCACGGATTCCAGAAGTGCTTGCATGTTGCTGCTCCTCAGGCTCTTGCGAGCCCTTCTTCTCCTCGATGCTGAGGAGAATGACGGCCAGGGTCTGTGCGACCAACCAGCCGACCATCACGATGGCCATGTAGGCCAGCGATCCCTTGGCCAGGCCAAGGGTTGCGTTCGCTGCCGCCAAGGCCCACGACGCCTTCTTCAGCGCGTCGGCCGCGCTGGTGCGGGCCTCTTTGTTGAAGAAGAGCGTGAGACGGCGGCGCTGCTCGACCTTGAGCCGAGCGCGTTCAGTGCGAGTTGCCATGGAGTCGTCCTTTCATGTTGTCGAGAAGGACACCTCCACCCGACCGGGGATGGGGAGCCCCGCTCGGGTTCAGGATGTGCAGACGACGAGCGTCTGTGCAGATTCGCAGCCACTGTTTCAGGCTGCCGCTTGCTCCGGTTCTGCAAGCGTGAGCCAAGGGGCCAGGAAGTCCTGGCTGGCCTCGGCGGTTGCCGGCTCGGCCTGCTGCTGTTGCAGCAGGTGTTCGAGCTTGAGCAAGAGGGCGCGAGCGTGCTCGGCGACCTCCGCGGGCGCGTCCTTCATCCCGTTGCGGACCGCCTCGATGTGGCGGGTCAGCGTGGGAATCGGCGCGTTCGCGGCGTCGAGCTCGATCGTCGTCAGGGCTTCAGTCGTGATGGTCATGACCTCGATCCTCGAAAGGGATTCGTGGGATCTCGACCCGCGACACTCTTGACCGGAACGCGCAGCATGGCTGGCATACCGAGAGGACCACGGGACATCGAGATGATTCGCCTTGGAAACAGCATCCGGCTCACCCGGCGAGAGGTCGAGCGCTTCACGAAGATCACCGGCATGCCGCCGGTGGGTGTGAAGACGCTCGACGATCTCGACGAGTACATCCGGGAGTGCAAGGCCCATTTCTGGGGCGTGTCCGAAGACACGCGCTTCCTGCACTTCCTTTTGGACGAGGAACGCTCACGCTGCCTTGGCGCCGCGTGAACCCTCGACTTCGGCCGTCGCACCGGCACCGGCCGCAGTGCCGGCGAACCGTTCCTTCGCCGGGGCGAAGTCGGGGTCGCCGCGCAGCGCGGTGGCGCGGGTGCGAGACGGTTCCCTGCGCACGGGTGGCAGGGCTTCGATGGCGACACCGGCGGCCACAGACCTGGCGGCGCGAAGCCATCTGAACGGGCCCAGGACCACGGAGGTCAGGACCCAGCGCACGAAGGAACCGATGCGCTGATTCCGCGCGTCGACGGCCTTCTGCTCGCGCAGCGTCGTCTTCGCACGGATGTACAGCGCCAGGTGGGTGCGCTTGGCTTGGGGGTCGGCTTCGAGTTGCTTGACCACTTCCTCGGCGGTGGAGGGATGGCCAATTGCCGTGTACAGCTGCGACCAGGCCCGGTCCTCCTCGACGCAGCGTCGCTGAGAGCCGTGCGCGTGGGGCCGCTGCTGCGCGGGCAGATGCTGCTCGATGTCGTGGGCTTCTGTCATGGGTCTCTCCTGTGGTGAGCAGGGAGACGGACTCGCCCACAGCAGGGGACAGCCGGTCCCCGCTGGGGTAGCATGGAAGTCCGCTCTCGCGGATCCACATGAAAGCCGTCACGATGAATCGCTCGGGCACTTCTCTTCAAGTCGTCGAAGGCGGGCGGGCCGCACTCGAGAGGGAGTTGCTGTGGGCGGCGGCGTTGAACCGGCCCGGCTTCGAGTCCCTCCTGAGGCGGCTGACGCCGGCGGCTAACGATGCTCTTTCGAGCGCGTCGCCAGGTTCTGACGGATCAGCACCTCCTCGTCGATCAGGCGCAGCATCCGACGCAGGTCGGAGCGAACACCCGGCTCAGTGACGGCGGCCTGCGTCGAGCGCAGCCGCTGTTTCATTTGAGCCAGTTCGTCCTCATTGGCCTCATCGAGCCAGCGAAGAAACTGCTTCCACTCGTCCTTGTCCATCGCGATCACGCCGCCAGGGGCAGCGTCACGCAAATGGCAACCGCATCGACCGCACGAGGGCGGGCGGGCGCGAGCAGGACGGGAAGCTTTACGGCCTTCACCACGACGAGCGGGGCGCGGCCGGAACCGCCAAGCAGGCGGCACACGGGTTGAGACGTGTTGGTCGACATGGTCGTTCTCCTTTGCGTGAGCAACAGGGGAACGCCGGCCTCCGGGTGGAGAAACGATGTTCCCCATTCCGGGTTGCAGGCGCCGCGCTCGCGGGCCCAGAGGTGGCGAGAGACCCAGGCCGAGGCGTTGGGTCTTTCGCACGATTCAGGAAGGGGATGCCTTCCCGGGGATGCACAGGCCGTACGGGACGACCTGATCGACGGCAGGCCTCTCCTCGCGAACGAGGTCAGGTCGGTGCCGAAGCGATACAGCGGCTGCGGGAACCCTCACGGGTCCTGATGCGAGCCGGCGTGCCCAGGGCCAGTCCGTCGAAACGGAGCTGGCGCCTGCGCGCGTTCACGCTGAAAGCGTGGTTGCCGATGGTTGACACCACCCGCGCCACGACAGTCGGGCCACGGTCCGCAGGGGACTGCGGCCGAGGATTCGGACGGCGCCGGAGGGGCGCGGTCCAGGCTCTTTCGAGCTTCATCGCTTGCGCGACATGGCCACCAGGGTGGCCGATCCAAGGGCGGGTCACGACCGCTAACGCCAAAGTGCCAGAGGCACCGTGGACTTCAGGGAAGAGCCGAAGACGGCTCGCCATGAAGGCTGCACCAGCACGAACGCCGGAAAGAAGCCCAATCAGTCTGCCACCGTCGCGCCCCCGGCGGTAGGGGGCGGTTGCAAGCGTCCGACGCACATCGGCGCCGGCTGGCGGCTTGAATTGGCTCAGGGCCAGGCGGCTTGCTGGGGTCAGCCGGGAGCCGCTGGGCTCTTGCAGGCAATCCGAGCCGCCATGGCGCAAGTCTGGAACGCCGTGGTGGGTCAGGCTGGCATGAGGCGGAGCTCCTCGATGGTAGACGGCGGCATCCGATCCTCTGAGCCACGCGCCAACCCCGGGGGAACGCGACGTTTCGACTGAGGCCGCAAACGGGCCACTCGAAAGAGAAACGCCCCAGGTCTTCACGACACCGGGGCGCAAAAGCCTTTACGCGGTCTTCACGCATAAAGCTGCCTGCTCAGGGAGGAAAAGCAGGGGGCCTAGCCCAGGGCCTCACTGTAACAGCGGGGGTGTGGATTTTTCGGCCGCCTTTCGTGGCTCAAAACCCACGCTGAATTCCGCGAGGCGTTACTCGTACGCCTTGGCGATGCGCGATCGCGGCGAAGACTGCCGCTGATGAACCCCAGAGCCCCTCGGTGGAGCGCAGTTCCCGTGCCGTCCCCGCTCGCGATCAGACGCAGCGTGGCGTGCGCCGCTACCGGTGTCTCAACTGATACCGATCTGATGCCTCCGATCCGGCCAGGCGGCACGGGCGGCCGGGGGCGACCTTCGTGGCCGAACGGACACCCGCTGGGTGAGCGCACCTGTCGCTGCGTTGATGTCCCAGGAAGTGGTGTAAGTCCTTGAGTGCGCGGCAGGTCGCGGAGGGTGGAGCCCGTAGGGCGTAACCCGCAGCGAACTGCCGCGCG
>RXJW01000145.1 GCA_003963005.1 Burkholderiales bacterium
GGCCGAGTTCGAGGCCAACTACCATCGACAACGCGCTGGTCAGGCCGCGACCGTCTGACTTAAACCAACGGGCCTCCGCGATACCCGGGGCGATTCAACGTCGCTGCGCATCGTCAGCAGCAGGCGGTGCGGCGAGTCCGGGTCGTCGAGCAGGGACAGCAGTGCCGCGACGAACGCGCCGAACTCGGGCGCGTTGTCGTCGGTCCGCAGGGTCATGACTTCTTCGAACTGGTCGATGACGAGCAGGGTCGGCGTGTCGCCCAGCAGGCCGGCCAGGCTGGCAGGCTCGGCCAGCAAGGCCTTGGCCGGCGCGTCGCCCTGCCCGGGCGCGATCGCGGCGGCCAGGTTGTCGAGCGGTGTGGACCCCGGCACCAGCGCAGGCGGGTAGCGCCAATCGGCGCTCCCGGGCAGCCCACCTTCCATCAGTGCAGGTTGCACACCGGCCAGCACCAGCGAGCTCTTGCCGCTGCCGGAGCTGCCGGTGACCACGACGAGGCGTCTCTGTTCAAGGCACTGCAGCACGGCCTGGACCCGCTCGGTCCGGCCGAAGAAGTTGATCGCGTTGGACTTGCCGAAGGCTTCCAGCCCGACGTAGGGGCAATCGTCGTCGTTCAGCTGCGGCAGCTTGTCGGGGTCGTGCGGCGCGAGCACGGCACGCTCGATGTCGAGCTGCGTGCCGTAGCAGAGGCTGGCCCAGTAGTCGAGCATGCCTTGCGCCGAGCGCCGCTCGCGGCTCTCGAAGAGGTAAGCGCCGCCGGCCGCGCCCCGGCGCAGGAAGGCCCGCACCTCGGCAATGATCGGCACCAGCCGTGCCTGCTCCGAGGCCTGGGCGTCGCCCTGGTCGTAGTGATCGAGCAGGGTCTCGTGGGCCTGCTGGAACTCGGCCAGCGTCTGCAGGGGCAGCTCGTCCTGAGGATGTTCAGCAGTCATGGGCGAAGGGCTCCGTCAGCTCGCCACCGGGGCGCCCTGATGCGGTTGCAGTCGGTGGCATGCCTTGTCGATCAACTCGGCACAGAAGGCCTTGAAGTCCTTGTCCACCGTGTAGAAACCGAAGTCGAAGTCGTTGTAGAGGTCGTCGAAGGCCTGCAGGGCGGCGGCCTCGTCACGCTGCTCGATCGCAGCACCCAGCCGCTCACCCGCCTCGCGCAGCTTGTCTACGTCCTGCCGCGTCCACTGCGGCAGCAACTGGGCCAGCAGCGCCGCCATCGGCGCGTACTGCCGCCGGATCTCGCGAAAGCGCTGCTCCTCGGGTGACTTGTTGATCAACGCGAACTTGGAGTCCAGCGTCTGGCAATGCGCGTGCAAGACGGCCTGCTGCCGCAGTTTCTCGCCCAGGATGCGCAGCTCGGTGATGGCCGTCTCGGTGGCTGCGCTGCTCAGCTGCAGGGATTGCAGGAATTGCACGGTCCGCTCCAGTTCCAGGCGCTGGGCCAGCGAACTCATGCAGGCGTCGAAGCGGACGGGATAGGTGGCCAGCAGGGATTCCAGGCCGGCCACGGCATCGTCGAGCGTGTCGGCGTCGCTCTGGGCCACGGCATCTTCCAGCAGGCCGATCGCCGAGCGCAGTTCGAGCTGCAGCGCATCCATCAACGCGGCATCGCAGCGCTGGTCTTCGGCGATGCGTTGGATCTCGTCCAGACCCTTGCGCAAGTTCCGGGCAACCGTGCCGAACTCGCGCGGCGTGCGTTCGTTGGGGAACACGTCCCGCCGACGCAGCAGGGTGGCGAACTCGCGCATGCAGGCGCCGTGCAGCGCGTCGTGCACGTCCTTGTAGTCGCGCAGTTCGCACAGCAGCGCGAAGACCGGTGAGATGTCCGGGACCGCCGACGGTGCCGGCGCGGCGACCTTCGCGTCGGTGCGGTTTTCACGGCGCAGGTAGAGCACCGGCGTGGCGAAATCCCGCCCCGTGGCCGCCGCCATGCCGCTGATGGCCAGGCGCGCTTCCACGACCGCCTCCTCGATCGAGCTGCCCGCAGCCCAGCGCTCGTAGAAGCGGCGCGAGAAGGTCAGCGCGCTCTCGTCGAACACCGTGTACTGCATGCCGATCACCGCGGGGACACCCGCCCGGGCCAGCGAGGGTGCGACACCGGCCCAGGGGTTGCGACCGTCACCCTGGGCCGACCGGCAGGCGCTCAGCACGGCAAGCTGGATGCCCTTGTCCGCGAGGTTGAGGGCCACGCTGTCGGTGGTCCATGGATGGCTCTGCCCGCCGTCCTGCAGCAGCATCAGGGCGCCGTGGCCGGTGCCGTCTGCGTTGCGCAGGAATTCGCCGTGCCCCGCGAAATGGAAGACATCCGCGCCGTCATCCAGCGCACGCTGCAACTGGTTCAGCGTCGCGTCCGCGCAGTGGCTCAGCTCCACGCCGGGCGAGCGCTCGACGGCGGCACGAATCTCGGCGAGCTCGGCGTCCACCTGCAGCGGCTGGCCGGGGGTCTTGAGGTTGTCGGGTTCACACAGCACCGCGACGATGCGCCGCGGGCCGCCGCTGCGTTGCGGGCGGGCCATCAGCTGGCTGCCGAGCTCGTAGCGGACGAGCGACAGCCGCCGGTTGAGGGTCACGAAGCCCCGCAGGTCGGCCGGGGCGCCTTGCAGGCCGAGGTCCAGGTGCGCCAGCTCCCACGGCAGGGCGTCGAGCTCGGGGCCACTGCACTGCAGGGTGATGCGCAGGCCCTGCTCCGGCGTGAGCCGCGCCTGGGACAGCATGAACTGCGTCAGCGCCTGCTGGGGCAGCAGGGCGGCCCCGAGCGCGCGGCCGAGGGCCACCATGTCGGCACCGTTGAGCTGGCGCTTCTCCAGCAGGGCCAGCCGGGGGCGCAGGTCCGCGGGCAGTTCGGCCCGCTCCTCGTTCAGCGCTTCCCCCGTGGGCGACCGCAGCACGAGTACGCGCAAGGCCTCCCGGCCATCCGGCAGGCATTCGTGGCCGTACAGGCGCAGGTCGAAGTCGAGGTAGTGCTGGGGCATGCCGGCCACGGGGTGGGACGTCAGCCGCAGTGGACGCGAGGCGATGCGCCGGGTCATCCTCAGTTTCGAGGATGGCTGCACGCCCCATCAGGCGGTGGATCCGGCGCTGACGGCAGGTGCCGGTCCGGGCGGGTCAGGCCTCGCGCGCCACCGTGGCCAGCAGCCGCTTGATGTCGTCGCGGCAGGCGGCCTCGGCCTGGGCCTCGATGCCGCGGTAGAGCGCCAGCACGCGCTGCCCCATCGGCGTGAGCGCGGTGCCGCCTCCGCCACTGCCGCCCGCGGCAGTCTCGACGGCGGGTTCCTTCAGCGACCGGTTCAGCTCGTCGACCAGCAGCCAGGCGCGCCGGTAGGACATGCCCAGCGCCTTGGCGGCCGCGGTGATCGAGTGGTGGGCCTGGATGGCTTCCAGCAGCTCGATCTTGCCCGGCCCGATGGCGTTGAGCTCCCCGCACATCACGCGCAGGCGCCAGCGCAACTGCGGGCGGACGGGGGCGGCGTTCTTGCGGATGGGCGGGTCGGCTGGCATCGGTCGATGCCCCAGGCGAGGGGCGCTGCAATTACACCATCGGCCGGGGCCAAGGCCGCGGAGCGCAGCGGGTGCGCTATGCACGGCGGTATATTTCGCACCCTTGCTGCTGCCGACCGGGCCTGCCCATGATGCCTCTGCCAACCGTCTGCCGACGCCTTGCTGCCCTTGGCCTGGGCCTGCTGCTCGCTGCCGGGCCGGCCCTCGTTCGCGCGGCTGACCTGACCGTCTCCGCGGCGGCCAGCCTGAGCCAGGCGTTCAAGGAGATGGCGCCGGCCTTCGAAGCCCAGCATCCCGGCACGCGCCTGCAGTTCAACTTCGCGGCCTCTGACGCGCTGCTCGCCCAGATCGCCCGTGGGGCGCCGGTGGACGTGTTCGCGTCGGCCGACACGGAGTCGATGGACAAGGCCGAGGCCCAGCAATTGCTCGTCGCCGGCACGCGGCGCCTCTTCGCCGGCAACACCCTGGTGCTGATCGAGCCGGCGGACAGCCCGCAGCCGCTGCATGCGCTGGCCGACCTCGGCCGGGCCGACGTGAAGCGCATCGCGCTGGGCCGCCCCGAGGGCGTGCCGGCGGGTCGCTACGCCAAGGGAGCGCTCGAAGCGGCACGGCTGTGGCCGCTGGTGCAGGCCAAGGCCGTCTACGCGATCAATGTGCGTCAGGCGCTGGACTACGTCGCGCGCGGCGAGGCGGAGGCAGGCTTCGTCTACGCCACCGATGCCGCCGTGCAGAAGGACAAGGTGAGGGTGGCCCTGACGGTGCCCACCGCCACGCCCATCAGCTACCCGGTGGCCGTGGTGGCCGGCAGCGCCAACGCCGACGCCGCGCGCCGCTTCATCGACTTCGTCGCCTCGCCCGCGGGCCAGGCCGTGCTGGCCCGTCACGGCTTCCAGAAGCCCTGACGCCACGCCGCATGGATTCATCCGCCTGGATCGCGCTCGGCCTGTCGCTGAAGGTGGCGGGCTGGGCGACGGCGTTGAATCTGGTGCTGGGCGTGGCTGCCGGCTGCGCGCTGGCGCGCCTGCGCTTCCCCGGGCGCGACCTGCTCGATGCCCTGCTCACCCTGCCGATGGTGCTGCCGCCCACCGTGCTCGGCTACTACCTGCTCGTGGTGCTGGGCAAGCGCGGCGCGTTCGGCGGCTGGCTGCATGCGCAGTTCGGCATCCAGTTGATCTTCACGTGGCAGGGCGCCGTCATCGCGGCCACGCTGGTCGCCTTTCCGCTCGTCATGAAGGCGGCGCGCGCGGCCTTCGAGGGCGTGGACCCCCGCCTGGAACAGGCCGCCCGCGTGCTCGGGCTGGGGGAGGCCGCGGTGTTCTTCCGTGTGACGCTGCCGATGGCCTGGCACGGCATCCTCGCGGGCGTGCTGCTGGCCTTCTCGCGGGCGCTGGGCGAGTTCGGTGCCACGCTGATGGTGGCCGGTAGCATCCCGGGCCAGACGCAGACCCTGTCCATCGCCGTCTATGAGGCGGTGCAGGCCGGGCAGGACGACCACGCCCACCTGCTGGTGCTGGTGACCTCGGTCACCTGCCTCGTCGTGCTGCTGCTGGCGGGGCGGCTGTCCAAGGTGCGGGGCGGCGTGGCATGAGCTTCGAGGTCGACATCCGCAAGCGGCTGCGCAGTGACGACCGCGAGTTCGTGCTGGACGTGCGCTGGCGCAGCGACGCCCGCCGGACCGTGCTGTACGGCCCGTCCGGCGCCGGCAAGACGCTCACGCTGCAGGCCATCGCCGGGCTGCTGCGGCCCGACGACGGGCGTATCACGTTCGGTGGTGACGTGCTCTTCGACCGTGCGGCGGGCATCGATCAAGCGGCCCGCGCCCGGCGCTTCGGCTACCTGTTCCAGGACTACGCGTTGTTCCCGCGGCTGAACGTGCGCCAGAACATCGCGTTCGGCTTGCAGCACGGCTGGCTGAATCCCTCGCGCCGGGTGGCCGACCGCCGGGTGGACCACTGGCTGCAGGTGTTCGAACTGACCGAAGTCGCCGGGCAACGCCCCCACGAACTGTCCGGCGGCCAGCGGCAGCGCACGGCGCTGGCGCGCGCCCTGATCCATGAGCCGCGCGCGCTGCTGCTGGACGAGCCGTTCTCGGCGCTCGACCCGGCACTGCGCGAGCGCATGCGCGACGAGCTCGACCGCCTGTTGCACCGCCTCGACCTGCCGCTCCTGATGATCACCCACGACCCGGCGGACCTCGCACGCTTCGGCCCCAGCAGCGTGTCGCTCGACGCGGGGCGGGTGATCCCGGGAGAGGGCCTGGTTCTTGGGGTGGGTTGACCTCGGCGAGGTTTTCGTAGAGCTGTATAAAAATACAGTACCATGGCGTCTCCGATGACCTCACCGCGGGCGAGCCATGCATCTCAACCTCACCGATCCCGACAGCATCGTCTCTTGGTGGCGCACCTTTCCTGAGCGGCACTGGGCCTACCTCGCCGTGTTCGAGTCGCGCTCGCCGCAGTTCCGGCTGGCCATCCGTGCGGCCCGGGCCCGCATCCAGGCCGACCCGCTGTTCAGCCTCGACCGTGTGCGCGCCTTCGACGACGCGATGAAGCAGGCCTGGGACGAAGCCGAACGCCTGGCGCACCACGCCGAACCGGCCGACGACCCGGCCGCCGTGCTGCACTGAGCCCGCGGGGCGAGGTGGTGCCGTGCCGGCGCTGCGTGGGGCGCCCGTCTTGCAGTTGCCAGCGTGCGTGAAGCACGCCCTGGCTTGGATGCCCGGTGGCCTGGCCATCGGGCTTTTTTGCGTGCTGCGGCGCGGGTGTCCATCGGCCCAGGCCCTGCGCTTGACGGCGGCTGGCGCGGTCCTGGCCTGGGGCGCCGCCTGCGCGGCTCGGCCAGGAGCCGCGCGCGCCGAGTCAGCCTCCCGCGCGGCGCAGGCGGGCCACGAATTCGGCACAGGCCAGGCTCGCATCCGCCTGCCGGCGCCAGGCCTGGGCAAGGTCACGCAGCGCGGCGCGCACTTCGCGGGGCAGCGTGCCGTCGAGGGGGTCGTCCGCCACGGCGGCGAGGTGGTCGGCGTAAAGGCCGCGCGCGTCCGGGGCGCAGTCCATCAGCTCCATCAGCGCGCTGGCCAGGGTCTGGAAGTGTTCGGGCGACAGATCCGCCGCCCCGTGGCGCGGCCAGGCGGCCAGGCACAGGTATTCGATCGGCCCGAGGCTGCGCCGCCGCGCACCAGCCGGGTGGGCACCCCAGGCAGCGCGCGATCCGCTGGGCAGCCGCCCCTGGCTGAGGGCCTGCACCAGCGTCTGCGCCACGGCAGACCGGGCGGCGAATTCACCCCGCCCGTTGACCTCGGCGAGCACGCGCAGGAAGGCCGGGTAGAGCTGGTCGCCCAGGCCCGTGCAGACGGCTTCCATCAGGGCGACGGCAGCTTCCTGCCGCGGGCCGAGGTCCACACAGCCGCTGATGAGCGCCTGGGCGGCTTCCGCCCAGCGCGGCTGTGCCAGCAGCTCAGCCAAGCAGGGCCGACAGCACGCGCTCGGCGTGCTGCTGCGCCGACAGGCCGCGCTGCTCGGCCGCCACGTCGGCCCTCAGTGCCGGGCCGCCCGGCAGCGCCAGGCCGTCCAGCCAGGTGCGGGCATCGGCAGGCTGGCCGGGCGCCGCAGCCCCCAGCGGCCGCACGCCGGGTGCGGTGAAGCTTGAGAACGACGGTGATAGCGGCGCGCCGAGCATGAGTTGGCGGGGGTGGGTGGCAACTGGCTTCAGCTTAACCAGACCGTCCCGGCGGGGCGACTGCGGCTGCCCCTAATTCGAAGTCCCCGGCCCGAACAGCGTGGCCAGCAGCGTCCTGACGAGGGGGCCGCGCGCCAGCAGCTCCTCGTTCATGAGGGCCACCAGGCTGCCCAGTTGCAGCAGCAGCACGAGATGGCCCACGACGGCCTTGATCGACATCGACAGGCTGAACACGTTGAGCTGCTGTGCGTAGCGGTTGATGAGGCCGAGCACGCCGTCCACGAGGTAGAGCATCACCAGCGACGGCGCGGCCACCAGCAGGGCCAGGCGCAGCATGCGGCCGAACTCGGCCTCGAACACGACCGCGGCGGCCGGCCGCAGCGACCACTCGCCCTGCAGCGGCCACAGCGCGAAGCTGTCCAGCAGCAGCGCCGCGAACAGCATGAAGCCGCCCGACGCCATGAACACCCAGCTCGCCAGCCGCGCCAGGAACGCGCCGGTGAGCGAGGTCTGGTGGCCCGACAGCGGGTCCTGCACCTGGGCCTGGGTGGCGCCCACCTTGGTGTCGATCAACTGGCCGGCCATCTCGAACGACCACATCAGGCCGGCGAACAGGAAGCCCATCGCCGCGCCGAGCAGCGCCTCGCGGCCGTACAGCACCGCCCACTGCCAGCCGCTCAAGGCCAGCGGCTGCACGTCCTGCACGAGCAGGCCCAGCAGCGCCAGCGCGATGAAGAGGGCATTGCGGATCAGCGCCGGGATCAGGTCCTGCGTGAACAGCGGCACGAGCAGGAAGGCGGCCGCCACCCGCATCGTCGACAGGCCCAGCAGCAGCGCCGCATCCGTGGGATGGCCGACCCAGAACGCCAGCATCAGCGCTGCAGCTTCACGAGGCCGGGGAACTCGCTGAACACCTTGTCGCCGAGCCGGTACAGGCTGCCGCCGAGCAGCGACGCGGTGATGAAGATGGTGACGACGATGGCGAAGAACTTCGCCACGTACTGCACCGTCTGCTCCTGCAACTGCGTGGCGGCCTGGATGAAGGCGATCAGCAGGCCCACGATCGCCGCCACCAGGATCGGCGGCGCCGACAGGAGCAGCACGAGCCACAGCGCCTGCTGGGTGAGCTGGATGACTTCGTTGTTCATGCCGTGTAGGTCAGCACCAGGCCGTGGGTGAGCTTGACCCAGCCGTCGATCAGCACGAACAGCAGGAGCTTGAACGGCAGCGAGACGGTCGTGGGCGAGAGCATCTGCATGCCCATGGCCATCAGGATGTTCGAGATGACGAGGTCGATCACGAGGAAGGGCAGGAAGATCAGGAAGCCGATCTCGAAAGCCACCGTCAGCTCGCTGACCGTGAAGGCAGGCACGACCACGAGGAAGTCGCGCTCGGTCAGCGCCTGGGCCTGCTCGGGCTTCAGGCTGCGCTGCGCCGTCTTCAGGAAGAAGGCGCGTTCCAGCGGCCGGCTGTGCCTGATCAGGAACTCGCGCAGCGGTTCCTTGGCCACGTCCGCCGCCGCCACCATCTGTGTCGTGGAGGCCTTGGCCGTGGGCGGCAGGCTCGCCAGGCGGTCCTGCATTTCGACACCCACCGGGTACATCACGTAGAGGCTCAGGATGAGGGCCAGGCCGTTCATCACGACGTTGGGCGGCACCTGCTGCAGGCCCATGGCATTGCGCAGCAGGCTCAGCACGACGACGAGCTTCGTGAACGAGGTGACCATGACGGCCACGAATGGCGCGAGCGCCAGCAGGATGACGGTGACCAGCGCCGAGGCTGGCGTGAAGGTGCTCAGGTCCATCCGTCAGCAGCCCTCGATGCGCAGGGCCTGGCCGCTGCCCCAGGGCATCAGCCGGCCGTGGGCGAGCACCGCGTCCGGCCAGGCCGTCTCCACGAGCAGACAGGTCGCCGGCAGCGGCGGCAGCCCGGGTGCCCAGCCCATCAGGGCCTCGACGCTGACGGGGTTGTCCCAGCGCGCCACGAGCTGCCAGGGCAGGTCGCCCGGTTCGCCGGGCTCGGCGCGCGCACGGGCGCGCCGGCACGGCGTGTCGATCAGCAACGCGCCACCAGGCTCCAGCGCGGCGCGCTCGTCGTCGTCGAAGCGCCACTGCGCCAGCAGGCATTCGGCGGGCACGGCTTGCCACTGCAGACCCGGCAGGTGCGGCGCCTGGGCGAGCGACCGCAGGGCCGGCCAGGGCAGGGTCAGCAGCGCCCGCACGCCTGCGGCCTGCCACAGGCCGCGGGCACCGCTCGGGGCCAGGGCGGGCTGGGCCGTCCATTGCCACGCGTTCTCGGCCGCGAGGCCGGCGCGGGCGAGGGCGTCGAGCAGGTCGCCGGCAAGATCCAGTGCGACCGCGGCCTCGGCGGCGCAGGGCGCGGCGGGCATGGGTATCGCCTCGGTGGCCGTCATGCGCAGGCTCGCCGCGCCGGCGCGGAACTGCCAGGGCGCGGTGGCCTGCAAGGTGTGCGGCAGGGAACTCATGCGCGCCGGCTCACCATCATGCGGGTGACCTCGGTCACGGAGCGGGCCTTCATCTTGCGCATGCCGCGCGAGCGGTAGAGCTCCACGCTCTTGAGCGACAGCTTGATCTCGTCGGCGATCTGCTTGTTCATCAGGCCCTTCACCACCAGGGACAGCACCTGGCGCTCGCGCGGGGACAGCAGCTGTGCCCGGCGCTCGAACTCCTCGCGGGAGCCTTCCACGTCGGTGTCCAGCCCGGGGTCGAGATCGGCGGGCGCAAAGGCGCGGTCCAGCGCGGCGCTCAGTGCCACGTCGTCCAGCGGCTTCTCCAGCAAGGACACCGCCCCGCGCTTCTGCATCGCGGCCACCGCCAGCGGCACGTCCGCATGGCCGCTCATGTAGATGACGGGCAGGTGGATGCCGCGCTCGTGCAGCGCGTCGTGCAGGTCCAGCCCCGACAGCTCGGGCATGCGCACGTCGAGCATCAGGCAGGTGGAGTCCGGCCACGGCGTGCCCACGGCCACGCGGGCGAGGGACTGCAGCGCATCGCGCGGGTCGCCCCAGTCGCGCACCTGGCAGCCGAAGCCTTCGAGCCAGAAGCGCAGCGAATCGCGGAACTCGTGGTTGTCGTCCACCACGAAAATCTGACGAGGGGTCATGCCATCTTCTCCAGAACGGGTTGGGTCGCGTCGGCCGTCATGGGCAACGCGAAGTGAAAGCAGCAGCCGCCGGCATCGCGCCGCGAGAACCACAGGCGCCCCTGGTGCATCTCGATCAGCGAGCGGCAGATGGACAGCCCCAGCCCCATGCCGTTGGGCTTGGTGGAGCTGAAGGGCAGGAAGAGGCGCGCCTCGGTCTGCGGCGTGATGCCGGGGCCGTTGTCGGCCACACGCAGCTCGGCACGCGGGCCGTCGCACAGCAGCTCGATCTCGATCAGCGGCGCCGTCGGGCGGTCCAGGCGCAGCGCGTCCAGCGCATTGCGCAGCAGGTTGATCAGCACCTGCTGCAGCATGACCGCATCGCCCTGCACCGGCACCGGCCGGGCCGGCAGCACCAGGCGCAGCTGCACGGCCTCGCGCTGCAGGTCCCAGTCCAGCAGGGCCAGGCTCCGGTGCACCAGGTCGACGAGATCCAGCATCGCGGCCTTGGGCTGGCGCGACTGCGTGTACTCGCGCACGCGGCCGATGACCTGGCTGGCATAACTGACCTGCTGCACGGCCTTGTCCAGCGCGGCGAGTTCGTCCGTGCTGTCGGGATGGCGGCGGGCCAGGCGCAGCTTCAGCCCGCGCAACAGGTTGGCCGTGGCGCCGATGGGCTGGTTCAGCTCATGCGCCAGCACGCTGCCCATCTCGCTGACGGTCAGGGACCGGGACGTGAACAGCAGGCCTTCGCGGTCATCGAGCTGGCGTTGCAGGTGGTGCAGCCGCGCTCGCTCGTCGGTGATGCGCAGCAGCGTGTGCCGGGCGTTCAAGGCCACACAGCGCGCCATGTACTCGCCACTGACGCCGCAGCGTGCGCCGGTGCCCAGCGGCGCACCCAGCGCGCTGGCCAGGCCATGCAGCGGCGCGGCCCAGTCGGCGGCCCGCTGGCCGGCTTCACCCGGGAGCAAGGCCCGCATCGGCGCGTTGAGGGCGACGAGCACGTCACCGTCCAGCACGGCCAGCGGCTCGTCCAGTTCACCCAGGGCGTGCAACAGGTCGGCATCGATGCGGTTCATGGGCCCTCCTGCGGCCACAGTGCCTGGCTGCACAGCAGCCAGGTCAGGGATGGACGTGCCGCCAGCAGCGCACGCAGGCTCGCCGCGGCGGGGGCCTGCACCAGCACCGCGGTCCAGTTCGCGACGCCGGGGGCGACGTCGCCCAGGCGCAGCTCGCAGCTCACCTGGCCCGGCGCGAGGCGCAGTGGCGCACTCATGCCCAGCTCGCGCAGCGTGCGAGGCCGCCCCTGGGGCCCCAGCCCCAGGCGCACCGCCCACCAGCGTTCGTCGGCCGCCGGCCGCGCGGCCCGCCACCGTGCCGGCCAGCGGCGCCATTGCCACAGCGCGGCGTCGCGGCTGGCCTGCAGGCTCGCCAAACCCGACGGGCTGGCGAGCAGGACCGGCAGTCCCACGCGCCAGGCCTGGACCGCCGGGCGCAGCGCCGCTGCGGAAGCCGGCGCCGCAGCAGCGGTGCGCAGTCGCGTCAGCAGGGCCAGCGCCCACGCCGGCACGGGCGCCGCGCCCGCCGCGTCAGGCGCGGCGTGCGCCCCGGGTTCAGCGCCATCGTCGTCGGCGTCGTCGCCGCCGGCGTCATCGAACAGCCCGCGCCAGGCCGGCGCATCGGTCACGCGCCACTGCAGGGCCGGGCCGTGCTGCGCGGCCAGCGGTGCCAGCGTGACCGGTGTCAGCGGCACGACCGCCCCGGCCGGGTCGGCCAGGCGCCAGGGCGATGCCGCCGCATCCGCCGCCCGAGGCGGCGACGGCAGGCCGGCCGGGGCAGCGAGCGGGGCTTCCGGCAGCGGCTCGGCGGCGGCGGCCTCCGCGGCCGCGGGCTGCGCGTCCTGCAGTTGGGCCTGGAACAGGGCCTGCCACGCTTCGGCGGGCAGCAGGCCGGGTACCGCAGCGATCGACGGCAGGCTGCTCATGGGCTCACCTCGTCGTCAGGGCGACGCCGGTCCGACGGCCGCTCGCCCGGCCGCAGGCGGGACTTCAGCAGCGCGTGGCCGCTGTCGCGCAGCCGGCGGTCGAGATCGGCGAGCTGCTGCCGGGCCTGCAGGGCCTGCGCCGGCGGCACGCGCAGTTCCAGCGCGAGCGGCGCCTGCGGATGCGCCTGCTGGACCTGCAGCTGCCAGCCGGGCGTGCTGCCGGGCAGCTCGACCTGCCAGAGCTGCGCGGCCAAGGGCGACGGCGCGGGTGGCGCGGCGACCTGCCGCGCCGCCTCGGCCATCCGCACGGCCGTCGCGCCGAGGGGCTCGACACGCCCGGCAGCCTCAGGCGGTGGCGGTGCAGGCGTGGCGGGGGGCATCAGCGCCGGCATGGGCCAGGCCGGCAGCGCCTCCGGCATCGGGATCGACGCGTCCTGCCCGGGTGCGTGGCGCGGCTCGTCGCCGTCGGTCGATGCCAGCCGGTAGGCCTGCTGCCAATCGGGCTCGCCGCCGGCCTGCGGGTGCGCATGCGGCAGGCGCCCGTGCCCGGACCCGGGCAGCGTCAGTCCGCGCATCAGCAGCAGGGGCGTCAGGGTGAACATGCCGGCCACCGTCAATGCGTCGCGCGACGCGCGTCCTCGGCGTCCAGCTCGGCCTGCTGCTCCTTCGCGCGGGTCCGATCGCGTTGCTGGAACTGCAGGGTGGCATCGACCGCGTCGGCACGGGCCTGGGCGCGGGCGAGCTCGGCACGGCGCTGCCGCACGGCGGCCTGCCGGGCCTCCAGGGCCTCCTGCGTCTCGATCAAGGCGTACTCGTCGCGCTCCAGGCGCTCTTCGAGTGCGGCGCGATGGGCGGCGAGCTGGCTGCTCCAGCGCGGCAGGTCCACGCAGGCGCTGCCGCTCCACCGACGAGCAAGCTCGTCCAGCCGCTGGCGGCCGGCGTCGATCTGCTGCTGCTGTGCATCGGCGGTCGCCTGCACCTCGCGTTCGGCCGCGATCGCATCGACCAGCGCCCGCCGGGCGCGCTGCACGCGCAGTTCGCGCAGCCGCAGCCATTGGCGCGCCTCGGCGGGGCGCAGTGCCGTGCCGGTCGTCATTGCACGATCTCCCGCAGGTGCTGGAGGCCGCCGGCCCAGTCGCTCGGCTCGTGCGTGCCCTGCTGCAGCAGCGCCCGGATCTGCGGCATGCGCTCGATGGCCTGGTCGGCCACCGGGTCGCTGCCGGCCTGGTACTCGCCCACGCGCAACAGGAACTCCACGTCCTTGTGCCGGGCCATCAGCGTGCGCACGTGGGCGGCATCGCGCTGCTGCTCGGGCGTGGTGACGCGGGTGAACACCCGGCTGGCGCTGGCGAGCACGTCGATGGCCGGATAGTGCTGGGCCTGCGCCAGCGCGCGCGACAGCACGAGGTGGCCGTCGAGGATGGAGCGCACCTCCTCGGCCACCGGGTCGCTGCCTTCCTCGTCTTCGGCCAGCACCGTGTAGAAGGCCGTGATCGAGCCGTGAGCATCGTTGCCGGCGCGCTCGAACAGGCGTGGCAGCTCGGCGAACACCGAGGGCGGGTAGCCGCGGCGCACCGCCGGTTCGTGCGCGGCCAGGCCCAGCTCGCGCAGCCCGCGGGCAAAGCGCGTCACCGAATCCATCATCAGCACCACCCGTGCGCCCTGCGCCCGGAAGCCCTCGGCGATGGCCGTGGCCGCGTGGGCCGCACGGACCCGCTCCAGCGCCGGCCGGTCCGACGTCGACACGACCACCACCGAACGCGCCAGGCCCCCGGGGCCGAGACTGTCGTCCAGGAACTCGCGCACCTCGCGGCCGCGTTCACCGATCAGGCCGATGACATTGACCTCGGCCTGCGTGTTGCGGGCCAGCATGCCGAGCAGGGTCGACTTGCCGCCGCCGGCCATCGCGAAGATGCCCACCCGCTGGCCCTCGCCGACCGTGAGCAGCGTGTCGATTGCCCGAACGCCGCAGACGAGCGGTGCATGCACCGGCCGACGCTGCAGCGGCGACGGTGCTTCCCGGTACAGCGGCACGCGCGGCAGGGCCTGCAGCGGCGGGCCGCCGTCCAGCGGCTGCCCGAAGGCGTCGATGACACGGCCGAGCAGGCCCGGGCCGCTGGGCAGCTGCGCCACCTCCTGCAGCACCTCCACGGCGGCGCCCACCGGCACGCCGTGCAGGCTGCCCAGCGGCGCGAGCACCGCCTCATGATCCTGAAAGCCGATGACCTCCGCCGCCAGGCCCGGCGACTGCGGGCGCAAGGGGTCGAACACGCGGCAGCTCTGGCCGATGCGCGCCTGCACGCCGGTGGCGCGCATCAGCGTGCCGCCGGCCTGCACGACGCGGCCGAGTGTGGCGACCGTGCGGGCCTGCTGCAGGCTGCGGCGCAGCAGCTCCGCGCCGGTCTCGACGTGCAGCGCGGGCGTCATGCGGCAAGCCCCCAGGCCTGTGCCAGGCGCTGGACCTGCGTGGCCAGGCTCGCGTCGGCGGAGCCGAACTCCGTGATCAGGCGGCAGTCGGTCTCGCCGAGGTGGGCGTCGGGGACGATCTCCGCCCGGGCCAGCCCCGCCTTGTCCTCGGGGTCGGCCGCCTGCAGTGCGGCCTGCAGTGTGGCGGCCTGCGCGGGATGGACATGCAGGCGCCAGGTGCGCGCCGGCAGCAGCTCGCGCGCCGCCTGCACGGCCAGCCCGGCCAGCACGGCTTCGGTCGGCAGCGCGCCGATCAGTTTGCGCGCCACCTCCAGCGCGAGCTGGGGCAGCGCCTGCTGGACCTGGGCGCGCGCGCTTTCCTGCTGCTGGGCCAAGGCGGCGAGGGCGCGGCCGAGCTGGTCGCGCGCATCGGCCTGGCCTTGCGCGAATCCCTGCTGGCGACCCTCGGTGCGGGCCTGTGCCGTGGCGGCCTCCAGGCGTGCCTGCTCGGTGGCGCGCAAGGCCTCGAGTTCGGTCAGCACATCGGCGGCCTGCAGCAGCGGGGGCACTTCATGGGCCCGCAGCACACGGCGGTCGCTGGCCAGTCCCAGGGCTTGCGCGGGCTCACGGTGCCAGAGCAGGAAGGCGTTCATGGCTGCACCTGCTGTTGCAGGGCCAGGGTTTCACGCAGCACGGCGAGCGCCGTGGCCTGCGGCATCACCCAGGCGCCGACCGCCCCGAGCCGCCGGCTCGCCGCATGCCGCAGTGCGCCGTGGGGCAGGCCGGCCAGCAGCACGGCCGCCCCGGCTTCGGTGAATTGCCGGGCCAGCGCGTCGGGCGTCGACACCTGCGGCCAGTCGGCCAGGGCGCCCGGCACGCCCGCAGGCAGGGTGGGCCAGTCCGGCGCGCTGCGCAAGGCGCGCCACCAGGCCGCGCCGAGCGAGGCCCGCGCCAGGTCGCGCAAGGGGCCGGCGATCCACAGGCGCAGCGCCGGGGCGGCGAGCACCGAGCCGCAGCGGCGCGCCAGCACCAGCAGCTCGGCCTGCTCCAGTGCCAGCCAGGCCGGTGCTGCATCCAGGTGGGACCAGGTCAGCACGCGGGCCTCGTTGGGCGCGTCGGCCAGCAGGCGGCGGGCGATCGCGGCGCGTTGGCGGCGGTCATTCATGCGCGCGGCCCTCCAGGGCCAGCGGCGCGCCGGCCCGCCGGCGTCGCCAGGCCAGCCAGGCGGCCGTGGCGAGGCTCGCACCGCCCAGGCTGAGGGCCAGGGCGAGCACCACCGGCGGCAGGGCCGGTTCAGGCGCGATCGGCACCGCCGGCGTGGCTTCGGCGGCGAAGGCCACGACCGACACGCTGTCGTAGGGCAGGCCCTCGACGCTGTTCACGACGAGCGCTCGCACCTTGGGCAGCAGCGCTTCGACGTTCAGCCCGGGCCGGTGCTTGATCATCACCGAGGCCGACGAGGGCTGCACCTTGTCGGACAGCGGATGCCGCTCGGGCACGACGAGGGTGACGCGGGCCTGCAGCACGCCGTCGATGCTCGTGAGGGTGTGCGAGAGCTCCTGCGACAGCGCATGCATCAGCCGTGCGCGCTCCTCGACCGGGGTGGAGACGAAGCCCTCGCGCTTGAAGACCTTGCCGAGGCTGTCGAAATCCTCGCGGGGCAGGCCCTGGGCCTTGAGGATCTGCACCGCGCGGGCGAAGTCGGCCTCGCCGGTGGTGACTTCGAAGCCGTCCTCGCGGGCCACTTTCTGCGCCGGCACGCCGGCCAGGCGCAGCGCCGAGACCATGTCGTTGGCCTGGCGCTCGTCGAGCCTGGCGTACAGGGTCTGGTCGCCGCAGGCGGTGAGCAGGGCCACAAGGCCCAGGGCGAGGAGGCTGCGAAGGGGCGTCATCAGGATTGCTGTCTGAAGAGTTGCTGCAGGCCTTCCGACGTCCGGTTGGCGATGTTGGACGTCAGCTGGCAATGGAACATGAACTCCTGGCAGCGCACCGTCAGGTTGACCAGTTCGCCCGGCGTCAGTGCCTGGCCCGATGCCGCGGCGGCGCGTGCGTCCCGGCCGAGCGAGGCGGCTTCGGTGTTGATGTGCTCCAGCGGCTGCACCAGGCGCTGCACGGCGAGCCTGCCGGTTTCGCTCGCCGGCTGTGCCCGCTGCAGGGCGGCGGCCATGGCGCGCTCGAAGCCCGCCACCTCGGTGCTGGCGGGCAGCGCGCCCAGCTGCGACAGGGACGCGCCCGCGCCGAGCTGCACGTCGGCGAGGGGCGCCGACGCCTGTGCTGCGATGGCGAGGCTCGCGTTCACTGCTTGCGGGCCATGGTTTCGAGAGCCGAGCCGACCGTGGAGACGGCCGTGTGCGAGCTGCTGGCCAGGAAGCTCATCTTCAGCGACATGGCGGTCAGCTCGGTCACGTCGGCCGGCTTGTCGCCACCGGCATTCATGGCCGCGCTTTTGGTCTCGATGTCGTTGGCCTGCTTGTCCAGGGCCTGGCCCCAGGCATCGGCCATGGCTTCGAACCAGGAGCCGCCGGTGGTCTTGCTGCCCGTGGTGCCGGTGGCGGGAGAAGCGGCGAGGGTGTTGAGAAGAGGGTTGGACATGAGAACTCCTGGGGTGAGGGTGGAGGGCGAGGGAACTCAGAGGGTGAGGCGGGTGCGCTGGCCGTCGCGTTCGATCACGACGGTGCGTTCGGCGATCTCCACCACGCGGTGGCCGCTGGGCAGCAGGGCGCCGTTGAAGTAGCGGCTGCCATCCGCGGTGATGAAGTAGGGGCTGTCGCTGCTGTCGATGACGGCGACGAGGCGCTTGGCCGGGTCGTCGGGTGGCGCGGTCGGCGCTGGGGTGGCGACGGCAGGCGGCTGGTTGTCCACGTGCAGCACCGGCAGGCGCGGGACATCGCGGCGGGCGGCGGCGGTGGCAGCGTCTACCCGTGCGGTGTCGCGCTCGCGGGTGTGCAGCACGAGTTCGCCGTCGTCGCTCCAGCTCGGCTTGGCGGCAATGCCGTGCAGACGGAACACCTCCACCACGCTGGCCGCGGCGTCGACGGTGGCCGGGCGTTGTGCGATGGCGGCCTGGGCCGGCGGTACCGCTTGGCTCACGGTCTGGCCCGCTTCGCGCAGCGTGCCGCCGCGCCAGGCGAGCGCCGCGCCGCCGAGCACCATCACCAGGCCGACCCCGGTCAGCAGCGCCTCGGCCAGCGGCCGCGTCGGTGCCGCCGATCGCGGCGGGGCGGTGACCGCAGGCGGCGGGATGTCGTCGTCGTGCAGCACGGGTTCGGGCCAGTGCGCCTGGTCAGCCGGTCCGTACGCCACGATGGCGTCACCGAGTTGCAGCGGCTGACCCGGCGCCCAGTCCTGCGGTGCTGTGCTGGGCGCCAGCGTCTTGCCGGCGAGCACTGCCAGGCCTGACAGCAGTTGCAGACCGACCCGGCCCGGTGCCGTCGGCAGCAGCCGGACCTGGAAGTCGAGACCGCTGGCCAGCAGCACGTCGGCGAACTGCGTGTCGGCCTGGTTGGCTGCGTTCAGGCCGCAGACGATCTGGGCCTCGTGGCTCTCCAGCCGGGCACGGGCGCCGGCTTGACGGCCGGCGAGCACGCGCAGTTCGAGCTGGGGCGCGAGGATCGAGGGGGTCGGGGGCATGGCAGTCACGGCTGGGGGGAAGCGGCGGTGTCGGCGGGCGCGGGCGCAGCACCGGTGAGCGGTTCGCGGGCCTTCTGCAGCACCTCGTTCGTCGCGCGGCTGCTGGCCAGCCGCGGCGTGATCAGGAACATGCGCTCGATGCGCTGCCCACCCTTGCGCTGGGTCTTGAACAGGTGGCCGAGCACCGGGATGTCACCCAGCACCGGCACCTTGTCGACGCCCGCCGTGGCGCTGTCGCGCACCATGCCGCCGATCAGCAGGCTCTCGCCCTCGGAGATCAGCGCCTGCGTGTTGATGCCGGAACGCTCGACAACCGGCAGGTTGTCCACCGTCTGGCCCGTCAGGCCGCCGTCCTCGATCTGCACGAGGAGCTTGATGCGGGCCGCGTCGTCGCCTTCCTTGAACACGTGCGGCGTGACGCGCAGCCGGGTGCCAGCCGTTACGTTGAAGAGGTCCACATCCTCGCGGCCGGCCACGCGGACGTAGTAGGTGGCGCTGTTGTCGAACACGGCCTCGACGTTGGACAGCGTCACGACCTGCGGGCTGCTGACGACCTTGGCCGCGCCGTCACTCTGCAGCGCGGTGATGCGCGCGACGAAGGGGTAGCGGTCGCCGATGACGGCGGAGATCACGCCCCCTTTGGCCGTGGGCGTGGGGTCGACCTGGCCGTTCAGTCGCTCGTCGCCGGCCGTGCCGTTGCCGAACATCAGGCTGGAGCGGCCGTGGTTGTAGCGCCAGTTGATGCCCAGCTCGCGCAGCCGATCGGTGTTGATGTCGATGATGGTCGCCTCGATCTCCAGCGACTGCGGTTCGACGTCGAGCGACTTGATGAGGGCGGCGTAGCGGTCCAGCCGCTCGGGCAGGTCGCGCACGATGACGGCGTTCAGGCGCGGGTCGGCCTCGATGCGCGGCGCGAACTCGGGTGGGGCGGGCGGCTCGGGCGTCTCCGGCGCGGCCTGGCCGTAGCCGACCTGGGTGAGGGCGGCCACCAAGGTGTCGGTGCCGCGCACAGTGGGTGCGGCATCGTCGACGAGGCCGAGCGTGGTGGCGGTGTTGCGCGTGCTGCCGCTGCCACGCAGGCGTTGTGAGCCCTGCGCACGGGCTGGGTCGCTGCTGACGGCCTGCCGCTGTCGGTTGGGCTGCCCGACGAGCGAGCGCAGGATGCTGGCCACGCCCGGCAGCGTGGTCTGCTGGCCGCCGAAGCTCATCGGCACGTCCTGGGCCCAGGCGTAGCGGAGGTAGAAGATCCGGTAGTCCGGCAGCGGCTGGGTCTGCGCGGGCGTCCAGGACTTCATCGCCGCGGCGCCCGTGCCGGGGCGGACCTGGCGCACCAGCTCGTCCACCTGCTGCACGAAGCGGCGTGCGCCCACCGCGAGCAGCGCGCCGTCGTCGCTGAACTTCAGCGTGTTGCGGGCGTCGGGAAGCTGCAGTGCCTGCGCGGCCCGCTGTACCTGGGCGGCGGCTGCCGGCGTGAGCAGGTAGCTGCGCGTCTGGGTGTCGTTGGCCGGCGCGATGTAGAGCACGCCGCCGTCGTAGTAGGTCAGCAGGTTGTACGCGCGGCTGAGATCGCGCAGCAGCCGGGCCGGCGTGCCTTCGAAGCGGCCGTTGACCTGGCCCTGCACGCCCTGCGCGACGACCGGGATGTCGCTGCCCGAGAACAGGCCCTGCAGGAACTGCTCGATCGGTTGGTCGCGCGCCTCCAGCTTGACGGCACGCAGCCCGTCGGGCAGGGGAGCCGCCGCAGTGGGCAGCGCTTGGGCCAGCAGCAGCGTGGTGGCTGCCGCGATGCGGAGAGAAGGGGTCATGCGGCGAGCAGCGCAGCCGGAGCGGGCGCCGTGTCGAGTCGTGGAGGGGAGAGGTGATGCAGCGGCGTGAGCCGCAGCGTGGGCATCAGCTCATGGAAGGACAGCACCGGGATGTCGAAGCACTCGGCCTCGATCAGCTTGCGCAGGTGCCAGCGCAGGTCCACCGCACAGACGATGGCCTGGGGTTGCAGCGCCTGCACCTGCGCCTGCACATCGGCTGCGAACTGGCGTGCCACATCGGGCGCCACCGCGAGCTGGGTGACGCCGCCGCTGACATGCAGCTGCTGGCGCATCAGGCTCTCCAGCTCGGGCGTCAGCAGCAGGGCGCGCAGTTCGCCGTGGGGGCTGATGCGGTGATGCGTCTGGCGGCGCAAGGCGATGCGCGTCATCTCGGTCAGGGCCTGCACGTCCTTCTCGCGCTGGCTGGCGTCCGCCAGCGTCTCGAGGATGTCGCGCAGGTTGCGGATGGACACCTCCTCGGCCGCCAGGCGGCGCAGCACTTCGGTGACCTTCTGCACCGGCAATGCGCGCAGCACCTCCTTGACCACGTCCGCCAGGTCGGCCTGCGCGCGGTTGAGGAGCTCGCTGGTTTCCTGGATGCCGATGAAGAGCGCCGCATGGCGGCGCAGGGCCTCGCGCACGTGGGCGGCCAGCGCTGTCGCGTCGCCGGCTTCGCCCCCCTCGGCGAGCGGCACCTCATGCGCCAGCAGCCGCCAGCCCTGCATGCCCAGGCGCCCGTGCAGCGCCAGACGCGGCAGGGGCAGGCCCTGGTCAAGCTGGATCTGGTCGAGCATCGATTCGACGGCCTGCGTCACGGCGATGCCGCCATCGGTCAGCAGGGCCTGGGGCACTTCCAGCAGCAGCGGCACCGACGGGCGCAGGCGCGGCTGCGCGGTGGTCAGGGCCGAGGCTTCGTCGGTGCGTGCGCGCGGGGCCATGCCGGGCACGCGGTGCGTGACCCAGTCTCGTCCCTGCGGCGTCAGCATGACACCGGTGGCGGCGAACACGAGCCCGAGCGCACCGAACACCAGCGGCGGGAAGCCGGGCACCGTGGCCAGCAGGCCGCAGATGCCGGCGGCCATCAGGTGAACGCGGGGCTTGGCGCCGATCTGCTTGCGGATCGCGTCGCCGAGGTGGCGGTCGTGCTCGTCGTCGTTGGTGCGGGTCACGAGCAGGCCGGCCGCCATGGCGCCGAGCAGGGCCGGGATCTGCGCCACCATGCCTTCGCCGATCGACAGGATCGAGTAGCGGTGCACCGCGTCACCCACGCTGAGGTCCTGCTGCAGCACGCCGATGGCCAGGCCGCCGAGCAGGTTGATCAGGATGATGACGATGCCGGCGATGGCATCGCCCTTCACGAACTTCATCGCGCCGTCCAGGCTGCCGTGCAGCTTGCTCTCCAGCTCCAGCGTGCGGCGGCGGCGGCGGGCTTCGTCCTTGTCGATGAGGCCGGAGCGCAGGTCGGAGTCGATCGAGAGCTGCTTGCCGGGCATGGCGTCCAGCGAAAAGCGGGCGGCCACCTCGGCCACGCGCTCCGCGCCCTTGGCGATCACGATGAACTGCACCACCGTGATGATGAGGAACACCACGAGGCCCACGACGAGGTTGCCGCCGGCCACCATCTTGCCGAAGGTCGCGATGATGTGGCCGCCGTCGGCATGCAGCAGGATCATCCGCGTGGTGGCGATCGACAGCGCCAGCCGGAACAGCGTCGTCATCAGCAGCACGCTCGGGAACACCGAGAACTCGAGCGGCCCGGCCACGTAGACCGCCAGCAGGATGAGCACGAGGCCGGAGGCGATGTTCACGGCCACCAGCAGGTCGATGAGCCACAGCGGCAGCGGCAGCACCATCAGCGCCACGATGGCGACGATGCCGGCCACCAGGAAGAGGTCGCTGAAGCGCGCGATCAGGCCTTCGCGAGAGACTTCCGCGGCGGCGAAGTAGCCGGCCAGCCCGGCGGTGCTCGGCTCGTGGCGGGTGCTCATGTCATGCCTCCGGCGAGGCGGCGCCGCAGTTCGGCATAGACGGCGATGACGTGGCTCACATAGGCCTGTGTCTCGGCGAAAGGCGGCACGCGTCGGCCGTACCGCTCCACGGCGCCTTCGCCGGCGTTGTAGGCCGCCAGCACCAAGCGCAGGTCGTTGCCGAAGCGGGCCTGCAGCCGCTTGAGGTAGCGGGCCGAGGCTTCGAGGTTGGCTTCCGGCGTCATCAACTCGCGTTCTGCTTCAGCCACCCCCAGGCTGCGGCCGGTGGCCGGCATCACCTGCATCAGCCCGCGAGCGCCGGCCGGCGAGATGGCCTGGGCCTGGTGGCGCGACTCGATGTGGGCCACGGCGTGCAGCAGCAGCGGGTCGATGTCGTGGCGGCGCGCGACGTCGGCCATCAAGGGGGCCAGGGCGCGGATGCGGGCGGCACCTGCCGGGTCGCGCGTCGGCGGGGTGACGGGCGGGTTCGGCGGCAGTGCGGAGGTCGGCAGTGCGGCTTGCGTGTGGGCGGTCGTCGGAGGCGAAGGTGGGGGCAGGGCATCCGCCGCGGCGGCCATCGACGGCGTGCGCGTGAGCGTCGTGCCACACAGGCGTTCGGTCAGCGCAAAGCGGCTGCCCGTCGCTGCAGGCGCGGTGAGCAGGTCCTCGTCCGAGCGCAGGTCACAGCCGGGCGCCGCCTGCGCGCCGAGCCCGGCGGTCAGCGCGGCGGTCGCCAAGACTTGGCAGATCCGGTGAATTCCGTGCACTTTTTCTCGTCCCTGTGGTGTTTGAAGCCGGGCGGACTATGCGGGCAAGGACACCGGTACGGTTGACCATTGCAAGCAGACGTAACTGACTACCCCGTAGACATTGCTCCTTTGTATGGCGTGAGGTGCCCCCCACGTTTACGCGTAGAAACATCTGCTGCACCGGCACCCTCCGCAAGCAGGCATCGTTCGGTCCCGCGTCACGCCCGCCCGCCGGCATGCCGCTCAATTGGCCCCCTAGAAGTAGGTCTGGCCAGACGAGGGCAAACAAGTTTTCACAAAGCCTGTTTGCACCCCCTAGAAATAGGTGTTAGGGAGCCATGGCCGACGACAGCGGCGACAAGACCGAACAGCCCACACAGAAGCGCCTGCTGGATGCCCGCAAGAAGGGCGACATCGCCAAGGGCAAGGAGCTCACGAGCACCTTGACGCTGCTGGTGTGGCTGGTGATGGGCGCGCTGTGCCTGCGCCTGGCCTGCGACCGCATCGCGGCGCTGTGCGAGGGCCTGCTCGCGCGCGTGGCTGCTGGCTGGGCCGGCGAGGGCTTCGCGCAGGTGGCCGCCCTGGTCGGCTGGCAGTGCGTGGAGCTGGCTTTGCTGCTGGTGGCGGTGCTGGTGGTGCCGGTGGCCGTGCTGGGCACGCTGGTGGAGTACCTGCAGGCGGGGCCGGTGCTGGCGTTCGACAAGGTGGCGCCGAAGCTGGAGCACCTGAACCCCGCCAGCGGGCTCAAGCGCATGTTCTCGCTCGACAACCTGGTCGAGCTCCTCAAGGGCATCCTGAAGACGGCGCTGCTGGTGGGCATCGGCTGGGCCGTGGCGCGCAGCCTGCTGCCGGATGCGATGCGTCTGGCGCTGTCGACGGCACAGCCCGCCCAGCACCTCGGCGGCCTGGTCTGGCAGGGCACGGTCAAGACCCTGGCCTGGACCGTCGGTGTGTTCGCGGCGGTGGCCTTTCTGGACGTGATGTGGACCCGGCACCGGTTCATGAAAAAGATGCGGATGAGCCTGCGCGACATCAAGCAGGAAATGAAGGAAAGCGAAGGCGACCCGCATCTCAAGCAGCAGCGCAAGCAAGCCCATGCGGAGTGGAGCCAGCGCAACCAGGCCGCTGCCGCGCGGGGCGCCAATGCGCTCATCGTGAACCCGACCCACGTGGCCATCGCGATCGACTTCGAGCCTGGCCGCTGCCCGGTGCCGACCGTCAGCGCCAAGGGCGAGGATCACGTCGCCCGGGCGATGCGCGAGGCCGCGGGCGAGGCCGGCGTGCCCATCGTGCGCAACGTGCCTCTGGCGCGCGAGCTGCTCGCGCGATGCGAAGAAGGCGAGCTGGTGCCGCCCGACCTGTTCGACGTGCTGGCCGAGGTCATCGTCTGGGCCGAGGGCGTGCGGGAGCAGCTGCACTGGGAAGCGGCGCAGGCCGACCCGCATCGCCGGCAGGAGCTCCCCGCCGAGCCACCGCGCGCGCGCCCCGCGCCCGGCGAAGACCTGACCGTCCACCCCGACCTCGACCCGCGCGCGGCGCCGGCCTGATCGCCATGCAAGAGCTCCTTCTGAACCTCGCCAGCACCATCGCCGCGCTGGCCTTCGTGCTGGCCCTGGCCTGGGGCCTGCTGCGCGCCTGGCGCCGCTGGTCATCGGGCCTCGGCCGGGGTGCGGCCGTCGACGCCGACGCGCTGCGCTTCGTGCGTGCGCTGCCGGTGGGGGCTCGCGAGCGCGTGGTGCTGCTCGACCATGCCGGCGAGCGCTGGATGCTGGGGGTGACCGCAGGCGGCATCACGCTCCTGGCGCGCTGGCCGCTGGAGACGCAGCCGTGAGTGGGCGTGGCTTCATGCATGCTGATGCCCGGCTGCGCCTGCGCGAATTCCAGCCCGGCGATGCATCCGATGTTCTGGCCCTGCACGCCGATCCCCGCGTGCGGGCGCTGCTGCCCGATGAGCAACCCCTGCACGAGCCGCGCTGGGCGGCCAACTTCTTGGCCTGCCTGCGCGACTTCTACCGGCGCCACGAGGGGCTTGGCATCTGGCGTTGCGCCGTGCCGCTGACCGGTGGCGGTGAACAGTTCACCGGCTGGTTCAGCCTGATGCCGATGCAGCCGGCCACGGATGCCGCCGCGCTGGGCGTGGGGCCTGGCGATGTCGAACTGGGCAGCCGGCTGCTGCCGGCGCACTGGGGCAGCGGGTTGAGCCTGCTTGGCGGCGAGGTGTTGCTGCGCCATGCGTTCACGCGGCAGCAGGTGCGTGCCGTGTGGGGCGTGTGCCATCCCGACAACCGCGCGGCGCGGGCCTGCCTCGATGCCCTCGGCTTCGCCCCCCGGGGGCGTGCCCGCTACGAGGGCCAGCTCTCCGATCACCACGTCCTGGAGGCTGCCGACTGGCCGGCCATCCAGCCCTTGAGCCATCGCGAACGACTGCGCCGACATCGGCAGGCCGCCGCGCCATCCTCTCCGGTTCCCGCATGAAAACCATTGCTTCTCCCAACCCTTGGCAACAGGCCCTCGGCCAGCGCCTGGCCCAGGCCATGACAACCTCGCGGCTGGCGCACGCCCCGCAAACTGATGCGACAGCGCCTGCCACCACGCACTGGCGCCTGTGGCCTCGCGATCTGCCCGGCGAGGGTGTCGCGCCGGCATTGACCGAGATGCTTGGCGTTGCATCCACACCAGCGCTGCTGCAACAGTGCCTGCAGCACTTCCGCCAGCAGTTCGGCGGCGGCGCGGCGCAGGACGACCTGGGTCTGGCCCTGGCGGCCTATCTGGGCGCATGCCGGCAGGCCTTCGACCAGGAACCGCTCACGCCGCAGCGCTGGCAGGCGATCGTGCAATGGCTGCGCGCCTGGGTGCTGGACGAGCTGCCCTGGGACGACGTGCCGCTGGCGCAGCGCCAGGACGCCTTCGAGCGCATGGCGGTGCTCGCCGTCGCGCTCGGGGAGTGGACGGTGCAGGCCAGCCGACAGGGGCAGGCCATGGTGGCCTCCGCCACCTGGATGGCGCGCAGCAGCCTGCGCGGTCAGTTGGGGCTGGACCTGCCCGCGCTGTGCGCGGTTCTGCGCGGGCTGGACAGCACAACTGCGGCCAACCCTAGCGCGTCCGGCGAAGATTTAGGAGCAGCCGCAGCTAGTCGCCCCGGCGCCAAGCCCGTGTAATGAGCCCCGTCAACGCCGCAGAGTTTGATTCGAGAACCTTCGCGACAAGACACGCAGCGAGCCCGGTGTTTTTCTTCAGTCGCCGCCGGCCTCAGATGCCTCGCAGAGCAATCAATCACTGCGGCGGTCTCCGCCGCGAAACCTCACCTCAAATTTTTGGAGATTGACATGGGATCAGCAGTTAGCAGCATTTTCGGCGGTGGCGGCGCGGGCGGCATCCTGGGTGCCGTCGGTGGCATCGTGGGTGGCATCTTCGGCGGCCCGATCGGTTCGATGATCGGCCAGGCTGTCGGCAACCTGCTCAACCAGGCCATCGGTCAGGCCTTCAACCAGGCCATCGACACCCTGGTGCACGACCACGGCATGCCCAAGTTTCTGGGCGATGAAGTCAAGGCGAAGGCCGGCGAGGCGCTGGGCGGTCTGCTCAACCCCGACGTCAGCCACGAGGCCACCAATGCCGCACGTGACCAGTTCGGTGCCTCCATCAACGAGTTCCGGCAGAACCTTGCTGCCGACATGACCGACCGCATCCTCGCCAACCTCGGCAAGAAGGCCGCCAGTGGCGATCAAGCGGGCACGGTCGGCAAGGGCGGCAAGGCGGCTGGCGGCGGCTGGCTCCAGGCCATCGCCGCGGCCATGGGCGCCGCGCTGGGCGACAAGGCAGCCGAGATGGTCAGCCTGTCGGAGAAAATGACGGCGCTCAACAACAAGTCCGCCGAGACCAGCAAGACCCTCCAGGACACCGCCACGGCTGCGGGCGCCGACCCGAAGAGCCAAGTCAAGGCCGCGGCAGCCAAGACCGCCGAGAGCGCTGACCAGAAGAACGCGCGCGACTTCAACCTGGCCATGACCCAGTTCCAGGCCACGAGCCAGGAGTACAGCATGCTGAACAACGTGTTCTCCACCGCCATCAAGGCGCTGGGCGAATCGCTGTCCTCGATGGCTCGCAAGCAGTAAACCGTTTGTCTTAAGACCAGGCGCGGGAGATCCCCGCGCCATTCCTTTTTCTCGCCGGCCCGCCAAGTGCCGGCATGCATTCCCCGGAGTTCGCCATGCGTCTATCCCTGCTGCGCCACTGCATCGTTCGAACCCTGGCCCTCGCGCTGATCGGCTGCGGCGGCGGCGGTGGCGGTTCGACGCAGGCCGAGGCCAACCCCGGCAGCAGCACAGTGCCCACGCCAGGCTTCGCCGAGGGCCGCGACTTCGTGCTCTTTTCCAACGATGCGTGGCAGTCGCTCGGACGCAGCACGATCGACGGCGAGCAGGGCGAGCTGATGTATCGCTCCACGAGCAAGGTACCGATCCAGATGGCCGATGGCGGCAAGCGTTTCGTCTACTTCCAGTCGACCCCGGGGCAGGATGACCGCGTGACCTTGTACGACACGCGCTCCCTCCAGGCCCTCGCTGCTCAGACGGTGCCGGCCAACTCGGACATCGTGGGGCCGGTCTTCGGCGATCCGAACGCCTATCTCGTGCGCACCTTCACCGGCACGACGGACAACGGCACGGCGATCCTGGTCGACATCGGCAAGGGCACGGCGCTGCGCGCGATCGCCACCGGTGGGCCCCGGGAGACCATCAAGGCGCTGCCGGACGGGCGGCTGTATCGGGTGAATGACGACTCCGGGCGCATCGCCATCGCTAACGCGAGCGGCCAGTGGGTGTCGCTGGGGAGCCTGCAGATACCGGCGGGGCGCAAGATCGGCACGTTCGACATCAGCCATGCCGGTGATCGCATTGCCGTCTACTACGCCTTCACCGACAACATCAACGTCGTGCGCGGCGACGTCTGGGTGGCCAATATTGATGGCAGCAACCAGTACCGCCTCACCAACCAGGGTGAGATGTTCACGCCCCGGTGGTCGCCCGATGACGCGCGGATCGCCTTCCAGGTCAACAACCTCTCCACGCTGGCGGGTGGCGGCAATGGCGGCGCCGGCGTGAGCGGCAACTGCAGCTACTGGCATGTCCCGGCCACCGCGCAGAACGTCTCTGGTGTGGCGCCCGGCAAGGCGCACGACGTGGCGCGCCAGATCCTCGTCAATGCGGATGGCGTGAAGGGCAGCCGGGCTTGCCACGTGCTTGCCTGGGTGCGGTGACCGGGCGTGGCGTGACCCACCCATGGCGATGAGTTCGACATCTGGGTGGCCCCGCTCTGCCGCGCAGACGCCCAACCCGGAGCCAGCATCCGCAGAAGGCGCGCGGCTTCAACAAGGCCACGATCGTCCCGCGCCTGACCGGCCCTGCGTCACCACCTCCGCTTGCGGCCGAAGGACGGCCAGGGCGCGGCCGGCGCGCTGGGTGTGGGGGTTCGCCAGTCTCGTGGCAGCAGCACTCGGCGGGCACGCGGCCGCCGAGGCGCAGACGCAGCCGCCCTCGCGCCTGGGCAGCCTGCTGATCACCCTGCCGGACAGCGAGTTCGTACAGCGGCTCGACCTCGATCAGCCGGATCGTCTCTCCGATCTCCCGGACCGCAACGCAAAGGGCGCGCGCTTCTTCGCCGCCAATCGCTACTACTTCAAGATCCAGGACAGCGGCTTTAAGCAGGACACCTTGACCGTCTATGCCGCTGACACAGGCCGCGCGGCCTACGTGGCGTCCCGGGTACCGAGGCTGTCGGACGTGGAGCCGTCGCCGCTGGCCGAGGGCGTGTTCTTCCTCACCTTCCTCGGGATTGCCAGCGACACCGGGGTCTTCGCCGTCGTGGATCTGGCCAACGGCCAACGCGTGCTGGCGAGCTACAAGGGCGAAGTTGGGCAGTACCTGCACTGGTGGATGCCCGATGGCTCTTTGCGCCGATTGCACGCCCACACGGGCGAACTGTCGGCGTGGTCGGGGCGACTGCAGGACGCTCGTGAGCCCATCACCTGGCAGGTGCTCGGTGTGCTTTCGCCGCCGCTGCCTGGGCAGCTCTATGCCACGGCGGTGCCGTCGCCGAGCGGCCAGGAGTTGTTGTTGTCGACGGTGGACCCGCGCTCCCGCCACGAGGACCTTTGGATGGTCGACATGCGTGACGGCACGGTGCAGCGCGTCACGCGGGATGGCTTCGTGTCTTTCGTCAGATGGTCGCCAGACGGCCGGAGCCTGCTGCTCAGGCGCAGCAACGTGTCGTCCATCAACACGACCTTTCGCGGGCAATGCAGCTACTGGATCGTCCCTTCCTCGGGGCGCGAGGTCAGCGGGCTGGTGCCGGGCATCGCCCATGCCCTGGCGCAGCAGGTGTTCTATGGAAACCGCGGGTCGCCGCAATCACTTCCCTGCGGCAAGGTCGCTGCATGGATGCCGTGACGGCTCGCAGCGCCGACTTGCGCGCAACGCGGCATCCAGGTCTTTGGTTGATGCCAGCCCGGGCGCCCGGAGCGCAGCACTGCCAATCAGGGGATTGCCGGTCGTGCGCCGCCTGACGAGCATGCCGCCCGACGACAACCCGCAGGAGGACGGCACGTGCCGCTTGAACAGGACCCGAAGCTCGGCGAGACGCCATCCCAACGACCCGAGGTGGGCGAGATGTGGCGCGATGTGAGCAACGCCGTGAAGCAATCGTCGCGGCGCGAGCCCTATCCGCTGCCGGCCGCGGGTTGCGCGACCTTGGCCGTGTGGATGGCACCGGGTCGACCGGCGTGACGCGGCGGGTCCCTGGGCATGCCAGCCGCCTGCTGGCCGCTGTGCTGTTGCTCATGTCACTGGGCCTGCCGTGGGGGCAGCAAAGCGCATGGACGACCGGCCCTTCCACGCCCTTCACGATCCCGTTGTGGAACGGCGTGGGCGGCGGCTACTGCTGCCTCAGCGTCACCACCTTCACGAGCAGCGGCCAGCTGACGTCGCAGACGGTGACCGGCGCCCAGCATCCCGCGCGCTTCGGCCTGGTGGCGGCCCTCGTGCTGCTGGCGTCATCGCGCCGCCGCGCGGTGCTCGCGGCCATGGCCGTGGTGGCCGGCGAGTTGCTCATCAGCGGCGGCGCCGGCTTCACGGCGGGCGGTGTGGCGGCCGCGTGGCTGGCTGTGCTGCTGCTCGGCCTCAGCCCAGCGGTGACGGAGCGCTGATGATGCGGACGCTGGGGCGGCCCCAGGCCGCGGCGTGGGGCGCCCGCACCCGGGGGCGGTGCAGGGCCTGCGTGGTGCGCGTGGCTGCGGCCGGTCTGCTGGCGAGCGGGGCCGCGGGGGCCGGCGCAGCGCCGGCGTCGCTGGCGGGCGACCCGGCGGCGCTGAAGCAGCTCGTTGATGCCGTCAGCCTGGACCTCATGTCCGAGGCCACGCTGGAGGCCTGCGAGGACATCGGTGCGCCCGCGTTCGAGTCGATGCGTGATGCCTGGGCGGCCTGGCGCGAGCAGCATCAGCTCGCGGCGCTGCGCACGATCGTGATGAGCCTGACGCAGGTCAGCCGCCGGTCGATCTCGTGGGGAGACATCACCGATCCGATGCGCGAACGCGTGCTGAACGATCCGGCGCCGGGTGCCGCCTGTGCGGCGCTGGCGCGTGACTGGCAGGCGTCGAGCCTGGACATCGGCGCGATGTTCCCGCTGGCGAAGGCGACCGCGCAAGCCGTCGTGCGGGAGCAGATCGCGCCGGCACCGACCCTGCCGCCGGTCCTCGCGGCGCGCGTGCAGGCACCGGTGCTGCTGCCCACGCAGATCGAAGCCCTGGCCGCTCAGCACCAGGGCGGCTGGGAGCGGCTGCCCGACGAGGCGGCCGAGCGACAGCTGGGCTGGGTGGTGCTCAAGGGCCGCGTCAAGCGGTGGAGCCGCGACCCCGATCGCTACAGCCTCGTCGTGGACCAGGGCGGCCGCGTGTCCCAGGCCCAGGCCTATCTGGGGTTCGACGCCGAGCCCTGGGTCCGGCGCGAGATCGTCGTGCGCGGGCTCGTGACCTCGCTGGACCGGCGTTCCCTCACGCTGGCGAAGGCCGCACTCGTGGCTGACGCTTCCGGCCTGACGCCTTCACCGCTGCCTCAGCAAGCGCTGCGGCGCAAGGAGGTGCTGCTGCAGCGCGTGATGCGGGCGCCGGGGGCCGGCCTGCCCGAGAAGGACCTGGCGGCCGTCGTCATCCACGGCCAGGGGGACTACAGCAATGGCTCCAGCTGGCGGGAGAACGTGCGCTTCCTGCTGAAGGACGGCAGCTTCTACGCCCGCACCGAGATGCCGCCCGATCAACTCGACGTGATCGCGTCGCGCCGGCTCGAGCCCCAGGCCTGGGGCCGCTGGCGCAGCGAGGGCAAAGGCTATGCCATGCAGGCCCAGGACACGGAGGGCCGGCCTGAGGGTGACTGGCAGGCGCAACCGCACCACGCCGTCCAGCCCTGGCCGGCGAACACGCGCCTGGAGGGCCATTTCAGCCGCAGCAGCTTCTACGGCAACCCGGCGCTCGGTGGCGTGTCGTCCACGCGGGCCATCCAGTTCACGAAGGAGGGCCGGTTCGAATGCAGCGCCCACTCCCTGGGCACGTCGGGCGGCATGGCGGCGATGAATGGCGCGGTCATCGCGGCCTCGTCGCGTGCCGATGGGCGCGGCAGCAGCAGCGTCGCAGGCGGCACGGTCAGCGGCGCGGGCGGCACGGCGGGGGCGAGCAGCCGCACGACCCGCGATGATGGCGCCAGCCGGCGCGGCCGCTACCAGCTCGGTGGCTATGTGCTGACGCTGGACTACGACGACGGGCATCAGGAGCGCCTGCTGAGCTTCCCGGTGTACGGCGATGCCAAGACGGTCTTTGTCGGCAGCGGCAGCCTGGTGCGGAGCGACCGATGAGGTGGGCCCTCGTGGGACTGGCGTTCGTGGCGACGCAAGCGGTGCTGGCTGCGCCGAACGTGTCCGCCCTGCTGACCGACCGGGCGGCGATGGAGCAGCTGATCAGCGCGGTCAGCCTGGACGTGATGACCGAGGCTTCGGTCGATGCCTGCAGCGACATGGGGGCCCCATCGGCCGCCGCCGCGCGCGCGGCCTGGGTCGCCTGGCGGGAGCGGCACCAGATCGCGCCGCTGCGCATGGTGCTGATCTCGATGAAGCAGCGCAACGGCAGCAGCCTGCCGCCGTGGGAGCGGCTGACCGAGCCGATGCGCCAGCGCGTGCTGAACGAGCCCGTGCCGGACAAGGTCTGTGCGGCGCTGGCGCAGGACCTGCAAGGCCCGGCGATGGATGTCGGCGCGCAGTTCCCGCAGGCGCGTGCCGTGGCGCAGGGGCTGCTGCAGATCCAGCTGGCGTTCAAGCCGACGCTGCCGGATGTGATGCCCGGAACGCCCCGCGGGCAGGTGCTGCTGCCGAGCCAGATCCCGGCGCTCGTGAAGCAGCACGGTCGCTGGTCGGCCATCGGCGATGACGCAGCCCGGCAGCGCCTGGGCTGGGTCTACGTCAAGGGCCGCGTGGAGCGCTACGGCATGGACGGCGACCGCTACCGGCTCGTGCAGGAGCAGGGCGACCGGCGCGCGGCGCAGACGGTGGCGCTGGATGTCAGCGCCGAGCCCTGGCTGGGCCGGGAGGTCGTGCTGCGCGGCCTGTTCTCGTCGCTGGACGAGGCCTACACCAGCCTCGCCGCCGCCGCGCTGGTGAGCGATGCCTCGGGCCTGTCGCCCTCGCTGCTGCCCCAGGTGCCGCTCGCCCGCAAGGAGGTGTTGCTGCAGCGTGTGATGACGGCTCCGGGCCGCGGGCTCGCGGAGAAGGATCTTGCGGCCATCGTGCAGCACGGCGAGGCCGACAACGGGAACGGCACGCGTTGGCAGGACGACGTGCGCTTTTTGCTGCGTGACGGCACCGTCTACCGTCGCTCCGAGATGCCGCCCGACCAGCTCGACGTCGCGGCCTCGCGCCAGCTCGAACCCCAGCAGTGGGGCCGCTGGCGCCGCAACGGCACGCGTGTCGAGGTGCAGGACGCCGACGACGAGGGCCGTCCGGGCGACCGCTGGCAACCCGTGCCGCACCGCGCGGTCAAGCCCTGGCCCGCCGGGACCCGCCTGGAGGGCAGCTTCAGCCGCGCCAGCTTCACCGGCAGCCTCGCGCTCGGCGGCCGCTCGTCGTCGGAGACCTTCCGCTTCCTGCCGAACGGCCGTTTCGAGCGCAGTTTCAGTGCGACCTCCAGCACCGGCACGCTGGCCGCGACGCTCAACAACACCGTCATCGCCGGCTCGTCCCATGCCGATGGCCAGGGCGGCAGCGCGGTCGGTGGCGGCACGGTCGGCAACGGCCCGGCCGGTGGTGGGGGTGGCACCGTCGGTGCCATCAGCTCGCGCCGGCAGGACGACGGTGCCAGCCGCCGCGGCCGCTACCAGTTCAGCGGCTTCGCCTTGGTGCTGGACTACGACGATGGCCGCCAGGAGCGGCTGCTCAGCTTTCCCGTGGATGACGACCGGCAGACCGTCTTCGTCGGCCACGGCAGCCTCACACGTGACCCCCCGAACTAGGAGTTTGACTTGACCCTTCGCCACATCCTCGCCGTGGCCGCGCTCGCCGGCGCTGCCCTGCACGCCACCGCCCAGGTGGCGCCCTCCATCAGCCTGGCCGAGCAGATGCGCGGCATGCTGGGCAAGACCGCCTCGGCCGCACCCGCCGCGGCGCCCGCGTTCACGCCCGCGCCACCCGTCGCTGCCGGCGGCGGCCTGGGGGCCTTCAATGCGCCCATCGTCGTGGATGGGCCGGCGCAGGTGCAGCAGTCCGCCGCCGAGCTGGCGCAGCGCTTTCCAGCCCAGCACCGGGCGGCCATGACCAAGGCCTATGAAGAGTCCTTCGGCTTCTGGCAGAAGCTGGAGAAGCAGCTGGGCCTGGTGCCGAACGACGTGGCCGCCGGCGTGGCGGCCTTCATCGCGGGCAACTACACCGCCTTCATGCAGCAGGCGGTGCCGGACGAGCACTTCAAGTCCCTCGTGCTGCAGATGCAGAGCCTGCTGGCCCGCAACCCGGGCTTCATGCAGGCCACGCCCGCTGCCAAGCGCTCGATGTTCGAGCAGCTGGCGATGGTGGGGACCTTCATGGTGGTCTACCGCGAGCAGCTGAACCGCCAGCCCAGCCCGGGCGAGGAGGTCAATTTCCGCAATGCCGCCAAGGCCAACCTCGAAACGGCGCTGGGGCTCGCCGTGGAGCGCCTGCAGATCGGACCGCAGGGGCTGGTGGTGCGGTGAGTGGGGGGCCGCGGTCAGCGGCCGTCGCGGCAGTCGCGCATCACCGAAGGCGATGCGTTGAAGCCCTGGATGCGCCAGCCGTCGGGCGTCCAGGCGGCGGTCATGGCGCCCGCCAGGCTGACCGTGCTGTTCTTGCGCAGGCTCAGCGGCGGCATGTCCAGGCGCGGGTCGGTCAGCGTCTTGAGCATCGTGCGCAGGTCCGTGCGCTGCACCGGGGCGGGAACGTCGGGCACGCACCGGGCGGCGTGGCGCATGACGCTCGCGGGCGCCTTGACCGTGTCCGGGTCCTCGATGAACTCCAGCTGAGGCAGCGACAGGCGCACGAGTGTCTCGCCGTCGTTGCGGGTGACGGCCGTACGGAACTCGCGCCAGAACTGCACGAAGGCGGCCTGGCGGTCGACCGTGGTGGTGCAGCCTTTGGCCGCCGCTGCCAGCGAGAAGCTCGCGGGCATCGTGAGCACCCCGCAGGCGGCCGGCTGCACGCGCAGCGTGTAGCCGCTGCCCGAGCGCTCGACCTGCGCGGTGTAGGCCGCGCCCAGCACATCGTCCTGCCAGGCGAAGCGCCAACCGCCCGTGGCGATGGCCGTGGCGTTGCCCTGGGTCGCCAGGTCGCACTCGCGCGTGCCGGCCGCGATGGAGACGCTGGCGCCCAGCGGCGCGCCCTGGTCGTCCAGCGTGAGGGCGACACGGTGCACGCGGTCCGGCGTGCAGCTGAGTTGCACCGGCAGGGCCGCGCTGGCCAGCACGGGGCAGGCCAGCAGCGCGACGAGCGGCGTGAGCCGAAGGCGAGGCAGGCAGGGGGGCGGGTGCATCGTCGCGGTGAACCTCACTTCGAGGTCGGCAGTATCCCGGCTCAGGGTGCGCGTCGAACGCCGATGGCGTCGCTCAAAAGACGGACACGCTCGGTCACGGCGTCAGGTCGGGATCCGTCCGCGAGCACTTCGCCGCGTTGGTTGCCGCCCACCACGCGCACGCGGCCGCCTTCGAGCACCTCCGACACGATGGCCACGTGGCCCTGCGCCGGGTTGTTGCCACGCGGGAAGACGATCACGTCGCCGGGCTTCACGTGCGCGGCGTCCCGCGGCACGGCCTGACCCCAATGCAGCCAGCTCCGGGCCGCGGCGCTGTTCGTGCCCCGGATGCCGGCGCCTTGCATCGTCCAGTTGACGAAAGCTGAGCACCACGAGGTCTCGTCGTGGGTGGCCTTGAGGCTCGTGGCCTGGTGGTACTCGACGATGCGCGGGTTGTCCGCAGCCCCCGGGATCTCGTGCACGCCGAGCTCACCGAGGGCGATCTGCAGGTGGCGGGGGGTGCCCGTCTGTGCGGTGGCGGCTGGCACCGCGGCGGCTGCCGCGTGGGCGGGCGTGGCGGTGACGCCCGGCGCGGCGGAGAGCAGGCCCTGGCGCTGCAGTGTGCGCTCGACGGCGTTCATGCGGCGCTGCTGGTCGGCGCGGATGACGGCCTGCACCTGGGTCTCGGTCGGTGCGTGGCCGAGCTGGCGGCGCGCGATGTTGACGAAGCCACTGCCGGCCTGACCCCCATTGACGAGGCGGAAGCGTTCGCCCGTGTCGCGGTTGACGAAGGCGTCCACGCGCAGCTGCGTCAGGTGCGCCGTGTCCAGCGGCTGGCCGCGCAGGCGGCCGAGCTGGTTCAGGAAGCGCTCCGCCGCGAGGGGGGACTGGTTGTAGAGATCCAGGTAGGCCGAGGCGAGGCGCGCGTCGGTCGGGTCCAGGCCGGCGCCGCGGGCTGCGGCCTCGTAGGCCGGCAGCTGGCCCTGCAGGGTCTGCAGCTGGCGCCTGTCAGCGTCGGCGGGACTGCTGGCGCGATGCTGGTAGGAGAACGAGCCGCGGTTGTGTGCGGCATTGCCCGGGTCGGCGTGGCCGCCGTAGGCTGCGGTATAGCCGCCGTCGGGGCGCCGCGTGCCTTCGGCGCTGCCGATGACGATGGCCGCGGGCGCGTTGGAGCCCTGGGTGGGGTCGGTGAAGCGCCGGGGGTCGATGCGGCCCGCGGTGGCCGGGGTGGCGTCGGCCGGGCTGGGCCCCCGTGCGCTTGACGGGTGCGGCGTGCCGGGTGTTGCGAGCAAAGGAAGATTCGCGCGGATCAACTCCAGCAGGCCCAGACCCCAGCGCTCGGCGATGCTGGCCAGCGTCTCGCCAGCCGCCACCTCGTGGTGATGCTCCAGCCCCGGCGTGGCCGCGGGGATGACGAGGCGCTGCCCCACCTGCAGCCGATCCGGGTCGCGGGCGCTTCGGCCGATGTGGCCGTCCGCCAGGGCCGGGTTCATCCCGTTGGCCCGCATCAGGGCCTGCGGGTCCATGCCGTGGCGGTGGGCGATCTCGGTCAGGGTGTCACCGCGCTGGACGCGGTAGTTGGAGACGGCGGCGGTCATGAGCAACTCCTGCAGCCCCGATGCGGGGCGCTCGAAGCCATTGCAATCGAGCGCCGCTCGAAGGGCCAGCTAGGGACGCCCGCAATTCGGGTCAGCCGCAGCTGCGGTGGGCCGCAAGTGCCGCGTCAGCGGTAGTGCGCGCCGTCGATCGCGTCTCGCACGCTGCCGGTCCAGGTGTCGAGGTGAACGAAGTCCACCGACTGCGGGAAGCGGTAGGCGCTGAACACCAGCGCTTCCAGGTCGAGGACCGCTTCGCGCGCCTCGGGCCTGGGCTCGGCCAGATCGGCCAGCAGCACGACGCGGCGCGAAGTGGCCATGCCGTCGGCGAGGTCGGCAGCGTCGAGGTTCAGCCCCCAGCGCCAGTCCTGGTTGGCGCGGCGGATGGCTTCGCCCAGGCTGGCCGCGAGGTCCCCCAACAGGCTGTAGACGATGAAGGCGCCGTCCCGCGGGCAATCGGGCCACGGGGCGTGCGCGGGCAGGCGCTCGAACGGGGGCAGGTGTTGCCAGTGGGCTTTTGCCCATGCTTTCAGCGCCGTCGCGTAGGCCGGGCCGGACAGCGCGTCGGCGTCGGGGCCGCCGTGGGCCGCAAGCCAGGCGCGCAGCGCTTGCTGGCGCGTATCGAGGCTGCCGGTGAAGGCGGCGAGGTTCTCGGCCGCCTGGGCCGGGCTCAACGCCTGGCCGAACCCGCGGTGAGGCAGCGGAAAGGCCGGGTAGCCGCTCAGGTCCCAGGCGCCGGGCCGGGAGCCTCCCAGCCAGCGCGAGATCAGTTGGCGCATGCGCGGAGTGCAATCATGAAAAAGGGCGACCCGTCTGGGCCGCCCCGGGTGGGGACGACGAGCCGTCGCTCGCTCAGAACCAGCCTTTTACCGCATCGAACACGCCGCGGCCCGCGGCATCGCCCGCCAGCGCGCCGCCGATGCCGCCGACGATCCCGCCCACCACCGTCCCGACACCCGGGAAGATGGCCGTGCCGATGGCCGCGCCGGCCGCCGCGCCACCCCAGCCGCCGAGCGCACCGCCCGCCACGCCCGAGGCGGTGCGGCCGGTGTTCTCGCCGATGCGGTGGCCATCGGCCTGGTAGGCGCGTGTCAGCGAGATCGCATCCAGCACGACGCCCACGGGCCGCGCCACCTTGCCCACGCCTTCGAGCACACGGCCCGAACCGCGCAGCATGCGGTTGGCTTGCAGGGCTTGGGCATCGCGCGCCACCTGGCCGCGGATGTCGCTGTCCAGGGTCGTGCGGCCGACCTTGGACTCCACCTCGATGCGCTGGCGCAGGCGCGGGTCGGTGGCGGCAGGCTCGGCCACCACGTCCACCCGGCGGGCGCCGCCCTGCACCGGCACTTCGGTGCGCGTCGGGATGCCAGCTGCGCGGAAGCGGTCGGCGATCGCATCGCGGGCCAGGGCGCCGTTGGTGTTGTTGGCCACGGCCACCTTCACGCCCGCGGTGGGCGTGAGCGACCCGGCCGGCGCGGGATGGACCGTGCTGGCCACGTCGATGCCGTGGGACTGCAGCAGCTCCGTCAGGCCCTGGCTGAATCCGCCCTTGCCTGTCCAGGCGCTGGTCGTGGCTTCCCAGCGCTTGATCAGGATGGGGTTGTCGCGCAGCAGCTGGCCGCCCTGGTTCACCCAGGCCTGGCCCGGCGCCCACAGGCCGGCCGGCAGTGCCGGGTCGGCCGGCGTGCCTTGCCGGGCAGCGGCGAGCAGGTCGGCGTGGTAGTGCGCCACATCGCCCGGGTGGCCCGAGGCCAGCAACTGCGCCTCGATGGCCGCATGGGCCGCGTCGGCCGTCTGCGGGTCGTGGCGGCGGGCGTCGATCACCCAGTGCGCGAGGCGCTGGGTGTCGACGGTGCCGGTGCGGGTGTCGGTCGCGCGGGCCACCACGTCCGCCGCGGGGGTGGACGGCGGCGGCGGGGCCGCGCGCGCGCCGGCGGCGCCGTCAATCGCAAGCAGGCTCATGGCGCGCTCCTGATCAGAACGCCAGGCGGACCATGGTCAGCGTGAAGCGATGGGCATCCCGCGCGGCCGGTTCGGGGTCACGACGGGCTTCGCCCGCGCCGGAGGCCTCGGCGAGTGCGCTCAGGAAGGCACCGCTCAGCGAGGCCGACACGACGCCGCTGAACATGCTGAGCACCTGGCGCAGGAAGTCGCCGCCGAGATCTGCAGCCGCCTGCGGGGGGTTCTTCTGCAGGTCGGTGGCATTGATGTAGGCCTGGTCGACCTTGTGGATCGTGCCTTGCGCGTCCACGGCCAGGAAGCCCTTGCCGGCCGGGTTCTCCTGCAGCACGTTGCCGTCGTCGTGCGTCCAGTCCAGGGTTTCGCCCCAGCCGGCGGCTTCGTCGATGTGCAGGTCGCCGACCTGGTTGGTGTCGACGCCGCTGATCTTCACGCCGTAGTCGCCGCTGGTGATGGCCACGGTGCTGGCCAGCGTCATGCCGTTACCGGCCGGCACGGTCTCGATGGTGACCTTGGTGCCGTCTTCCAGCGCGAAGGTGGTGGTGCCCCAGAAGTCGAAGGCGTGCTGGCCGTCGATGTTGACGTGCGGGTCGCCCCAGATGTTGTAGTTCTCCCCGGTCTTCTTGTTGAAGATGTTGACCGTGTTGTTGTCGCCCGCGGTGATGCGGTAGTTGTCGTTCTCGAACACGGCCTGCCCGCCGCTCATCGTCGTGCTGGCGTGCGTGGGGTTGCTGCTGGCGAGGGGGGCGGCGGTGTTCAGCGACGCTGCGCTGGCAGTCTGTATGGTGGTCATGGAGGTTCTCCTGATGCGTTTCTTCAGTCGCAGTGCGATTGCATGCGGACAGCGGCGAGCCGGCTAGCTGCGGGTGGCCGCAATTCGGGGCGGCCGCAGCTAGGGTCGCCCGCAAGGGGCGCTCAGGAGAGACTCAGGCCGGGGCGGCCTGCAGCTCGTCGAACAGCTGCTGGTGCAACCGGAAGGCTTCGCAGGCCTCGGCGACGAAGGCATCGGCTTCGCTGGGGGCGAGGGCGAGGGCGTCGAGGCCGGCGCGGAAGTCCTGCTTGAGCTGCTCGACCTGCGCCGGCTCGCCGAAGGCGTAGAAGGCCGTGCCGTCTTCCGCGGCGAGGCCGTACTGGCGCTGGATCAGCCGGGCGAGCACCTGGCCGCCGTGCAGGTCACCGAGGTAGCGCAGGTAGGCATGCGCGAGCAACAGGCCGGGGGCCCGGGCGGACAGGGCGGCCAGCCGGTTCACGTAGGCCTGTGTCGCCGGGGCCAGCGGTGCATCGGCGCGCCAGTCGCCCGTGTGCAGCTCGTCCAGGTCCTGGTCCAGCGCGGGCAGGCGGCGCAGCTCGGGCCGCCACAGCCGCGTGTCGGCCGGGTGCTCGTCGAGGCCGGCTTCCAGGGCGGCGTAGATGGCCCGCAGGTTGCGCAGCAGGGCGCAGTAGGCGTGCAGGCTCAGGCGCCCGTGCAGCAGGTCGGCCATGACACCGCTGCGTTCGGCCAGCGTGTGCAGGCTGCGGGTTTCCGCCTTGAGTCGTGCGGCCAGGCCGGGGGCGGAGGGGTACTGCATGGGCACATCATGCCCGATGGGCGGCGTGATGCCGAGGATCAGGGCGGCAGGGCAGCCTGCTGGGCTTCCGTCAGCCGGGGGCGCGCCCAGCGGCGGGCGCTGTCCATGTCGGTGAAGACCGCGAAGGCCAGACCATGGCGCTCGAACACCGGCGCGAAGCGGGAGCGCATGAAGTCGAGCCCTTCGACGTCCGGCCCGCCCACCCAGGCCACCGCGACGTAGTTGTGCCGGCTGACGATGAAGGCTTCGAACGCCTGTTCGTACAGGGCGAACGCCTCGGGCGACATCAGGGCGCTGCCCACCCAGTGCATGACCGCCGCCAGCGGCCGGTCGTCGAGCTGCCAGCGGGCGAAGGCAGCCTGGCGGGTGCGGCTGAAGGCCTGGAGCGCCTCCACATTGAACGGCCCACGGCTTTCCCAGACGAGCAGGTCGCCGTCCATCCAGCACGAAAACTCACCGTGGGGGCGAAAGCCTCCCTCGGTGAAGTCGCTGCTGCAGAGCCGGTCAGTGGGGAGCGATGTCATGTGAAGGTGGTGTTTGTGGAGCTTCTACCACCGGCGCGCTCGCCCGTGTTGCGAGTTCCTCACCTTGCCCTATCAAGTCAGAGGGCCAATTGGCCGCTCTTGAGGCGCCGCAGCACGAAGCTGGACTTGCTGTGCCGGATGCCGGGAATCTTGTAGAGCTGCTCGCGCAGCAGCCGCTCGTAGTCGCGCGTGCCCTTGACGGCCAGGCGCAGCACGTAGTCGTAGTCGCCGGACACCAGGTAGGCGTCCAGCACCTCCGGGATGGCGGCGAGCTGCCGGCCGAAGGCTTCGAGCGCGTCCTCGGAGTGAGAGTCGAGCGTCAGTTGCACGATGAGCTCGTCCGGCACACCCACCCGCTCGGCGTTGACCTTGATCGTGTAGCCCTCGATGACGCCGGCTTCCTCCATGCGCTTGATGCGCGCCCAGCACGGGGAGCTGCTGAGGCCCACTTCGGCGCTGAGCTCCTGCAGGCTTGCGCGGGCATTGCGCTGCAGCGCCCGCAGCAGGGCGAGGTCATGGCGATCCAGTTTGATTTCCTGCGTCATGGTGTTGGGGAAGCAAAGTTTGCTGAATTGTCTGATGTGTGACGCAAGATCAGCAGACTTTTCGGCGCCATCGCCCAGAAACTTTCTGGATGAATGCTGTCCTTCACACGACCCTGCTGGCGCCCCCCGACACCCCTGCCTGCCGCACCGGCGCCCAGGTCCTGCTCGACACGCTGGCCGCGCTCGGCGTGGACACCGTCTTCGGCTACCCCGGCGGCGCGGTGCTGCCAATCTATGACGCGCTGCACGGGGAGACGCGCATCCGGCACATCCTCGTGCGCCACGAGCAGGCGGCCGTCCACGCGGCCCAGGGTTATGCCCGCAGCACCGGGCGTGTGGGGGTGGTGCTGGTCACGTCCGGCCCGGGCATGAGCAACACGACGACCGGGCTGCTCGATGCGCTGTCCGACTCGGTGCCGGTGCTGTGCATCAGCGGCCAGGTGGCCCTGACCGCCATCGGGACGGATGCCTTCCAGGAATGCGATGCGCTCGGCATCAGCCGCTCCGTGACGAAGTTGAATGCGCAGATCCGCGATGCGGGCCTGGTGCAGGCGCTCGTCGAGCATGCCTTCGCCGTGGCGGCGGGAGGCCGGCCCGGGCCGGTGCTGCTGGACTTCCCGAAAGACCTGCAACAGCAGGCCTTGCCCCAACGGCCGCTCCCTGCGCCCCGCGCGGCCCCGCCCGCGCGCAGCCCTGCCCAGCCGGCCCGTGTGTTGCAGGCAGCGCAGTGGATCGCCGCAGCCCGGCAGCCGGTGTTCTACGGCGGTGGGGGGCTCATCAACGCGGGGCCGGCCGCCTGCCAGGCGTTTGCCGATGTCGTGCGGCTCACCCACGCACCCTGCACGCTGACGCTGATGGGCCTGGGCGCCTTCCCGGCGTCCGACCCGCAGTGGCTCGGCATGCTGGGCATGCACGGCACGCTGGAGGCCAACCTCGCCATGCACGAGGCCGACCTCATCGTCTGCATCGGCGCCCGCTTCGACGACCGCGTGACCGGCCGGCTCGACCAGTTCGCGCCGCGCGCCCGCGTCATCCATGTCGACGTCGACCCGGCGTCCATCCACAAGGTGCGGCATGCCGACCTGCCCTTCGTCGGCTCGGCGACCGAGGTGCTGCTGGCCTTGCGGGAGGCCCTGCGCGCGCTGGCGCCGGCCCCGGACCGGCTGGCCGGCTGGTGGCAGCAGATCGACGCCTGGCGCGCCCGGCAGTGTCTGGCCTTCAGCGACACGCCGGACGTTATCGCGCCGCAGGCCCTGATGCGCCAGTTGAACGCACAGCTCCGCGGCCGTGATGCGATCGTCGCAACCGATGTGGGCCAGCACCAGATGTGGGCCGCGCAGCACCTCGCCTTCGACGCCCCGCGGCGCTGGCTGACCTCGGGGGGCGCGGGCACGATGGGCTACGGCCTGCCGGCGGCGATCGGCGCGCAGATCGCGCATCCCGGGCTCCTCGTGGTGTGCGTCAGCGGCGACGCCTCGGTGCTGATGAACCTGCAGGAGCTGGCCACCGCGCGTCAGCACCGCACGCCGGTCAAGCTCGTGCTGTGCAACAACAGCCACATGGGCATGGTGCGGCAGTGGCAGCAGCTCATCCATGGCGAGCGCTACAGCCACAGCTACCACGACAGCATGCCGGACTTCGTCGCCGTGGCCCGCGGTTTCGGCTGGGACGCGGCCCGCGTGAGTGATCGGCGTGCCCTGGATGCCGCACTCGCCACGTGCCTCGCCGCCCCCGGGCCGTTCTTCCTCGACGTGGCCGTGCGGGCCGACGAGAACTGCTTTCCGATGATCCCCGCCGGCCGTGGCCACCACGAGGTGATGCTGGCCGAGCCGCCGCGAGAATGAGGCTTTCTCCAGCTTGGGAAGGCAGCGAATGAAGCAACTCTTGCAGGGCCGCGTGGCGATCGTGACCGGTGCGGGCGGCGGTCTCGGCCGTGCGCATGCGCTCGAATTGGCCCGCCATGGCGCGCGCGTGCTGATCAACGACCTGGCCGGCGCGAACGACGGCCAGGGCGCACGGGCGGTGGCCGAGGAGATCCGCGCCGCCGGCGGTGAGGCCCTCGTTCACCTGGGCGACGTGACCCGCGCCGACGACATGCAGGCCATGGCCGCGCAGGCGCTCGCCGCCTGGGGCCGGATCGACATCCTCGTCAACAACGCCGGCATCCTGCGCGACAAGACCTTCGCCAAGATGTCGCTCGACGACTTCCGCCTCGTGCTCGACGTCCACGTGATGGGTGCGGCCAATGCCACCCACGCGGTGTGGGCCACGATGCAGGACCAGGCATACGGCCGTATCGTCATGACGACCTCGTCCTCCGGCCTGTACGGCAACTTCGGCCAGTCCAACTACGGCGCGGCCAAGATGGCGCTGGTCGGCTTCATGCAGACGCTGGCGCTGGAAGGCGCCAAGCGCAACGTGCGCGTGAACTGCCTGGCGCCGACCGCAGCCACCGGCATGACCGAGGGCATCCTGCCTGCCGAAGCGCTGCAGCAACTCGCGCCGGAGAAGGTCAGCCCGGCGCTGATCCCGCTGGTGGTGGAAGACGCCCCCACCCGCATGATCCTGCTCGCCGGGGCCGGCAGCTTCGAGGCCGCCCACGTGACGATGACCCGCGGCATCCACATCGCCGACACCGCCACGGCGGGTGAGCAGCTCTGCGAACGCCTGGCCGAGGTGCGCGAGCGCAGCGGGGAGATCGTGCCTGCCGCGGGCCTCGCGCAGGTGCAGGCCGAGGTCGGCAAGATTCCGGGGTGATCTGGCGAGACGCATGACACCGGTGGACAGGGTTTGTGGCACCCACTGCGCGGACCCTGAACGCTTCGTGCCTGTGAGCGGTGACTGACTCAGGCGTGTGCGCCCCGTCGGCCTCGCACGCCGTCGAACTCCTCATCGGCCGCTGGCTGCTGCGTCATCGCCACCCGAAGGAGCGGCGGCTCGCCGGAGAGGACTGGGCGCTCGTCGACGGCAGTTCGCCGATGTGGCCGTGACTCAGCGGCTCCAGCCAGGTCGAACAAGCTGCTTCACCTGCCGACCCGCCAGTGCGTGGTCGGGCGGGGCGACAGCCGCCGTCTGCAGCGGTTGGTCCGTCCTGTGGTCGGGCGCTGAAGCGGCGGGGTCTCAGCGGGCGCCGGCGACGAGGGCCGCCAGCACCGGGGCGTCGAGCACGACGTTGCGGCTGCGGTCCAGCAGGCCACCGGTGTCCCACACGAAGGGCAGCAGGCCGAGCGCCCGCGAACGCTGCGTGACGGCCCGGTAGTACGCCGCACGACTGGCCTGGTGCAGCCGCAGCGCCTCGCCGCTCAGGGTCTTGCTGCGGTCGATGGCTGCGTACTCGCCCACCAGGACCGGGATGCCCTTGTCAACGAAGTGCGTCTTCATCGACGTCAGCAAGCCGTCCAGCGCGGCCTCCTCGCCCCAGGTCGCGTTGTGGGCGGTGTCGGTCGTCGAGTGATTGCCGGCGCCCCAGTAGAAGAACTGGTTTCCCCAGCTTTCGTCCTGCGTCATGCCGGTGAAGTTCCAGGGTGTGTAGTAGTGGATCTCGAGCATCAGCCGGCCTGCGACCGTGTCCTGCGGCCAGGCGGTCATCAACTGGGTGGTCAGCTCGATGTCGGTTGATGGGCCTTGCACGACGAGATTGCGCCAGGCGTTGCGGCCGCCGGTGGCGCGCACCGTGTCCACGAAGGTCTGGTGGTAGCTCATCAGCACGGCCATCTGCTCGGCCGTTTTCACATGGGGTTCGTTGGCGCTGGCGAACATCAGGCGGCCGTCGACGTCGCGCAACGTGGTGGCGATCTGTTGCCAGAAGGCCTTCTGCTTCGCGTTGTTGGCAGTCTGCTTGTCGGGCGTGACGTTGTTCTCCAGCCAGCCGCCGTCCCAGTGGATGTTGAGCAGCACGTACAGGTCGGCGTCGATGCAGTACTGCACGACCTCCCGGATGCGGGCCAGCCAGGCGGGGTCGATGCGCGCCGTGGATGGGTCCGCGAACTGATTCCACGCGGCGGGCAGGCGGATGGCGCTGAAGCCCGAGGCCTTGGCGAACTGCACGAAGGCCGCGGTGATGCGCGGATTGCCCCAGGCCGTCTCGCCGCCGGTGGCCTCCAGCGTGTTGCCGATGTTCAGGCCGAGGCGGATCTTGGCGGCGGTCTGCACGGCGTTGTCCGCCATGCCGGTGGTGTCAGCGGGCTTCGGGTTGGTGTTGTAGTCGGGGTAGGGCGAACTGTTCGGCGCGGGCGCTGGGGCCGGAGCAGGTGCGGGTGCGGGTGCGGCGCTTGCCGTGCCGCCGCCGCTGCCGCCGCAGCCGGCCAAGGTGGCGACCAGGCCCAGTGTGGCTTCGCGGCGCTTCATGCGCTCACCTGCTTCAGGCTGAGCAGCACCACGTCGTGGCTTCGCAGGCGCACCGAGACGGTCGCGGTGCCCGAGGCACCGACGCGGATCTCGCGTTGAAGCTCGGGCGTGTCGGTGGTCAGTGACTGGAGCCGTGCGAGTTGCGTGGCATCGAGGTTCTTGGGGGAGCCCATGGTCAGGTAGGGGGTGTGCGCATCGTTGGCGAGGTAGCCGGTGCGGCGTTGCGTGAGCTGGTAGCGGCCGGGTGGCAGGTGGCGCCACTCGACGGTGGCGGTGCCGACGTCGCGCGCGGGACGAGGCTTACCGAAGTAGCCGCGGTTGCTGAGCGTCTGGCCGGTGTTGCGCCAGTCCCAGACGAGGGCCTGGACCTGCTGGCCGTCGGTGGCCGCCCAGGTGAAGCCGTCCGGGGTCGGCACCTCGCGGCCTTGCAGGGCCGCCAGGTACTTGTAGGCAAACCACACCGGCTTGCGCAGGCCCTCGCGCGTCATCAGGCCGAAGCCGCCGTGGAATGGCGCGTCCGGCGGGCCGGGCTCCTCGAACAGGTCGGTGTAGGTCCAGTAGCTCATGTGCTGGGCGAGGCCCTGGGTCTGCTTCAGCTTGGTGAGCACGTAGGCGGCGCACATGTAGCTGTCGTGCACAAGGTCACGCGGGTTGTAGCTGGTGCTCCATTCGGTGAAGAACAGCGGCAGGCCGGGCAGGTGCGAGGCCTCGATCTGCTGGCGCACGCGCCGCACGTCGCCGACGATGGCGTCGGGGTTGGGCGACAGCATGCGGTCCTCGACGCCGAATTCGTCCAGGTAGCCGTGGTCCACGCCGTAGGTGTGGGTGGTGATGAAGTCCACCGGTGAGTTCGTGGCCTTGGCGTGGGCTAGGAACTCGGGGACCCAGGCCGCGCCGGCAGTGGCGGGGCCGCCCACGCGCAGTTGCGGGTCGATCGCCTTGATGGCCTGCGCGGTGCGGGTGTAGAGGTCGAAATACGCGGCCTGGTCGGCCTTCTCCCAGAAACCGTCGAGGTTGGGCTCATTCCAGACTTCGAAGTACCAGCTGCGCACTTCGGCCGCGCCATGACGCTGCAGCAGGTGGCGCGTGAAGGCCTCGATGAGCGCCACCCAGCCCGTCGGCTCCGGGTGCGAGGTGTTGCCCTCCCAGTAGAAGATCTTGTTGTCCGAGGTCTTGAGTGCCTGCGGCGTGAAGCTCAGCTCGACGAAGGGCTTGATGCGCCGCGCGAGCAGCGCGTCGTAGAGCCTGTCGATCTGCGTGAAGTCGAACACCAGCTGGCCCGCCGCATCGCGCGTGACGGTCTTGAACACGTCATGGAAGATGGCGTGGAAGCGCAGGTAGCGAAAGCCGAGTTCGTCCACCGCCGTCTTGAGCTGGGCCAGCGAGTCGTCGCGGAACAGCGTGCCCGGAAAGTCCGAGCCCACGCAGTGGTCGAAAAAGCGGTCCAGCGGGGCTGTCGCACGGGCCAGGTCGAGCACGATGCGGCGCTCGCGCGTGGCAGCCCGGGCCGGGGGGAGCAGCGGCAGCGCGGCGGCGGCGGTGAGCAGGCGGCGGCGTCGAAGGGAGGTCATGCGGTCAGTCCTCGGTAGACGAAGTGGTGAAAGCGCGCCTCGCCGTCGCCCGCGCTGAACAGCGCGATGCGCAGGCTGACGAAGCCGCCGAACACGTTGTGATGGAAGCCCGAGACCTCCATCTGCCAGGGGTGCTGGACCCAGGTGGCGCCGCCGTCGTGCGAGGTGCGCCATGTCAGCACGTGATCACGGTTGACGAGGTGGATGCGCACGCGGCGGGCTTCGCGGGGCTCGCGCATCCAGGTCTGTTCCTGGCCGTAGCCGTAGGTCAGCATCTCACTGCGGCTGAAGCCGAGACCGGCATGGCCGCGCTCGTCGTAGAACAGGGCCAGGCCGGCGTGGCCGTCGCCGGTGACGTCCACGTCGACGCTGCATTCGTAGCGCCGGTCGCCGTTGATGCACAGCAGCGGTGAGCAGTCGGCCAGGGTCCGGCCCTTGCCGCGCATGCGCAAGCCGTCCGGGCCCCAGGTCAGCCGGCTGGCTTCGTCCGGGCCCGGCGCGTGGAAGCGCCAGGGCAGGCCCAGGCGCGCGCGGGAGAAGTCGTCGGACAGCGGCAGGCCGGCCGGCCCCGCCCGTCCGCCGCGCGGGGCGGGCAGGGGCCGGGCGAGCGTGCCGCCCATCGCGAGTGGCCAGCCGTCCTTCGTCCAGCTCAACGGCTCCAGCAGCGCCTGCCGGCCGAGAGTGCGAAAGCCGTTTTCGTAGCCGTGGTAGACCATCCACCAGTCACCCGCCGGCCCCTCGACGAAGCTCGCATGCCCGCGCGACCACCACGGCTCATCGGCACTTTTCGTGCGAACGATCGGGTTGTGCGGGCAGTGATGCCAGGGGCCGTGTACCGAGCGCGAGCGCGCGACGGTGACCATGTGGCTGGTCGGCGGGCCGGCGGTGCCGCCCACGGCCGACACCAGGTAGAACCAGCCGTCGCGCCGCAGCAGCTTCGGGCCTTCCGGCGCGGCCATCTCCACCACCCAGTCGGCCGGGTAGGGCCAGGGCTGCCAGGCATTCGCCTCCAGCGGGCCGTCGGTGGCCAGGCCGTCGTCGGTGAGCCGCACACGGCGCCCGCCGTTCAGGAAGAGGTAGCGCCGGCCGTCTTCGCCGACGACGTGGCCCGGGTCGATGCAGCCGGGCAGCTTCAGGTCGATGGGCGCGCTCCACGGGCCCCGCATGTCGTCCGCATGGATCACGTAGACGCCGGTGCCCTGCGCTTGAAGCACGGGGATGTACAGGTAGTAGCGGCCCTCGTGCTTCACGAGGTCCATCGCCCAGACGGTGCCGATGTTCTGCTGCAGCGCTGCGGTGACGGGCGTCCAGTTGACGAGGTCGGTCGAATGCCAGAGCACGGCGCCGGGGTAGGACTGGAAGGACGAGAAGGTCATCCAGTAGTCCCGCCCGTCCTTCAGCACGGTGGGGTCGGCATGGTCGCCGGCCACGATGGGGTTCAGGTAGCGGCCATCGCCCAGGTCGGCCCGGCGCTGGCCCTCGAGGCCCGTGCCGGGCCGGGCAGGCGCCGCGCCGGCTGGCGCAGCCGTCGCCGCCAGGGCGAGCTGCAGCGCGTGGCGGCGCGAGACGCTCACACCTGCCCCCGCGTCGCTTCCAGGCGCTGCCGGATCTCGCCCATGCGCGCCTCCGTCAGGGGGAAGCGCAGGATGGCGATCAGCGCGAGCACCAGGCCGATCACCGGGATGCCCGACAGCAGGAGCCGGATCCAGAAGATGGCCTCGGGCGTCTGCACGGCTTGCTTGGAATCGAAACCGGTGAACTGCAGGATCCAGCCCGAGGCCCCGACGCCGAGCGCGATGCCGACCTTGGTGATCCACGACTGGCAGGCCGAGAACGAGCCCTCGCGGCGCTGGCCGGTCTGCAGTTCGTCGTAGTCCACCACGTCGCCGATGGTGGCGCCGTACAGCGTCCAGAACCCCGCACCGGTGAAGGCCACGAAGCCGCAGGCGAAGAGCTGCAGGGCCGGCCGCTCGGGGTCGTACAGCCACCAGTCGCCGATGAAGGCGGCGATGGCCATCGACAGCACGGTGGCCAGTGCCGCGCGCTTGCCCTGCTGCCGGGCGATCCACGAGAAGAACGGGATGCCCGCGAAGCCGAAGGCCATGCCGGCCAGGCCCATCGCGGTGTTCCACTGCGTGGCCAGCGTCACGTCGCCCTTGCAGACGTAGTAGACGGTGGCGTAGTAGCCCAGGGCACCCACCATCGCCGTGCCGATGCCGTAGGCCAGCGCCATCAGGAGCACGGCGCGGAAGGGCTGGCAGCGTAGCGTGCGCCAGAGGGTGTCAGCGAACGGGATGTGGGTCTGGGTGCGCGACACCAGCTTCTCGTAGTAGCGCTCACGCACCAGCAGGAAGATGGCGATGGACACCGCCACCATGATGGCGCCGAGGAGGGCGCAGTAGGTCTGTGCGCCACGCAGGATGTCGGGCTTGCCGTCGGCGTCGTGGAAGATCGACAGCGTCGTGAACTGCGCGGCGAAGAACATCGCGAGCTCAGGCAGCTTCTGGATGGCGTTGCGGATCGCCATCACGGTGGTGCGCTCGTGGTAGTCCGGCGTCATCTCCGAGCCGAGGCTCACCCACGGCATGTTGAAGCAGCTCATCACGGGCACGTAGATCAGCATGCTAACGAGCATGAAGATGAAGTACTGCGTGTCCGTCCAGCCGCGGCCGACCGCGAACATCAGCGGCAGGCCCACGCCCGCGAGGATGCCGCCCACGAGGATGAACGGCCGGCGGCGACCGAAGCGCGTGCGGGTGTTGTCGGAGAGCCAGCCGAAGATCGCGTCGCTCGCGGCGTCGATGAAGATCTTCACCATCTGCACCGTCGAGATCAGGCCCGGCGCCACGCCCAGGAAGATGTTGAACACGTGGAAGGCCAGCGACGGGTAGAGCCAGTGGCCCCACATGTCGAGGAAGGCGCCGAGGCCGAAGCCGATCTTCTGGCGCATCGGCAGCCGGTCGCTGCCCGGCGTCACGCGGTCCAGGTGCAGGGTGGCGGCGTTCACAGGATGGTCCTTTTCGCGATCACCTCGGCGTAGTAGCGCGCCGAGAGCTTGGGCGTGCGGACCTGCGTGGCGTAGTCGCAGTGCACGATGCCGAAGCGGCGCTGGTAGCCGTCTTCCCACTCGTAGTTGTCGATGAAGCTCCACAGGAAGTAGCCGTGCAGCGGCACGC
>RXJW01000147.1 GCA_003963005.1 Burkholderiales bacterium
GTTGGTGGGTCGCACCTCAACCTTATCCGGGACCACGATGGCCACCCTCTACGGGCCGCCTCGCCTAAAAACTTACACCACCTCGCGGGGCATCACCAGACGAACTCGACCTGATGTCGCATCCGGGGGCAGCAATGTGGGGTCATCCTGTGGGCCATCCTGTGCAGCGGGCCCCTGAGCCTACCGGATTGGCGCGGGCCAGCCAGCAGCCTTCGGCAGCTTCGCCCGGCGGCGGCTGACCCGCAGTCCACCAGGGCCGGCGATGACCGGTCGAATGCGACAGCGAGAGCCGACATTCCGTAAAGTACTGCGATGACGGATACCACTTGTCAATGTTGGCGATCGAACTCACGGCCTCAGGCAGCAAATGGACCTGCGAACACTATTCGACCGCCTCACTGATGAGGAACTTCTCCGTCGGGTTTATGCGGGTGGCCTGACCGATAAAGCAGAGGAGTTAGCCCTTGCAGAGCTTGAGAGTCGAGGTTTGTCTGCGCGGCACCAACTCAAAGCAGGCGGACCGGCGAGTGCGTCCGAGCCAGTGGAATTGATCGTCGTCGAGAAAGGGTTGCCGCCTGGCGAGGCCCAGGATCTCGCCAACTGCCTGCATACCGGGGGCATCCCATGTGCGTTTGGCGACATTCGGCGCGAGCAAGTGGACTACCGGCGTGCTTCAGTGGTTAGCGTGAACCTCCTTGTTCATCCCGCGCATCTATCAAGTGCCACAGAGGCGATCGCAGCTTTTCGTCGCGGTGAGTTCGCGATCGACGATGACTTTGACCCGTCCGCCGATCCCTAGTGGTCAGCGACGGACGGTATCCCATGGCGGCTCATCGCCTGATGCATTCACCGCCGGCACACCCGCCCTGCAACAAGCCCACCGGCCGTCACGCCACCCCGTGCTTCTTGAACCACGCCAGCGCCTTGGCCCAGCCGTCGTCCGCCGCCGCCTTGCGATAGCTCGGCCGGTAGTCGGCGTAGAAGGCATGCGGTGTGTCCGGGTAGACGACGAACTCGCAGCGCGTGTTGCCGGCGGCCTTCAGCGCGGCTTCGAGCTGGGTGAGCGTGTCGACCGGGATGCCGCCGTCGGCGGCCCCGTACAGGCCGAGCACCGGCGACTTGATGCTGGCAGCGCGGTCGATGACGGACTTGTCGCCGGCAAAGTAGCTGCGCGCCACCGGGCCGTACCAGGCCACGGCTGCCGTCACCTTGGGGTTGTGCGCCGCGTAGGACCAGGTCGTGCGGCCGCCCCAGCAAAAGCCCGTGATGCCGAGCCTGCTGGCGTCGCCGCCGTTGGCCGCGGCCCAGGCGACGGTGGCGTCGAGGTCGCCGTTGACCTGGGCGTCGGAGGCCTTGCCGACGACTTCGCTGATGAGCTTGGGGATGTCGGTGTAGCTGCCGGCGTTGCCGTGGCGCACGAACAGTTCCGGCGCGATGGCCAGGTAGCCCTGCTTGGCCAGGCGCCGGCAGACGTCGGCGATGTGCTCGTGCACGCCGAAGATCTCGCTGGCGACCAGGATGACAGGCAGGTTCTTCTTGCCGGCGGGCTGGGCTCGGTAGGCGGGCATCTGGAAGTCGCCCACGGGGATGGTCACGCTGCCGGCCTCCAGGCCGGTGGTGTCGGTGGTGATGGTCTGGGCCGTCACCGGCAGCACGGCGGCCGCGAAGCCGCTGCCGACCGTCGCTTGCACGAAGCCGCGGCGGCTGAAATCGCGTCCGGGCGCGAGGCTGTCGATCTCTTCCTTGAGCATGTGGACTCCATCGGGGCGGGTTACGGAACAGCGTCAAATTTTGACCGGACAATGATGACCCATGACGACACGCACCCTTTCCAGCAGCCAGCCCTGGGCGTCCATCGACATCGGTTCGAACAGCTTCCGGCTGGAACTGGCGCGGCTGGTGGGCGACCGCTATCAGCGCATCAGCTACATCAAGGAGAGCGTGCGCCTGGGCGCCGGGCTCGACGCCGACGGCATGCTGACCGAGGCCGCCATGCAGCGCGGCCTGACCTGCCTGAAGGGGTTCGGTGAACAACTGGTCGGCATTCCGCCCGAGCGCGTGCGGGCCGTGGCCACGCAGACCTTGCGTGAGGCGCGCAACCGCAATGCCTTCCTGGAGCGGGCGCAGGCGGTGCTTGGCCACCCGATCGAGGTCATCGCCGGCCGCGAGGAAGCGCGGCTGATCTTCGCCGGCGTGGCCCGGCTGCAGCCGTCGGACAAGCCACGCCTGGTCATCGACATCGGCGGGCGCTCCACCGAGATGATCCTCGGCAAGGGCCGCAAGCCGGTGCTGGCCGAATCCTTCGGCGTCGGCAGCGTGGGCCTGTCGATGCGCTTCTTTGCGGATGGCCGCTACACGCCGGAGGCCTTCCAGGCCGCGCAGGTGGCGGCCGGCGCCGAGCTGGAGGAAGGCCTCACGCTGTTCCGCCGCGAGCTCTGGGAAGAGGCGCTGGGCTCGTCGGGCACGGTGGGCGCGGTGTCGCAGCTGCTGGCAGCCTCCGGCCAGACCGATGGACGCGTGACGCCCGCGGCGCTGCGCTGGTGCATCGAGCGCTGCCTGGAGGCAGGCTCGCAGGACCAGCTGCAACTGCCCGGCCTGAAGGACGACCGCCGCCCCGTCGTGGCGGGTGGCCTGTGCATCCTCTACACGCTGATGGCGCAGTTCGGCATCGATGAGCTGCTGCCCACCAAGGGCGCGCTGCGCCAGGGCGTGATCTTCGAGCTGGCCGGCCGCCAGCAGCCGAGCGCCGCCCGCGACCCGCGCGCCGCGACCGTCGCCGAGATGCAGGCCCGGTTCGGCGTGGACACCGCACAGGCCGAGCGCGTGGCCAAGAAGGCCGAGAAGCTCTACCGCCAGCTCAACCCCAACCCGGTGCCGGAGCTGCTGCGCGAGCTGACCTGGGCAGCTGCGCTGCACGAGGTGGGCATGCTGGTGTCGCACCACGACCACCACCGCCACAGCGCCTACCTGATCGGCCATGCGGACGCGGCCGGCTTCTCCAACAACCAGCTGCAGCGCCTGGCCGCGCTCGCGCTCGGCCAGCGCGGCGGCCTGCGCAAGGTGGAGGCGCAACTGGCCGACCCGAGCGTGCTGGACCAGCTCATCGCGCTGCGCCTGGCCGTCATCTTGTGCCACGCCCGGGGCGTGCCTGCGCGCGCACCCACGCTGGCGCGCGAGGGCCGGCAGCTGCTGCTGCAGTGCCCCAAGGGCTGGGCCGGCCAGCAGGCGCGCACCCGCTTCCTGCTGAAGGAAGAGGCCGAAGCCTGGGCGCGCAGCGGCGTGCTGGAGTTGGTGGTCAGCTGACGCTGCCGCCGAGCGTCATGGTGGCCGCTGAGATCAACGTCTGGAACTTGCCACCGACGCCCTGATCATTCGCCGGCGCGGTCTGCCAGATCACAAGGCCTTGCACAGCCAGCGGCTCACTGGTGTGAGTAATTCAGTACCGCATGTCCTGACGCTCCTATCCGCCTCAACCTTTGGCACTCATGATTTTGATGAGTCGGGCGCCGACGACACCCTTTGAAGCCAGATTCAGGACGCGCTCTCCAAAGCCGGCTTATGCCCAGCCGTACCGCATGCATTCGCATGTCTAGCCATTGGCTTCGATCCGATCGATGACCTTCACGTTCGCATCTGGGGGACAGTGAACTTTGAGTGTCTCGGAGTGCGGATTGACGGTTCCCCACTCGCGCTCCACGGGCCAACCTGGAAGACCCTCCGATTCTTCACTCGATGGACTGACCGCAAACGACCAGTGACCGCTGTAAAAGGCGTGGATGTAGAGGCCTTGCGCTTCTCCAGGCACCGAGATTTCAAGCGTGGCCACGTACCCGCCGTCATGCAACTTCGGATGACTGGTGACATTGAACTCGTTGCCTTCGCCCGCGATGCCTTTGCAACAGATCATCCGATCGCTGGCACCCCAAAAGACTGCGACGGTTCCTACTGGCTTCGCAACACTCGGCGATGCGTTATTTGACTTTCGGAAGAACACGCTACCTCCTCTCCCAGGGCCTAGCGTTCGAGTCACCCCGGCTGCCGAAGCAGGCTGCGCAAGGCCGGTACACCACGACACAACGCCTGCCGCGTCGGTTGCTTACGCTCCCCGCCGTCGTGTGTCGGGGCTTGAGCGACGACTCAGGGCACAGCACACGCGCCGTTAAGGGTGACATTGCGAGAGATCAACGTCACCAGCGTCAACACGGACCGTCGCTCCGCTGACAAAAATGTTCAACGCTTGATGCGTGCGCGAGGAGCTGATCCAGCCGGTCTTGACGCCGTCCACAGTTGCCAAGAACAGGCCCTTCTCGTCCCAAGTCATTCGAAACTCTACTTTGCCGTCTTGTGACGGTGTATGCGAGGCCAGCACATTGATCGCATGCATTGGCTCCTTGGAGCCCTTCCTGAAGCTGAACATCTGTTGAGCTTGTCCAACCCGTAACGGTTCCGGAAATGCCAGCACTGAGATCTTGTACACGGTGTAGTCGTCAGCATCCGTGAGAGTCAGTCCGAAATGGGGATGCCACTCAGGGTCTTCTTCGGCGCCGAGAACTTCGAATCGGACTCTGGCTTCACCCGCCGTCTCGGTGCTGACGATCTTGCACTCGGAGAAATGGCCGGCTCGCGCTGACACCACTGGCTCAGCCAGCGCAGAAGTCGACAGCAGCAGAGCCACATACGGGACGTATGAAGTCATGTGTGGGGTCATGGGGTAGCCTGACGTTCGGGGTAAGGCGCGCTAAGCATAAGGGTTAGCTGCATCGCCTTGGCTTTCGTGAAGGTGATGTCCCAGCGCGTGGTGTAAGTCCACAGCCCGGACAGGCTGAGATGCGCGGGTTACTCAGCGTGCCACTGCAGACAGCCGAGTCGGGACA
>RXJW01000232.1 GCA_003963005.1 Burkholderiales bacterium
GTCAGAGTTTTTGGGGGGTTTGAGGCCTTAGAATTGCCACGCAGGCAATTTTTCAAATCAACGGGTCTGGAGGAAGCGACGATGGGCATGCCGACGGTCCTGCTGGCGGACGATCACCCGGTGATCACCGATGGCGTAGCAAGCGGCCTCGCCCTGTTCGGCATGCCAGTCGTCAGTGTGGTGCACGACGGCGCGCGGGTGACCGCGGCGTTTGAGGAGCACCGCCCGGACGTAGCCGTCCTCGACGTGCGCTTGGGCGGCGTCTCTGGCTTATCCGTGGCGCGGGAGATACTAACCTCGCACCCGCCGGCGAAGTTAATATTCTTCAGCCAATATGAACAGGTATCAATAATTGCCGAGTCGTACCGCATCGGAGTAAAGGGGTACGTTACAAAAGACCAGTCAATGAATATGCTCGCTCACGCCATACGTAATGTTCATAGCGGCGGAGTCTTCTTCATGCCTGGCGTCTCGGACATCCTGGTCACACACCCGGCCGCAGCGCCCTCCCACACTCTGACGCCCCGCGAGATGCGGGCCCTCAAGCTGCTGGCCACGGGTCTGACCGTGCAAGAGGTTGCGCTCGATTTGGGCGTGACGCGCAAGACCGCCGGCCTCGTATGCGCCGCCGTTCGTCGAAAACTCGGCGCCTCACGGACAGCGGAGCTTGTTCGCCTCGCAATCAACTTCGGTGTCGTCGATGCATAACCCCAGGGCCGATAGCGACCTCCGGCAGTTGACCACCCCGACAAACTCGACCCGGCGTATTCAGCGATTCGCTCTCGCCGCGAGCGCCGCAGCCGGCCTGGCGCTTCTGGCCGTGCCCTGCTGGGTACTGCTGCAGGCGGGCCACGGGTCAATGGCCGCCTCGGGCGCTATCGGCGCGTGCTTGCTCGCCGGCGTCACCGTCCAGCAGGCTAGCGCCCTGGCCGCCCAAAGGCGCAGGGCCACGAAGGTGATCCAGGCCCAGCAAGCGCTGAGCCGTAGCCTTGCCGGGCAGCTCGAGGACGAACGCCGACGGATTGCCGGGGATCTCCACGACTCGCTCAACGCCCTGCTGATCAGAATCCGTCTCGATGCCCAAGGCATCGCGCGCGCGACCGTCGACAGACCCGCCGACCTGGCCGCGATCCGGGGACGGGCGGGCGACATCAGCGACCACGTGGCCACCCTCTACGCGCAGTGCAGCGCGCTGATGCAAAAGCTGCGGCCCGAAGAGATCGATCTGGTTGGCCTGCACGAAACCCTGTCGGACATGATCCACGGATACAACCGGGCGCACCCATCGTGTGCCTTCGCGCTTGCGGTCGACGGCAACCCAAGAACCCTGCCGAGCGACGTCGGCATCGCCACGTACAGAATCGTTCAGGAAGCGCTCTCCAACGCCATCAAGCATGCCAACGCAACCCAGGTGCGCGTGCAGCTGCGAGTCGACGCGGAGCATCGGCATGTCGCCATCAGCATCACCGACGACGGGCAAGGCCTCGAAATGACGCGCTTGCAGCGCGGCCGCGGCATGACTGGGATGCGTGAGCGCGCCCAGGCACTGGGGGGCTCATTGCAAGTCGACTCTTCCCCTGGCGCCGGCACCGCCGTCACAGCGCAGTTGTCCTGGTAGGTCGGGGGTTAGGCCGAGCCTTTCGGTCAGGCGCCTCATGCCCCCTTGAACCCGGGGAGCCTCATCTGCTGGCCAGGCGCCGGGGTGCTGGCGTTCGCCATCGCCCGCAAGGCAACCACCAGCCCTTCGAAGTGCTCGCCCAGCTGAAACCGCTCGGCCCCCCGCGGATACGGTGACTCGTCAGGGTGCTGCATGTGGTCCTTCTCCAAGGTGCCATGAACGAGCAAGGGGCTGAACCGGCCGTCCAGCACGAGCGAATCCTGAACCCACGACTCGAACGCGCGAGCGCCCAGCTCGCACATGGTTGACCAGTACTTCTGCGCTTGCGGCAGCGCTTCGATGCGCCTGGCCTGCTTCCTGAGCTCCGACGTCCTGAGGGCCGAGTACAGACCCTGCAGTTGGGGCTCTATCCCTTGAAGGCCCTCGCATGGCATACGCCACGCGATCTCCATGTAAGAGTCCGCGCCGTGGCGTCGGCCGGCACGTCGATCCGCCGAATGAAACCATTCATGTGCCAAACAGCCTCTTCCCCTCAAACGGGTCAGGTTGATGATGTTGAGTGCCGGCTCGTAGTGGGCAAGAGCGCGGGCGACGCCTCGCGCTCCAAACGCAATGCCGAGCGCGTCATCGCCTGCCCCGAGGGCGATCCAGCGTCTCGGAATGCACAGGATCTCGGCCAGATCACAGAGTGCATCCCAGCCCTCGTTCAGCAGGGACTGCCGTTCGGATTGCGGGACGCTCTCACCCCACTGAACGCCGCGGAATCCGAACTCCCTCATCAGGTCATCGCCCGAAATGTCACGCCCGAATCGCACGTCGGGCCCAGACCTCGGCTGGATGGACGCGCTCCGCCTGGAGCGCAGCGCGGCCGACGTGCCAAGCATCCGGTGTGACTCGCGCTCGCACTCATGCAACGCGTCCTGCAACGTCGCGATAGCGCCGCTGACGTAGATGAGGCTGTCACCTTTGATCTGGACGGCACGCCAGGTCCCATCCTCCAGCTCGCATGGCACGACATTCGTCTTGAGCACGTCCTTCGATTCTGGCCAGCCCAGCATGGGCATGTAGATCGAGAGCAGGTGCTGGCGCGTCGTGAAGCTGCCCGGACTGCGCATACGCCGGCGGCCGCCAGGTGCCGCTGCCCAGTAGGGAGCGACATCGCGGATGGGCCTGTTCACGATCGAACGCGGCGTCTCACCGTAGTGCCGCGCGAACCATTGGGCCAGCGTCTTCGCCTCTTCGAGGGTCTGCACCTCTTCGAAGAACTGGCGTATCAGCCTCACTGCCGTGAGGTAGGCACTAGACCACTCGTCGGCCGTCAGCTTGAAGATGCCGTCAGCCTTCGGCGCCGTGGCCAGCGAGTCGTAGAGCATCGCCAGGTAGGCGGCGCATGCCGGCGCCATGCCGCGCCTCAACGCCGCTGCCCAGTCAGGCTCGGGAAACAGATCCGCCAGCCGAGGTGTGCCTACGGACACCTCCGGGCCCGTCGGTGCCGCCCCGTGCTTTCTGGCATGGGGCAGAACGACGCCGGCGTCCTCGATACGCTGTCGGCCATCGGATCGCTGGGGACTCGCACTCACGAGACCCCCTTCCCAGCAAGCGGGCGGTTCCAGGGGGCTGGCAGTGTCCGGAGGTCGCGTGGAGCAGGTCGGGTCATCGTCGCGCGTCTGAGCGCGCAACGTCGACGGCAGCTCAGTGCGCGCGGATTATTTGCTCACGCGTGGTCGCGGCTGGAGAGCCGCACTGCTGTTCCACGTGCCGGCCGCGGCCGCCGTGCTGTTTGCCAACCGCAGCGAGTGGGAGCTGCGGGCCTCGGTTCGCGCTCTGGTTCCAGACAACCTCGCGAACGTAGTCCTGCCATGGGAGCTGCGACACCAGGCCGTAGATCACAAGCACACGCCGCGACCGCAGCAACGGCCTGCTGGCCGGATCTGTGAGGAGGATGTTGGACGCCACGTTCATCGGGTTGGCGACGGAGAACACCGTCTGGGGAGACGCGAGTGTGCGAGGCATCACCGCCTCCTCCCACTTCCACGACACCCACGCCACTCCGACGTCCAGTTCCATGGCCCACCGAGTAATACCTCCCAGACCCTGGAGGGAGGTAATCCGCGTGACGGAGTGCCGCAAACCACGGCTCACCTCCGAGAAATCAGCCTCGGCCATGGAGATTAGCGAACTGTAATGCCGCTCAACCATAGGTTTCCAATTAACTCAGATACCGTCTGATTCACGCTTGCGGCGCCACTGCTATTCGCCGTCAGCAACGAAGAAAAGACACGTCGCAAAATGAATTGGTCCGCGGAACCCGTCACGCGGACCAAAATCGAATCATTCCCTGAATTTGCCGGAACCAATCACACGGCAGATAACAGCGACGTTCTAGGTATTCTTGTTCTCAGACGCCGGTATAGGGCAGGCCGAGGAGTTCGTAGATGATTTGAATGAGGGTCATGGCAAGCTCCGAATTACGATGACTCTACTGTGCCGCGCCGCCCTGCACTCGCCTACTGTCAGCGTTGACAGGTGCAACCGGTGTCGGACTTTGCTAGAGGAGCCCTCGCTCGATCAGCGCAACGACCGCCTGCATCTTGCTGGAGACGCCAAGCCTCTTCATCACCTCCTGAAGGTGGAAGTTGACCGTCCGCTCGGTGATCGACATCAACTGGCTCGTGTGCCACGCCGTGCGCCCCTGCTTGGCATGGAGCATGACCTCGCGTTCCTTGTCGGAGAGCCTGAACGACGTGTCGACGGCCTCCATGCGGATCAAGCCCCCTGGAGGAAACAGCCGCTGTGCCGCCAGCTGGGCATGGACGGCGAGCGTTTGGAACCCGTCGAGCAGCTCGGTGAGCACCCGGTCACCACGGGGCAGCTTCGTCGGCCTGTCGATCCCAATGAGGAAGCGGCTGTCCTTGTCCAACCGCAGCGACACCGCGATACCCGTGGAGTAGCCCCAAGGTGCCTGGGCCTCCCAGAGGTCACCGACACCCTCGGACTCATACGTCTTGCGATCCCAGATGAAGGGAGCGTTCTCCTGCATGAGCCGCCGCATCACGGGGTCCCGGCGCGCCAGGTTGAGCGACTTGGACATCTCCACGAACCCGGCCGGCGTGTTGGAGATCGACTTGCCGCGCACCTCCGGGTTGGCAATATCGCCGTCGAGCAGTACCGCTGACACCGTACCGAAATCCCATCGCCCCACAAACCCCACGAGACGATCCAGCAACGCGTC
>RXJW01000061.1 GCA_003963005.1 Burkholderiales bacterium
GGCTGATCTCGGTCGTTCGCGGTGCGGGCTTGAGTGACCGCGTTCGCCGAAAGCAGTCGCCTTACGCACCTGAGCAAACCATCCATTCATGGGCATTTGCGGCTGCGAGCGGCCGTTTGTCGGGCTGTCGCAGAGGAAACCTTAGGCCGGGCTCACGACCTACCGTCCAGCGCGGCACAGGTCCAGGCGAACTATCTGCGACGGGTTCAAGTTCACCCACTGGATCGTGTCCATGCAGGTCTGGGACGCGTCCATGGCGAGGCCGTCAAGGACGCCTGCTTCACGAGCCGCACGGATATCGCAGGTCACGGTGTTGGCTTGCCAAACCCTGTCAGGCCGAGTTGCTTTCCCGCCTTGGGCCCTCGCACCCGTAGCAACAGGAAATACAATTGCGAATCATTATCATTTCCAACGGGGCCGCGTCAATTGACCAGAAAAATGACATTCAGCGCTTGGCGCCCTCTGGCCTGGACCGTCGCGCTTTGCTCGGCAGTGGTCCTGAGCGCTTGTGGCGGAGGCGGGACCGCCGCAGAACAAGCCTCGGTGCCTGCGGCTCAGCCGTTGTCGGATCAGGCAGCCCTGGGCCAGAAGATCTTCAGCGATCCGTCCCTGTCGGCCTCGGGACGCCAGTCCTGTGCGGGCTGCCACGACGCATCGCAGTCGCACGCGCCCGCCAATTCGCTCGCGATGCAGCTGGGCGGCCCGATGCTGGATCAGCAGGGCCGCCGCACGGCGCCCTCCATCAACTACCTGTCCTTCAACACGGCGTTCTTCTTCGCGGCCGATGGCACACCCACGGGCGGCTTCTTCTGGGACGGCCGCGCGGCCTCGCTGCAGGCCCAGGCCGCCGGGCCCTTCCTCAGCCCATTCGAGATGGCCAATGCCGATGTGCCGGCCGTCATCGCGCGACTCGCGAAGGCTGCCTATGCGACTGAGTTCAAGAGGGTCTACGGCGAGGACATCTTCAGCCGGCCCCAGGATGCCATGGAGCGCGTGACGCAGGCCCTGGCCCAGTATCAAAAGGAGGACGCCGACTTCCGGCCGTTCTCCAGCAAGTACGACGAGTTCCTGCGCGGCAAGGCCCAACTCAGCGATCAGGAGTTGCGGGGCCTGGCGCTCTTCAACAGCCCGAGCAAGGGCAACTGCCAGGCCTGCCATCCGTCGGCCAAGCGGGCGGACGGCGGCTTCCCGCTCTTCACCGACTTCAGTTACGACAACCTCGGCGTACCGCGCAATCCAGCCATCCAGCGCAATGCCGACCCTGGCTACTTCGACCTCGGCCTGTGCGAACGGCCCGAGTTGGCGGCACGCACCGATCTTTGCGGCGCGTTCAAGGTGCCCTCGCTGCGCAACGTCGCCAGGCGCCAGGCGTTTTTCCACAACGGGCGTTTCACGACGCTGAAGGAAGCGCTGACCTTCTACGTGCAGCGCGACACCAACCCGGAGAAGTGGTACCCCCGCGATGCCGACGGGACCGTCCGCAAGTTCGATGACCTGCCCGCCGCCTATCGGGGCAACGTCAACACCACCGAGGGCCCCTACAACCGAAAGCCGGGCGACGCCCCCGCCCTGACCGACGCCGAGATCGACGACGTCGTGGCTTTTCTGCGCACGCTGAGCGACGGCTACGTGCCGCGCTGAGCCGTTTCCGAACACCGAAGAACAACGGAGTCTCCTCATGGCCATCCTCGTTCGCGAGCATCCCGCTCGCTCCCTTCTCGCCATCTCGCTGGCTTTCGCCCTCGGCAGTGCACAGGCGCAGACCGCCACGGAGGCGGAGCTGGCGCGCAAGCTGGATGCGCTGGCGGCAGAACTGGCCGCCGTCAAGGCGCAACTGAATCAGCTGCAGCAGCAGCGCGCAACCCAGCCCGCGCCCGCGGCGGCGCCGGCGAATGCACCGTCATCGGCGCCGCAGCCGGCCGCGGCTGCAGAGCAGCCACGCGCCGAGCCCGCCACGGTCCTGACGAGCTACGGCGAGATCAACTTCAACCGGCCCACGAAGGCCGGCCAGAACGCGCAGGCGGACATCCGCCGCTTCGTGCTGGGCTACCAGCACCGCTTTGACGACAGGACCAAGGTCGTCACGGAACTGGAGGTGGAGCACGCGGTCTCTTCAGCGAGCGACCCCGGTGAAGTCGAGGTGGAGCAGGCCTACATCGAGCACCAGATCACCCCCAGCCTGGCGCTCCGTGCCGGCCTGTTCCTGATGCCGGCCGGGCTCCTCAACGAGAACCACGAGCCCACCGCATTCTTCGGCGTGGAGCGCAACTTCGTCGAGACCGCCATCATCCCGAGCACCTGGCGCGAGGGCGGCATCCAGCTGGTCGGCAGCTTCGACAACGGGCTCACGCTGCAGGGTGGCCTGACGACCAGTTTCAACCTGAGTAAGTGGGATGCGACCTCCAGCGAAGGCCGTGAGTCTCCGCTCGGCAGCATTCACCAGGAGATGGCCCTGGCCAAGGCGCACGATGTGGCCGTGTTCGGCGCGGCCAACTGGCGAGGCATCCCGGGTCTGCTGTTGGGCGGCGCCGTCTTCACCGGCCAAGCCTCGCAGGCGCAGGCCGTCGCCAAGTCGCGCATCACGCTGTGGGATGTCCACGCCCGATGGACGCCAGGCCGTTGGGACCTTTCGACGGTCTACACACGTGGCAGCATCAGCAACACGGCCTCACTGAACCTACCGCTGGTCGGCAATGACACGCTCATTCCGAAGACCTTCGATGGCTTCTACGTGCAAGGCGCCTACAAGATCTGGTCCAGTGGCGACTACGCGCTGCTGCCCTTCGTTCGCTGGGAGCGCTTCAACACGGCCAAGTCCTATGCCGACCTCGGCGCCGGCTTGACGCCCGACGCGGCCCGCAGCGAGCGTGTCGTCACGGTGGGGGCCAACTTCAAGTTGACGGACAACGTGGTGTTGAAGGCCGACTACCAGCGCTTCCGCGAAGCCACGGAGGCGAATCGCTACAACCTCGGCGTGGGCTGGAGCTTCTGATGCGCCTGGCTCTCGCACCGGCTGCGCTGGTGGCCCTGGCGCCGGCCAGTGCCTATGCAGTGAACTACCTGAGCCCCGAACAGGCGGCCCAGCTGATGTTTCCGGACGCCGACAGGTTGGAGGCGCAGACGCTCGCGCCCGATACGGGCGGCCGGCCGCTGGATCTTCGGGTGGCGCGCAAGGGAACGGCCGTGTTGGGCTACATCGTCCTCGACGAAGTGATCGGCAAGCACGAACTCATCGGCTATGCGGTGGGTGTCTTGACGGACGGCAGCATCAAGCAGGTCGAGATCCTGACCTACCGGGAAAGCCACGGCGGTGAGATCCGCCTGCCAGCGTGGCGCAGGCAATTCGCTGGCAAGACGGCGACGGCCCCGCTGCGTGTGGGCGAGGACATCGCCAATATCAGCGGTGCCACCTTGAGCTGCACCCATGTGACCGACGGGGTGCGCCGCATCGTCACGACCCTGACCGCCGCGCGACGCTCGGGCAAGCTGTCGTGACCGCCATGCTGCGACGGGCGCAACCCTTGTTGGGCACGCTCGTGGAAGTCGGCGCCCCGGTCGGCAGCGAGTCGGCCCTGCAAGATGCGCTCAATGCCATCGCCGTGCTGCAGGCTCAACTTTCGCGCTTTGAACCGGAGAGCGAGATCGCTCGCTTCAACGCTTTGCCTGCGGGTAGCGATCTTCAGATTGGTTCTCTGTGTCTTCAGGCGCTTGAGGCTGCCCAGCGTCTGCGGGACGACAGCGATGGGCTCTTCGACGTGAGCCTTGGCACCGGCGTGGAAGGCTGGCGGCTGACGGGAAACCGGCTTCGCAAGCTTCACGCAGGCGTGCTGCTCGACCTGGGCGGCATCGCCAAGGGACAAGCCGTGGACCTTGCGGTGGAGACCCTGCGTCTGCGCGGCTGCGCATGCGGTTGGGTGAATGCTGGCGGCGATCTCCGCGTATTTGGAGATCTGGAAGTGCCCGTGATGCTGCGCGACGAGGCCGCCGGCGGCACGCGCGAATTCGCGCGCCTGCAAGACGGAGCCTTTGCCACGAGCCACTACGCTGCTGACAGCAGGTCGACCCTGAGTCCTCGCCGAGAGGCTCACGTCAGCGTTGCGGCGCCACGCTGCCTCTGGGCCGACGCGCTGACCAAGGTCATCGCCCTGAGCGGCTGCACCGATGACCCGATCCTCAGCCGCTACGATGCTCGCGCGTGGCGACACGACGCGCCTCGAAGCCAGTGATGACACGACAGCACCATCCGCGCCCGCACCCACACGCGGCGTCCCATCAGCCGAGGCATCGCCTGCCCCGCTGGCAGAGACGCGGGCTCTACCTCACCGGTGCAGCGCTGCTGCTGACGGGCCTGGTTTGGCTGGCATTGCACTACAGCGTGGGTGCAGGTGCCGGCGAACTGCCTCACCCCCTGGAAGCCTGGTGCCTGCGGGTCCACGGGTTGGCCGCCATGCTGGGCGTGTTCGTGCTCGGGGCACTCGGCGGTGGCCATGTGCCGCAGGGGTGGCGGCTGAGTGCGCGGTGGCCACTCGCGGGTCAGCGGCGCACGGGCGTGTGGATGTGCACTCTCGCCGGACTTCTGATGCTCACGGGCTACGTGCTTTACTACTTCGCCCCTGAGGATTTGAGGCCCGCTTTGGGCTGGCTACACACCGCGCTTGGTATCGGCATGGTCGGGTTGGTCCTTTTGCACCGCCGGGGCAGTATCTGACCCAAGAACCTCTTCAGCGACCATCCACTACGGAGGCTGACCCGGCTGACGCCTCGATGACTGGAATGCGTCGCAAACCGGTCTTGCTGCGTGCAGCGCCGAACGACCGAGATCGC